>JASBYX010000018.1 GCA_029983755.1 Anaerovoracaceae bacterium
AGCTGTTAGCTGTTTAATGTTTTTTTATTGACAATATGAATAAGTTATGGTAATTTAGTTTATACATATTCAGCACTATGCTGAAGGAAGTAAGCTCAATATTTTGATTAAAAGGGAATTCAGTTAGAGTCTGAAGCGATCCCGTCACTGTAAGAGCTAGTTCTGAACATTTGCCACTGAGATTTGTTCTTGGGAAGGCGTTCGGTATGTTAAAGCTCGAGCCAGGAGACCTACTTACTTCTTTGATAGATTCTTGCGGAAGACGAGAAAATCTAGATCTAAGTATAATTTTGCTGTATGAATGCTTTGCGGTATTCGTATTTTTATTAATAAATTATGAGATTTAAGATTTGAGACGGACGCATGAAGTCCGTCTTTTTTGTCCAACGGAAGGAGTGTAATTTAAACTAAGAAAGGAATCTTACTATGAAAAGAATTTTGTCACTGAGTTTAGTAGCTGTGATGCTTGCAATTATGTTTACAGGTTGCGGTAACAAAGAGGATGGAGACAAGAAGTCTGAAAAAGTTCTAAATTTCGGTTGCCAGATGTACACAGATGGTGTTGTAAATAGCGTTACTGATGAAAACGGTGGGTGGAATGCTATGCGCTTTGGTATTACAGAGGGTCTTTTTAAGTTCAACGATAATATGGAAGTAGAACCCTGGCTTGCAGAAAGCTACAAAGTAAACGATGAGCATACAAATTGGGTGATAACTCTAAAGAAAGGTATCAAATTCTCTGATGGAGATCCTCTAACACCGACAAAAGTAAAAGAAACATTTGAATACCTGAAGAAGAATGGTCCATCCGGATCGGCAAAACCTGAAAAATATTTGGAATTTGCAGCTAAAATTACTGCTGATGATGATGCAAATACCTTAACAATTGAAACATCCAAGCCGTATGCCAATCTTCCGGGACAGCTTGCACATCCTACAATGGCAATTATTGATGTAGAACATACTAAAGACTTTGATAACGGCGTTATAGGAACAGGACCGTACAAAATAAAATCATTTAATGGAGTAGGTGTCGGATACGATATGGAAAAGAACACCAACTATAGAGAAGATGTTCCATATGATAAGATCAAAATAATGTTCATGGGAGATGCTTCTGCAAAAACCATGGCTCTAAAGAGTGGACAGGTGGATTTGGTTGAAAACATTACAAATGTTTCGGACATCAAAGAATTCCAGAAAAACGATGATTTTACAGTTGATATTGCATCAGGTGTTCGTTGCGGATTCTCTTGGATGAATTTTAAAGGTGTGTTAAGCAACAAAGCTCTAAGGCAGGCAATATTGATGGGAATAGATTACGAGGCTATTTGTAAGTCAAAAACCATTGGTGGACTATACACTCCGGGATTTTCAGTTCTTCCATCCACACTGAATTATGGCTATGACAAGCTTAAGAACCCTTATAGGTATGATCCTAAGAATGCAAAGAAAATATTAGATGATGCAGGAATTGTAGATACCAACAATGACGGAATTAGAGAGATTGATGGTAAAAATATCGATCTTAAATATGTTTCCTACGAAAACAGGTTATTGAATGATTTTTCTAACGCCCATATCCAATATCTGAAAGAAATAGGGATAGGATGTACAGCTGATTATGGCTCATCTGATGATCAGTGGAGCAAACTCGCTGCGGGTGATTACGATTTCAACAATAATAACTGGATAACAGTTGGAACCGGAGATCCGTTTGCTTATATGGCAAACTGGGCTACAGATACATCATACTGCGGTTACTCAAACAAAGAATATGATGCTCTTTATGAAGATTTGAAAAAAGAAATGGATACCAAGAAACGTGAAGAGTTAATTTTCAAAATGCAACAGATTCTGGTAGATGATGCGGTTGCAATCATAGACGGGTATTACAACTCTTCTATGATTTATTCAAAGAAGGTTGCAAATGCAAAGATTCATACTGCTGATTATTATTGGATAACTACAGAGATTACTCCGGCAAAATAGCAAGTTAATTTTATAATCTCCCTTCGCAGGATTTTTGTGAGGGGAGAACTTTTATCGAGAGGTAGTGAGAAAGATTGAACAAAAGACAGGTAGGCATTCGTTTGCTTCAAATAATAATAGTTTTGATTGGTATCAGCTTCATTACTTTTCTGTTGACATATTTATCACCCGGAGATCCTGTAAGAAATATGTATACGGCAACCGGTGTAATGCCTTCGGAAGAAATGATACAGGAAACTAGGGAAGAGTTAGGCCTAAATGATCCATTTTTACAACAGTATGTTAGGTGGGCAGGGAACTGCCTAAAAGGGGATTTTGGAAAATCTTATTCTTTGAATAAGCCTGTCATGGAGTTGCTTAGCGAAAGAGTTATTCCTACACTCAAACTGGCAGGATTATCCCTGATTATGATGATAATAATAGCTGTACCGTTAGGCGTGGCTTCAGCAATAAAAAAAGATACTATAGTTGATTATCTAATTAGGGGTGTAACTTTCTTTGGATGTTCAATGCCTAACTTCTGGGTCGGATTATTGCTCATGCTGATATTTTGTGTAAAGCTAAGAATTTTTCCGGTTATCAGTGCACTTGGTGATTTTCAAAGTCTTTTTCTGCCTGCTCTAACCTTGGCCATTGCAATGTCTGCCAAATACACAAGACAGGTTAGAACGGCTATGCTGGAAGAATTAAATCAGGACTATGTGGTAGGAGCTATAGCTCGTGGCATCAAAAAATCCCGGATAATTTGGACTAATGTTTTTCCCAATGCTTTATTACCATTGGTAACAATTCTAGGTTTATCAATCGGTAGCTTATTAGGTGGAACAGCAGTTGTTGAAGTTATATTTTCTTATCCGGGGCTTGGTAATTTGGCTGTGTCAGCAATTACTTCCAGCGACTACAACCTAATACAAGGATATGTGTTGTGGATGACTTTGATATATATGTTCGTAAACTTGATTGTGGATATATCGTACATATATGTTGATCCGCGCATTAGACTTAAGGGGTGAATATGAACAAAATACTGAGTTTTTTAAAATCAAATAGACAGTTTACGTTTTTTTTGTTTTTGGCTGTGCTGATAATAATGATAGCTATTTTTGCTCCGGTTTTTTCAGGGGGAGTAGACCCACTGCATGGGAATATATCAGATGCTTTGCAGGAGCCGTCCAGTGAACATATTTTTGGGACAGATAAAGTCGGAAGGGATATTTTTGCAAGGGTAATATATGGATCCAGAGCATCTTTAATAGCTACATTTGGTGTAGTGGGGCTAATATTTTTGGTAGGTTCTATACTGGGAATTATCGCGGGCTATTTCAGGGGATTTGTAGATTCAGTGATTATGAGAATTTCCGATATGATGCTAGCTTTTCCCGGACTAGTTTTAGCTCTAGCGGTGGCCGGGATAATGGGCGCCAGCATGAGGAATGCGATTATTGCTATTGTCATAGTCAACTGGACTAAATATGCTAGACTAGCAAGAGCTCTCGTTTTAAAGATAAGAGATAGGGATTATGTATCTGCGGCAATAATTACCGGTTCCAAAACACCTTATATGCTGATTAAATATATGATACCCAATGCATTACCCACACTAATCATTACCGCAGCTACAGATATTGGAGCTATGATGCTTGAAATTTCAGCCCTATCATTTCTAGGCTTCGGTGCCAAACCTCCTACACCTGAATGGGGTTTTATGCTTAACGAAGGGAGGGCATCAATCCAATCTGCTCCATGGTTAATGATCTTTCCTGGATTAGCAATTTTTATCGTAGTTGTAGTTTTTAATATGTTGGGAGATTCTATAAGAGACATATTAGACCCTAAATTAAAATAGGAGATTGTTATGTTGGATGTACAAAATTTAAATATATCATACGGAGGAGTTCCTGTAGTCAAAAGTTTCAACTTAAGCATCAAAAAGGGTCAGATAATCAGCATTGTTGGGGAGTCCGGCAGTGGAAAAACTTCCGTGATAAGAGCCATCTTTGGCTTGTTACCCAAAGGTGGAGATATTTCCCACGGAGATGTTCTTTTAGAAGGGGAGTCTTTGCTCGAATATGATAGTGAACAATGGGAAAATGCTAGGGGAACAAAGATGTCAATGATTTTTCAAGACAGCGGAGCGATGATGAATCCAACCAAAAGAATCGATAGCGTATTTACTGAATACATAAGGACTCATGAGAATATCAGCAAAAAAGATGCACGATTAAAGGTTTTAGAAATGCTGAGACAAATGCATCTGCCTAGCCCTGAAAATGTCGCCAAGTCATATCCATTTCAGCTTTCAGGTGGAATGAGGCAGAGAGTCGGTATCGCTATGAGCATGACTTATCGTCCAGAATTACTCTTGGCAGATGAACCAACCTCAGCTCTAGATGTAACTACCCAAGCGCAGATAGTAAGACAGATGATGGAACTTAGAGATGTGTATGGAACTTCTATAATTATGGTTACACACAATATCGGAGTTGCTGCATACATGTCAGATTATATTATCGTAATGAAAAAAGGAAGAATAGTGGATGAAGGAGACAGGAACTATATTATATCTAAATCTGAAAACGAATATACAAATGAACTACTTTCTTCAGTACCATCTTTAGGGGGCGAAAGGTATGTATAGTGAAAAAGAGGTAGTTTTAGAGGCCAAGCATATAAGCCGATATTTTCAGACATCTGATGGACATACACTTATTGCTAATGATGATATAAACATGAAGCTATATAGGGGTAAAACCTTAGGCTTAGTTGGAGAATCCGGTTGTGGAAAAAGCACTTTAATGCGGATGCTTGTATCCTTAGATAAACCAACAAACGGGGAGATAGTTTTTAAGGGAAGAGATATTACAAAACTAAAGGGTGAAGAAAAGCGTCTAAATCGTCAGCATATCCAAATGGTTTTTCAAGATCCCACATCTTCATTTAATCCCAAAATGAAAGTGAGAGATATCATATCTGAACCTTTGATTAATTTCAAAAGGATTAAAAAAAGTGAGAAGCAGGAGAGTGTAGCTAGGTTGTTAAAGATGGTTGAGCTTCCGGAAAGCTATTCGGATAGATATCCTCACAATCTGAGCGGAGGAGAAAGACAGAGAGTTGCAATCGCAAGAGCGTTGGCCTTAAATCCGGAAATAGTAATTATGGATGAGGCTACAAGTGCCCTTGATGTTTCTGTTCAGAAAAGCATCATTGAACTTATAACCAAATTACAAAGAGAACACAACATTACCATAGGATTTATATGCCATGATATAGCATTGGTTCAAAGCATTGCTCATCATGTTGCAGTTATGTATTTGGGTATGATTGTGGAAGAAATACCAGGTGACAAAATACTAACCTCTTCAAAGCACCCATATACTCAAGCCCTAATATCGGCGGTTTTTGACATGAATATGGATTTCTCTAAACCTATAAAGCCTCTAGAAGCTGACGCACCCAGTCCTCTTGACGTTCCTTTAGGATGCCCCTTTCAGAACAGGTGTAAGCATTGCAAGCCTATCTGCTTGGAAAAAAGACCTAAACTAAAAGAAATCGAGGAAGATCATAAAGTTGCTTGTCACTTGATACAGAACTAGACTTTAAAAATACACAAAATAATACACACAATATTAAAAAGGAGTAATTAGATGCGGCTTTACAAAGCTTTTATGAAGTTTTTTTCAATAGAATATATCTTGCCAAAAGATAAAAGTTTTGGAACTGTACCTTCTACAAAAACTGCGTATGAAGATTATATAAGAATTGCATGGCCTTCTGCATTGCAAGGTCTTTTGATGGATTTAATGCTTGCAATAGATTTAGCAATGGTGGGTTCTCTAGGAGCGAATGCCCTTGCATCAGTTGGAATTATGAGTCAGCCTAAAATGGCCATGTTAGTAGCGGTTAGAGCATTATCTGTCCCGGTTACAGCAATGGTTGCCAGAAGAAAAGGGGAAAGCAGTATCAATGAAATGAACGGAATATTGAAGCAAGGCATCTTGCTTACAATAATATTTTATATTCCATTTTTATTTACTTCATTCATGTTTTTGCCGGAAATTGTCAGTTTCGCCGGTGCAGAAGGATCCCTTATAACATCCGGAACAGAATATGGAAGATACATTGTTATCGGACTTTTGTTCGGCGCCTTTTCACAAGTTGTGGGTGCTGCACTGATAGGCATTGGAAACACCAAAATTGTATTTAAGGCAAACGCAATTGGAAATGTTGTAAACACGGTCCTCAATGTATTTTTGATATACGGACTTTTGTTTTTTCCAAGGCTTGAGGTCAAGGGAGCAGGAATTGCTACAATGATGGGAAATATAATAACTGCAATTATACTACTTTGGGTTATACTTGATAAAAAATCAACACTTAACATTGTCTCTGACCGAAATTGGCATTTAAGAAAGAACACTATGAAAGGTTTTGCAAAAATAGGCGGAAGTGCCTTTGGAGAGCAGTCCTTTGAAAGAATGGGAATGTTTGCATACACCAAAATAGTTGCAAGTCTAGGAGTAGTTGTTCTAGCAACGCATCACGTTTGTATGAACCTTTGTGATATATTCTACTCTTTTTCAATGGGTCTTAGCTATGCCAGTGCTTCTAGGACAGGCCAATCTCTGGGAGAAAACCGTAGTGATATGGCAGAAGCCTATGGTAAGATAGGAATTCGAATAGGATTGATTTTAGCCGCACTGTCATGCCTTTTGTATATTTTGTTTAGATATCCATTGATTAAACTTTATACTGGTGATGAAAGAGTTATTGAGCTGGGAGCACAAATCATCGTGATAATGGCGATAGCATCTTTTCCACAGCTTATGCAGTTAGTTTTTTCAGGAGTGCTGAAGGGTGCAGGGGACAGCTTTTATGTAATGCTTTACTCACTTTTTGTGATAGCAATATTTAGACCTATCCTGACATATATACTTTGTTTCACCCTTGATTTGGGTCTTTATGGGGCATGGATAGCACTATTTATTGACCAATCGTTGAGAATGACCTTCTCGGGTCTAAGGTTTAAAAGAGGAAGATGGAAGGAGATAAAGGTATAGCATGAGTAAAAATCCCACGCAAACTTGCGTGGGATTAATTTAACCATAAATTAATTGGTGAATTAAACCGAATTACAGGGTTAAATCCGAAGAATCATCATAGTCCTCTGAATCGTCGATAGCATCTTCATAGGTCTCCGAATTATTATCCTCCGACTGCAATTCCTTCTCATAGGCTTCTAGTATGATATCCTTAATCATATTTCTCGTTTCAGAAGTAAGGGGATGAGCGATATCTCTGAATTCACCTTTGGTGCCAACCTTCTTACTAGGCATGGCAATGAACAGATGATCCGCTCCCTGGATAACTTTGATATCGTGAACAACGAAAACGTTATCAATCGTCATTGAAACGACAGCCTTCATTCTGCCTTCACTGGCAATTTTTCGTACTCTAACATCAGTAATTTGCACTTAAATACACATTCCTTTCTTTGCATATAGACTCTCTACTTGAATATAGTATAATACCAACCTGATTTTAATGCAAGTATAATGTTAAAAAATGCTAAAATTTGGTAATACGTCGATTGTTTTTGAACTATCATCCACATCATTTAGGGTTACAAGATGAAGGTAGGAATCAATTTTTTTCTTTGTAGGAGTTGAACTTACTATGGCGAGACCTGTCGCAACAGCCTCAATGTTAAATTCTTCCAAAATCTCCCAAATGCCTTTGATGCTGCCTCCACCGCGCATGAAATCATCTATGACTATTGCTTTGCTTCCGAAAGTAACCGCACGCTTTGCGATAGACATTTTTTGTACTCTCTGATCCGGCCCGGAGAAATAATTGATACTCACTGTGGATCCTTCTGAAAACTTAGGTTCTCTTCTAATTATCACAAGGGGCAAGTTCAACATGTAGGCCACCATGGAAGCAAGGGGTATACCTTTGGTTTCCACCGTGGCAACGTAATTAGCTTCAAGGGATTTGAATTTCGTTACAAATATTCTTGCAAGATCTCTGACAAAGGCAACATCGTACATTATATCAGAAGTGTAAAGAAAGCCTCCTCCGAGAATTCTCCCGGAATCATTTAACCTTTCACAGAATCTGACCTGAACCTCTTTTGCTTTTTCCTCAGATATCGTTGGAACGAATTTAACTCCACCGGCGGGACCTGGGATAGTGACGATTTCTCCCTGATCTGATTCTGATAACGCAAGAGCTGCAAGGGAAATATCTTCGCTGACAGTAGCCTTTGAAATCTCGTATATATCGCAGAAATGTTGCAGATTAAACAAAACACTTGGCCTGCCTGACAGCTCTTGAAGCATGGCGGCTATTCTGATGGATCTTTTCAATGTGCACCTCCTTTGGCAGCTCATCAATTCTTTTAAATTCCAATTTAGCCTTTCCAAAAACTACTGCAGAAAAAAATTATCTGACAAATTGTTTTAAGCATTCAGGAATTTTCTCTAGTGGTATCATAGAATAACTATGAGAATTTTGTCAACATGATTTATTCTCCTAAGACAATTGTCAAGTCTAACTATCAATATTAAGTTGAACTACCAAATAAGTAAAAACAAATTAAAATAATGGAAACAGGACCGGTTTATATGCTATAATAGTTCTATCAAGACACAAGTTTTGGAGGAAGAAATTGACTGACATTAGACTATCTGACTATAAGAATATTCACTGTATCGGAATTGGAGGGGTTGGAGTTTCTGCAATAGCTTCTATTCTTCTGGCAAGGGGAGATAAGGTTTCCGGATCCGATATGAACGAAAACGATATTATCAAGCGTCTTCGAAAAGAAGGGGCAACCATATATTTAGACCATAGAAAGGAAAATGTGGAAGGGGCAGATCTTATTATCTATTCTGCAGCCATTGCAGACGAGAATCCGGAGATCGTAAGAGCCAAGGAACTTGATATTCCTATGTACACCAGGGCAGAGATACTTGGGGTTCTAATGAATGAGTTCAAAGACTCCATTGCAATAAGTGGAACCCACGGAAAGACCACAACAACTTCTATGGTTTCTTTGATTTTGGAGAAAGCTGGGCTTGACCCTACGATTCTTGTGGGTGGAACACTTAGAGAAATCGGCGGAAACGTAAAAGTCGGAAGAAGCCAGTATTTTGTTACGGAGGCCTGCGAATACAGGGACAGCTTCTTAGAGCTTAGACCGAGAATTGAGGTAATCCTGAACATCGATTCCGACCACATGGACTATTTTAAGGATATTGAGCACATCGTTAGGTCATTCAAGGCCTTCACCAGACAGTTGCCGGCGAACGGAATGATTATAGCCTACGATGCCAACCCTTTCGTAAACCAGGTACTTGAAGATGTTCCAAACGCCATAACATACGGGTATGCCCAAGGTAGCACATACTCTATTAGAGATGTGAACTTTACAAAGGATGGAATGCCTCATTTTCATATTTTTAAAGATGGAGAGAATCTTGGGGAGATGCAGCTATCCATGCCCGGAGAGCACAATATCCTAAATGCCACAGCGGCCTTTGCGTGCTGTCATGAGCTTGGGGTTCTGCCGGAAACAATAATCGAAAATATGAAGGGCTTCACAGGAACTCAGAGAAGGTTTGACATCAAAGGTTTAACAGGAAAAGATGTTAAGATAATCGACGACTATGCACATCATCCTACGGAGATTAAGGCAACCCTTGATGCTGCCACCAAGCTGCCACACGGGCGAACATGGACTATTTTTCAGCCACATACATATACTAGGACACTTGCCTTGTTCGATGATTTCGCTGAAGCCTTTGAAAAGACGGATGTATTAATACTCACGGATATTTATGCAGCTAGGGAGAAGAATATATATAAGATTTCTTCTGATAAACTTGCAGACAGAATCAAGGAAACCCATCCGGATAAGGATGTGCGATATATCAAAGATTTTCAGGAAATTGCAGACACCGTCTGTAAGGAAGCTGAGTCCGGGGACCTTGTCATCACAATGGGCGCAGGGGATGTCTTTAAAATCGGCGACATGATTTTAAAGTAAAAACGAATCCACAATTAGCGGGTCTGATAAATAGCCAGTCTAATTGATTAGAGCGCATAGGAACAGCTATTAAGGATTATATAATTAGAAGAAGCAAAAACGATAAGGAATACAAGAGATCAATGAAGTACGAAGAATACTTAGATAAGAAGGACGAAAACCGTAAGAGAATAATTTCTCATATGGAAGCAGGAGTAGAATTCCTAGACATAGATACAGTCTGGATCGATCCGGAAGTGAAGATTGGCGCCGGCACCATCGTAGAACCCTGCGTTCAGATTAAAGGGAAAACCTCAATCGGAGAGAACTGCATCATAGGCCAAAACAGCCGAATAGAGGAAAGTGTTTTGTGCTCGGAAGTGAAGGTAATGTCTTCGGTGATACTGGAAAGCTCTGTTGATGAGGGAACTTCAGTGGGACCCTTCGCATATATTAGGCCGGGTAGCAGAGTCGGAAAGAATTGCAAAATTGGGGATTTTGTTGAGGTTAAGAATTCATCCATGGGAGATGGAACCAAGGCGAGCCACCTGACTTACATCGGAGATTCAGACCTGGGAGAGAACATCAACCTAGGGTGTGGTGTGGTTTTTGTGAATTACGATGGGAAGAACAAACATAGGAGCACCATTGAGGATGGAGCTTTTGTGGGTTGCAACACCAACATAGTATCCCCTGTGACTGTGGGGAAGGGTGCATACATAGCCGCAGGAACCACGGTTACCAAGAATGTGCCGGAGGACTCCCTCTGTGTGGGCAGATCGAAGCAGAAGGTGATTGAGGGTTGGGCCAAAGAGCGAGGCCTTTACAGGAAGAACGATAAGTAAGGCATGATTTTGAGCATTACAGAGCTTGGATTTAACAATTTAATAAAGATTAGATTTAAAACTGTAAAATAAAAGAAACTGATCAGAAAAGTGTTTGGAAAAGTATTTTAAGAAAGACGAGGTAGTATTAATGAAGAGTGGCTCATTCTCAGAGTACAAGATTTTTACCGGCAATGCTCATCCACTTCTAGCGGAGGAAATCGCTTCCATTATGGGAAAGCCCGTTGGAAAGTGCGAGGTCGCCCAGTTCAGCGATGGTGAGATTTCTTTGAACCTATGGGAATCCGTTCGAGGAGTTGATGTGTATATCGTTCAACCCACCTGTGATCCCGTAAATGACAACTTGATGGAACTTTTGATCATGATTGATGCCATGAAGAGGGCTTCGGCAGGCAGAATAAATGCGGTAATTCCATATTACGGCTATGCTCGCCAGGACAGAAAGGCAAAAGCGAGGGATCCGATCACATCTAAGCTCGTTGCAAATCTAATAGTCGCTGCAGGTGCAGATCGGGTGGTTACAATGGATCTTCATGCAAACCAAATTCAGGGATATTTCGACATTCCTGTGGATCACCTTGTAGGAATGCCTATTCTCGCAAAATACTTTAAGGAGAAAAACCTAGAGGATGTTGTGGTGGTTTCTCCTGACCACGGCAGCGTTACCCGTGCGAGGAATATGGCTGAACTTCTCGATTGCCCAATAGCCATCGTGGATAAGAGAAGGCCTGAACCTAATAAGAGTGAGATCATGAACATCATAGGTAATATCGATGGTAAGAACTGCATAATTCTTGACGATATGATAGATACTGCCGGAACCATATGCAATGCAGCCGCAGCAATCAAGAATTTGGGGGCTAAGGATGTGTTTGCTTGTGCAACACATGCGGTTTTATCAGGTCCTGCAGTTGAAAGGCTGGAAGAGTCAGTTATCAAAGAGGTAGTTCTCCTTGATACTATTCCAATTGCAGATGATCAGATGATAGATAAGTTTAAGACTCTGTCTGTGGCACCGCTGTTTGCAGAGGCCATGACCAGAATATTCACAAATGGTTCTGTGAGCAAACTATTTGTATAATACGCCTGAGATGGGGAGCCCGGTTCATAATTAACCGGTAAATTAGAGCCCCTAAATCGGAGCAAATATGGAGCTACTTGTTGATGCGGTAGCGTTGATGCAGTAGCAAAGAAAGTTTAGAAAGAAAGTAGTTAAAGGAAAGCAAAAGTATATATGTATATTATTATCGGCCTTGGGAATCCGGGGAGAAAGTACGAGAATACCAGACACAATTTGGGTTTTATTACTGTAGATCGTCTAGCTGAAAAACATAATATACAAGTTGATAAGATTAAGTTTAAGGCTTTGGTCGGCGATGGTAGAATTGCCGGCCAAAAAGTTTTATTGGTGAAACCTCAAACGTATATGAACCTCTCCGGGGAGTCAGCAAGAGAGGTGGCAAACTACTACAAAGTAGATCCGGAAAATATAATAGTAATTTACGACGATTTAGACTTACCCCTTGGACACCTGAGGATAAGAAAATCCGGAAGTGCAGGAACACATAACGGCATGAAGTCAGTTGTCTATCAGCTTAAGAGCGATAAGTTCCCACGAATTAGGCTAGGTATCGGCGGCAATGGAAAGGAAGATATCATAGACTATGTCATCGGAGGATTCAAAAAGGAAGAGGTAAAGGTTCTTGAGACCACGGTGGATAATGCGGTTTCTGCCATAGAGTGTATGATATCCGAGTCTTTGGATATTGCTATGAACAGGTACAATACCAAGAAGAATACAAAGGTAGATGATGAATAAAACTATAGCATACATAGGTGCTTCTGAAAGCTCAGTGGCACCGGTTATAGTACAGGCTAGAAGGGAAGACAAGCTGAAAGGTCCAACGCTGGTTATAGTTACCAGCCAAAACCGGGCAAAAGAATTGTCCAAAGACCTTTCATTCTTCTGCGATGAGCCTGTATTTGTCATGCCACAAAGAGAAAACCTCTTCATGGCCTATCAGGCAAAGAGCAGATCAAACACACTTAAGCGAATAGAAATCCTAAAGAGTCTTGAGGCAGGCGAAAACGTAATCGTTGTTGCTGCAACACCTGCTCTTATGAGGAAGCTCCCTCCCGTTGGAACATACACAGGAAGCAAAATCAAGATAGGTCTTGGAGATACAATTTCTTACGAGAATCTGAAAGAAAGTCTTGTTAAAATGGGATACGAGCCCATGTCCATGGTTGAGGACATAGGAGAATTCAGCAGCCGTGGAGGGATTTTGGACTTGTATTCCCCCTCATGGGAGAATCCTATCAGATTGGAATTCTTCGGCGATGAGGTTGACTCCATAAGGACATTTGATATAGAGGATCAAAGATCCCTTGAAAACCTGAAAGAAATCACCATATTTCCTGCAAGGGACATATATCAAGACGAATCCATGTTCAGGGAAGTAGCCACAAGAATTGAGAAAGATTATGTGGACAGGATTCAGGAACTATCAAAATATCCTGAAGAGAATGGTGAAGCCATTGACAACCTAACGAGGCAAAAAGATGAGATTTCCGACAGGCTGAAGACCGTTATGAGCATGAGCCTTATGGAAAACTACATCCAGTATTTTTATGAGGATACTTCTTTTCTTTGGGAATACTTGATTCCGAAAGTAAATCCAAAGGCATCTTCAGAGACCGATGCAAAATCTGTGGTCGGTGGAAAATCTGCTGCATATGAAGATGTGTCCGGTGCAGAATCAGAGGCCGATACAAAATCTGTGGCCTATTTAAAATCTGTGCCTAAGGGGGGAACTATCTTCATAGAAGAACCTGACAAGGTGGAAGAGTATATCAAAGCCCAGGAAGAGGAAAACAGAAGGGAATTCACCTCATACTATGAGACAGGGCGAGCTGTAATGAGCGAATCCGATCTGCTTGTAGGCCTTGATGACTTCAAGAAAATATATACTATGGAAGGTGGGAACCTTGGCCTCATAATGCCATTCCCTAAGACCCTAAAAGATGTTCCAAAGCTCACCAAGCTTGTGGACCTTAAAGTCAGACCTGCAGAAGGGTACCAAGGAAGAATGGATCTTTTCTCAAAAGGGGTTAAGGATCTGTTAAACACCGGATACTATGTTACCATAGTCATCGGGGACGACAAAAAGCTGGAATCCATAAGGGAATATCTTGAGCACGAGAAAATTGATTTAAGTCAGGTTAATTTTGCAAATGGGGATATATCCCGAGGCTCGGATTTTTACGAGAACAAAATAGCTTTCATTTCTGAACTTGACATCTTCGGCAAGGTGAAGACGGTTAAAAAAAGGAAGGCATCGAGTAAAGAAAAAGCTGTTTTCTTTTCAGACCTCAAGGTAGGGGATTACATCGTTCACGAGAACCACGGAATCGGACTGTTCAAAGGAATGGAGCAGATTGTCGTCGATGGAGAACGAAAGGATTACCTTCTAATTCAATATGCAGGCAACGACAAACTATATGTCCCTGTGGATCAGATGGGATTTTTGCAAAAGTATGTGGGAGCCGACGGCATTGCGCCAAAAATCAACCGCTTGTCAGGTGGGGACTGGAAGGCTACCAAGGCCAAGGCGAAGATGGCCATTGCGGAGATGACGGGCCAGCTGCTTGAGCTTTATGCTAAGCGTCAGGCCCGGGCAGGGCACGCATTCGGGCCTGACACGCCTTGGCAGAAGGAATTTGAGGACTCCTTCCCATACGCTGAAACTGAAGATCAACTCATTGCTACAGAAGAAATCAAGGAAGACATGGAGCAGGAGCACGCCATGGACAGACTCCTTTGTGGAGACGTGGGATTTGGTAAGACCGAAGTGGCTGCCAGGGGAATCTTTAAATGCCTGGCAGAAGGCAAACAGGCCGTAGTCCTAGTACCTACAACTATTTTGGCGACTCAGCACTACTACACCCTCAAAGAGCGATTCGAACATTTTCCTATGAGGGTGGAGGTAATATCAAGATTTCAGAGCAAGGCAAAGCAGGCAAAGATACTTGAAGAGATGGAGGCAGGGCAGATTGACCTTTTGATTGGAACCCACAGACTTCTATCCAAAGATGTGAGATTTAAAGACCTAGGGCTTCTGGTAATCGACGAGGAGCAGAGATTTGGAGTTGCACACAAAGAAAGAATCAAAGAACTTAAAACAAACGTGGATGTTTTGACCCTTTCAGCAACCCCAATACCTAGGACACTTAATATGAGCCTCTCGGGGATCAAAGCAATGAGCCTTATTTCCCAGCCACCCCAGGACAGGCTGCCGGTACAAACCTATGTGGTGGAAGAAGACGATTTTTTGATCAAAGATATTATACACAGGGAGCTTGCCAGGGGAGGACAGGTTTTCGTAGTATATAACAGGGTTAGGGGAATACTTTCCCTTGCAGAGAGAATAAGGAAGTTGGTACCGGAGGCAAAGGTGGTTGTAGGCCATGGGCAGATGAGGGAGCATGCTCTTGAGGATGTTATGATGAATTTCATAAGGGACGAATCTGATGTTATGGTTTGCACAACTATTATAGAAACAGGCATCGACATTCCTAATGCCAACTCCCTGATTATCCTAAATGCAGATCAATTGGGCCTTTCACAGCTATATCAGCTGAGAGGACGAGTGGGTAGATCCACAAGGATGGCATATGCCTACCTCATGTACCGCAGGGGAAAATCTTTAAACGAAGCCGCCTCAAAGCGTCTAAAGGCAATCAAGGACTTTACAGAATTTGGTTCAGGATTTAAAATTGCTATGAGAGACCTTGAAATAAGGGGCGCAGGCAATATCCTCGGAGCGGAACAGAGTGGCCACATGATGAACATCGGCTATGAGCTGTACTGCAAAATGGTGGATGATGCAGTCAGAGCCATGAAGGGGGAAATCGTCAAAGAAAAGCCGGAGGATCTGCAGATAGATCTAGTGGTTTCAGCTATAATACCTGCATGGTACATCGGGGAAGAAGAACTCAAGATGGAGATGTATAAAAAGTGTGCCCAGGTCTCAAGTGATGCTGATATGTCCGATCTGACAGATGAATTCATAGACAGGTTTGGGGATGTGCCTTGGGAGACGGAAAACCTCATGCGCCTTAGCTACATAAGGTCAATTGCGGAGGAAATCGGGGTTAAGAGAATTTATGAGGAGAAGATCACCATCGTGGTGGTGATGGAAAGCCAAAACATGCTCAAGGCTGAGAATTTAGCTGCTGCCGGAGCACACTTCGGATATGACCTCATAATCAATGCTGGTGTGGAACCACGATTAAGGCTCAAAGTTTCAAAGAGGGAAAAGACCGGAAAGCTCCTTGAGCTGATGAAATTTCTCAGACCGAGCCAGGAGCAGGCGAGTCCGGAGCACTAGAACAAACATGATAATCAGGACAACGGAAATCACCCGGAGCACACGGATAAAGCTTGATCGTCATTGACATAGGAGGATGAAATGCTACTTAAGAATGTAACCTATCTAGATGAGAACTTTAATTTAGCCACAACAAAATACCTGACTATAGAAAACGGGCGGTTTGCTGAGTTTACAGATGATTTGAAAAAATCGGGATGCTCATTGACAGGACCTATGGGAAATCCTGTGAACTATCAGAGGGCGCCTCAAATTAAGGCTGCAGAAGTGAAAAATGAAAAGGAGCAGATAGACTGCACCGGCCTAATAATAATGCCCGCCTTTTATAACAGCCATGCACATTCTCCCATGAGCCTCATGAGAGGCTATGGGGAGAATATGAGTTTAAATGAGTGGCTAACGGACAAAATCTGGCCATTCGAGGCTCATTTAAACTCGGAAAGCATCTACTGGGGAACCATGCTTTCCATGGCTGAATCCATCAGAAACGGGATAGTTTCATCGACTGATATGTATTACTTCACATCTGATATGGTAAGAGCCTATTTGGATGCAGGGGTTAAGGGTAATATATCAAGAGCCCTTGTAAACTTTGACGGAACTTCCTATAAGGAAATGGAATCCTTTAAGGAGATGGAGTCTGCTTACAGGGATTTCAATGGATATGACGATGGAAAAATAATAATAGAAGCGAGCATTCACGGAGAGTATACAAGTGATGAGCAAACTGTTAGAGGTCTTGCTGAACATGCTAAAGCCAATAATATGAGGATGCACATTCATTTGTCTGAAACCCGTGAAGAACACGAAAACTGCAAAGCGAAGAGAAAAAAGACGCCATGTGAGTATTTTGCTCAATGTGGACTTCTTGATGTTCCAACAACAGCGGCCCACTGCGTTTGGGTTACGGACTCGGACATAGACATATTGAAAGAAAAGAATGTTATAGTTTCCCACAACCCCCAGAGCAACCTAAAGCTTGCCAGTGGAATCGCTCCAATCAGCAGGATGATGGACAGGGGGGTTAGTGTTGCAATAGGTACGGACAGCGTTGCTTCAAACAACAGTCTGAATTTCTTTGAAGCTATGAAGCTTATGGGACTTTTGGCCAAGGTCTCCACAATGGATCCAACGGTCCTTGCTCCGAAGGAGATCCTGGCTGCAGCTACGAGAAATGGAGCATTGACCCAGGGAAGGGATGACTGCGGTGTGATTAAGGAAGGCTTTAGAGCTGACTTCATCGCTGTGAATTTAAATGATATCGCCATGAATCCTGTTCACGAAATTGCAAATAACCTTGTATATTCAGGGGATCCGTCCATTGTAAAGATGACCGTGTGCGACGGAGAAATTTTGTATAGGGATGGAGAGTTTACGAAGTTTGATATTGAGAAAGTTATTAGCAATGCCAATAGAGAAACTGAGAGGATTTTGAAACTGGTATGAGGGACGACAAAAGAAAGACTATAGAGTATAGCATCGCTGGGGCTAATGGAGATATCACCGCTGCGGCGCGGCAAAAGAGCAAAGACGGAGTTCAGCCGGAGAGTTCCGCTGCAGCGCGGCAAAAGAGCAAAGACGGAGTTCAGCCGGAAAGCAGCGCCGGGGCGCGAACGGAGGAGGGGAAAACTCTAGGCATGGGCCACGAAACTCACCGAACCGCCGGCACCGGATCCGGGAAGAAAATTATCAAGGGTGCCGCAATTCTAGGCACAGCAGGGGTAATAGTTAAAGTCATCGGAGCGGTTTTCAGGATCCCGGTGGCAAACCTAATCGGAGATACAGGAATGGCATATTACTCATATGCCTATGCAATTTACGGAACCCTACTCGTACTTGCCACCTCAGGAATGCCTGTTGCCATATCAAGGCTAGTTGCAGAAAAAATCGCCCTAGGTCAGTACAGAAATGCCCACAAGGTTTATCACATATCTGCAGGGATAATGGCAACCATAGGTGGCCTAGGATTTCTAATATGCTTCTTTGGGAGCAACATTATAGCAACCAAAATGGGAAATCCTGACGCATCCTATGCTCTTAAAGCAATCGCTCCGGCTATTTTCATTGTTTCAATTCTAGCTGCCACAAGGGGTTTCTTCCAAGGTAGACAAAACATGAATC
Organism: Anaerovoracaceae bacterium; assembly: GCA_029983755.1. Lineage (GTDB taxonomy): Bacteria > Bacillota > Clostridia > Peptostreptococcales > Anaerovoracaceae > S5-A14a. The sequence goes on from JASBYX010000018.1 coordinate 18,375, forward strand.
CCACGGCGCTGTCCGAGGTGATGGAGCAAACTGTAAGGGCTATAGTGGGAATTGCTCTCGCCTTTGCCCTTGTAAGTCAAGGACTTCATTATGCTGCAGCCGGAGCAGCCTTTGGAGCCACCGCAGGATCCTTTATGGCTCTGGTTTTGATTCTCCTCATATTGATGCTGAACCAACCTGGATTTAAGCGAAAGATTCTCGCCCACGACCCCTATGTGGATTCAAACAAGGCAATTTTGAAAAAGATTATCTGGATTGCTGTTCCAATAGTTATCGGGGCTGAGATAATGCCTATCATGAACCTGATCGATGCCACTTTGATTATCAACAGGCTGACGGATAGTGGAGTCAATCCGGAGAGGGCCAAGGGGCTTTACGGTCTGCTCACAGGCTTTGTGGTTCCCATAATAGGCCTCCCGCAGATTTTCACCGCTGCTGTAGCGGAGAGCCTAGTTCCTGCCATATCAGGTAAGTTTCAAACAAAACACTTTGCGGACACCAGGTCTCACATTAAGCTGGGGATTCGCACTACGATGATAATGGCTTTTCCATGTGCTTTTGGTATATTTGCCCTTGCTGAGCCAATACTGAAAACCCTGTATTTCAACCAGCAGGATGCTGTTGTCGATGCTATCCCAACCATGATGCTCATGGGAGCAGGGGTTGTGTTCCTTGCTCTATCACAGACCACAGCAGGGATACTTCAGGCCATTGACAAGCAGACAAAACCTGTTAAGAATCTTGCCATAGGAGCTGTGGCAAAGATTGTCCTAACATATGTATTGGTAGCAATACCTGCAATAGGAATTAACGGTGCTGCTATAGGGACTATGACAGCTTACGTAATTGCCTTTACTTTGAATTTTAAGGACATAAGAAAAACCACAAAGGTGAAAATAGACCCTGTTGCCACATTCCTTAAACCAATGGCAGCTTCAATTCTCATGGCAATTGGAGCATATCTGTCGTGGAGACTTGTAAATCCAATCCTTGGAACGAAGATATCCACCATGCTAGCCATAATCCTTGGAGCAGCAATATATTTTGTTGTAATACTTGCCATTAAGGGAATTACTGCGGAGGAAATCGAATCTGTTCCACAGCTCAGACGGCTTTCTAATTTAATGAGGAGATTCAAATGAATGATGAGAAAATGAAGTCTATGAAATACGAGATGCTTAAGGAATATGAGCATTTTTCTAAGAGTGGTGAAAATCTCGAGGAGGCTTTGAGGAGGCTTTACGAAATAGTTTCTGTTCTCAGGAAGAAGTGTCCTTGGGATATTCAGCAGACCCATGAGAGCCTTAGGGGTGCAATGATCGAGGAGATTTATGAGGCTGTGGATGCTATTGATAGAGGGGATATGGAAAACCTTCGGGAAGAGCTTGGAGATGTGACCCTTCACGTGGTGTTTAACAGCAGTCTTGCAGAGGAAAATGGGGATTTTGACCTTGTGGATGTGCTAAATGAGGAATGTGAAAAGATGATTAGACGTCATCCCCATGTTTTTTCCGCTGAAAATACAGCTAAAAAGGCAAAAACAGTTGACAAAGTCCTTGAAAAATGGGAAAATATTAAAAGTAAGGAACATTCTGAGACCACCGTATCTCAAAGCCTAATCGATGTTCCAAGCGCATTACCTTCACTTATGAGAAGTTATAAGATTCAGAAGAAGGCAGCTAAGCTTGGCTTTGACTGGGATGACAAGGAAGGGGCGTTGGACAAGGTTACGGAAGAATTCGAAGAACTGAAGGAAGCGATTTCTGAGGGTTCTTTGGAGCATATGGAAGAGGAACTCGGAGACTTACTTTTTTCAGTCGTCAACGTATCCAGATTCCTGAAGATTAATCCGGAATTGGCTTTAAAGGCTTCGTCTGATAAGTTTGTAACCAGATTTAAGAAGATGGAAGAGATTGCAGCCAATGAGGGAGAATCTATGGATGATATGAATGTTGTAGAACTGGATCTGCTTTGGCAAAGAGCCAAGAAAGAACTCAGCCATTAATTGTTTTTAAGGAGGAAATTATGAATAAGACAGAATTGGTTGCTGCAGTAGCAGAGAAGACAAACCTAAAGAAGAAGGACGCAGAGGCAGCTGTAAACGCACTGCTATCTACAGTTCAGGATGCTCTTGTAAAGGGTGACGATGTTAGACTTATCGGATTCGGAACTTTTGAAACTAGAGAAAGAAAAGCTAGACAGGGAAGAAATCCTAGGAAGCCTGACGAAGTTATTAAGATCGCTGCTTCTAAGGCACCTGTATTCAAGGCTGGTAAGGCTCTTAAGGATGCAGTTAACGCTAAATAGTGAGTGCAATATTTGATTTAAATTTGGATTGAATATGAATGATTTAGGGTGGCTTCGGTCGCCCTTTTGTTTTAGTATTTCATTCAGGTGAATCCTAATTCAATATAGTTCATTCATTTTTATCAGATTTTTTATGAAAGTTTAATGATTTTTGAAGCTTTAATGATTTGTTAGGAGTTAACCTTTGAGAATAGATAAATTTTTAAAAAATTCAAGATTGATTAAAAGAAGAACAGTTGCTAAGGACGCATGCGACCAGGGTAGGGTGAGTATTAATGACAAGATCGCAAAGGCCGGGAGCGAGGTGGAAGTGGGAGATATAGTTCATATTGAATTTGGGAATAATTCCATTTCCGTTAAGGTGCTGGAACTAAAAGAGGGCACCCGTAAAGAGGATGCCCAAGGTATGTATGAAGTTTTAGGCTAAAGTATCCTTTGCCAGCTTTTTCAAAGTTTCTGCTGCCAGCTTTACATCTTTTGCTGCTACAACGGCTGATACTATGGAAAAGCCTTGAATTCCGGAACCTTTAAATGTAGGAATGGATTCTTCGTTGACGCCACCGATAACGACAACCGGAATATCAACGGATTCTGTTATTTCCTTCAGTTCATCTCTGGTGGTAATGTCCGCATCTGTCTTGGTTGAGGTTGGATACATTGCCCCAACACCAAGATAGTCTGCTCCGTCCTTTTCTGCTTTAATAGCTTGTTCAGGATGTGTGGCCGAAACACCTATAATTTTTTCAGGCCCCAAAATTCTCCTTGCTACAGCACATGGCAGATCCGACTGACCGATATGAACTCCTTCAGCATCTACTGCGATTGCAATATCAAGTCTGTCATTTATTATCAAAGGAATTGCGGCTTTTTCTGTAATAGCTTTTACTCTGAGAGCCAAATCGTAAAACTCTCCGGAAGTGGCGTCCTTTTCCCTGAGCTGGATTATCGTTGCTCCTCCTGAGATTGCCTCTCTAACTGAGTCTTCAATGGTAGGGGAGCTCATCAAGTCTCTGTCTGTTATGACATAGAGGGTGTAGTCAATGGATGCTTTTGAATTCTTTAACATTTTATCTAAACCCTTTCAATTTTTACTTGTTCTACCCATTTAGCATCATTGATTTTGCTGACATCATCTATAAGGGAAACCCTGAGAGATCCGGTCCCAAGTTTACCGGCTTCTTCGTAGGCAGTTTCACCGGAAATGCCCATGACTGATACGCCCATGACTCCTGCCAAAAGATTTCTTTTTAACTCATTGCTTTTGGAAGATTCCATTATGAATTTAAGGTTTGAAGGCATATAGTCTTCTAACGTTTCAAGAGGAAGCGCTCCGGCAAATGAAGCCACAAGGGAAGCAGTCATGCATCCGCAACCTGTGATCATACCCATTTCCTTAACTCCGTTACTGATGGCCACTGCAATGTCCCCATCGGTGATGATGTCTGCAGCACCGGTTATAGCTACTACCGTTTCAAGCTTATTGGCAATTTCCTTTGCCATCTTAACTACATCTTCTCTTTTCATGTCAGTTGCAACGGCATCAACACCCTTTGTCCTCACATCAAGACCGGCAAGATTCATAATTTCAGAAATATTACCCTTTATGACTGCCGCCTTAAACCCTTGAAGGAATTCCTCTGCTACCTGATTTCTGTATTTTGTTGCTCCAACACCCACGGGATCAAATACAATAGGAATATTTCTCTCATTAGCGACTTTGCAGCTAGCCTTCATACCTTCAACAAATTCCTCATCAGGTGTCCCCATATTGATAACCAGGGAGCTTGCGATGGAAGTAAGGCCCTGGGAGTCATCTGAGAAGTGTCCCATGACAGGGGATGCACCAATAGCCAGTGTTACATTTGCGCAATCGTTTACGGTAACATAGTTTGTAAGGTGGTGAACCAGCGGACTGGTTTCACGCAGACATTTGATGGTTGAATTCATAATGATTTTCTCCTTTGTTAATTTGAAATGTATATTATTAATTAGACATTCAAGCTGTTGATTTTTGGCCCAAACTATAAATTTGAGGTGCAAGCTATTAATTAAAGGATGCGTGTTATTGATTTGAGACTCCTGCATCTTTGTACAGCTGATAAAAATGGTTGGTAGGTCCATTGCCCTTCCCCTTCTCAAGGGAATGCCTAATAGCCATAGTTATGTAATCCTTAGATCTTTTCACAGCCTCAGGAAGATCATATCCAAGTGCCAGGTTGGAAGCTATGGCCGAAGAAAGGGTACACCCAGTTCCATGGGTGTTCTTGGTATTAATCCTCTCCGTCTGAAACCAGAGAACCTTATTCCCGTCATACAGAAGGTCAGCAGCATCTCCTACGTAGTGACCACCCTTCAACAAAACAGCTGTGCCGCATTCACGGAATATAACTTCTGCAGCTTTTTCCATATCTTCCTTGGTGTGGATTGGGATAGACGCAATCTTCTCAGCTTCAGGAATGTTGGGGGTTATCAAATGTGCCAATGGCAGCACCTTTGAAATCAGCGTATCTATGGAGCCGGGGTCCATTAGAGGAGAACCGTTTTTGGCATACATCACAGGATCTAGTACGATGTTTGCAGGTTTGTACTGGGAAATTTTCTCTGCAACAGCTTCCATAATCTGTGGAGAAGGAAGCATTCCAATCTTTGTGGCATCAGGAACTATATCAGTGAATACAGCATCTATTTGTTCCCGGACTATTTTCGTATCAATATTCTGATAACTTATTACGGTTTGAGTGTTCTCTGCTACAACGGATGTTATCACCGTCATGCCGAAAAGACCATGAGCGGAAAAAGTTTTAAGATCTGCCTGAATACCTGCTCCACCTGAGCAGTCGGAACCGGCGATGGAAAGTATGTTCTTCATGTGCACTCCAATCAAAATCTCTTTATCTGTAACTATTTATCACTTTACTAAAAACATTTTATCACAAAAACTTCCATTTAGGAAAACTGACAAAAATCTGCCGAAAAAACTTTTAATAATTGTTGCATAACAACTAATATTCTGTTACAATTTTATGCGTAACAACAAAAAACAAAATATTAAAATTTGAGAAAGGAGAACACAATGAGAGACGATACCAAGTGTTTACATGCAGGCTACACACCTAAGAATTCGGAGCCGAGAGTGATGCCGATCGTACAGAGCACAACTTATGTATTTGACTCAACGGATGATGTAGCAGCGGTATTCGACGATCCAACCAAAGCGCTAATCTACAGCCGATTTGCAAATCCAACTGTAATGGCAGTTGAAGAAAAGATTGCGGCACTGGAAGGAGGTGTCGCCGCAATGTGCACCTCCTCAGGGCAGGCAGCTAACCTTCTTGCTATACTGAATTTATGCAGTGCAGGGGACAATGTTGTCGCCTCAAGTCAAATATATGGGGGAACTATCAATCTCTTTTCATTCACCCTAAAGAAGCTGGGGATTGAGTGCCACTATGTGGATGTGGATGCAACGGAGGAAGAGATTGCCAAGGCTATAGATTCAAAAACCAAGGCAGTCTTCGGAGAGACGATAGCAAACCCGGCCATATCTGTTTTGGATATTGAGAAATTCGCAAAAGTTGCCCACGACAATGGAATACCCCTTATCGTAGATAATACCTTTGCAACGCCGATACTTTGTAAACCTATTGAATTCGGTGCGGACATAGTAACCCATTCAACGACAAAATACATGGATGGCCACGCAGTTCAGGGTGGCGGAGTGATTGTGGACAGCGGAAAGTTCGATTGGGCAGCTTCAGGGAAATTCCCGGATTTCACAGAACCTGACGAATCCTATCACGGAATAACCTATGTGGGGACATATGGAAAACTGGCATACATCCTAAAGGCAAGGATGCAGCTCATGAGGGACTTCGGATGCTATCCCGCTGCACATTCAGCATTTCTTCTAAACCTGGGACTTGAAACTTTAGGTCTCAGAATGAGGCAGTACTGTGAAAACGCTACAAAAGTTGCTGAATTCCTAAAGGAAAGGGAAGAGATAGAATCCATCAGCTATCCTGCTTTGGAAGATGACAAATACCACGGGCTTGCTGAAAAGTATCTCAAGGGATCAAGTGGAGTCATATCTATAGTAATCAAAGGTGGAAGAGATAGCGCCATCAAATTCATGGACAGCTTGAAACTGGCATCAAACGAAGTGCATGTTGCAGATATCAGAACCTGCGTTTTGCACCCTGCCGGAGAGACCCACAGACAGCTAACTGATGAGCAACTTGTAGCAGCAGGAATTGAGCCTGGAATGGTGAGAGTTTCAGTTGGGCTTGAAGATGTAGATGATATAATCCAAGACTTGGAACAGGCCTTGGATGCTATAGGCCATGCTGAGCCGGCTGGCTGCTAGGGGAGGGAGCAGCAATGCCAATTAAAGTTCCTAATAATCTCCCTGCGGTGGAAACTCTGACTAAAGAGAATATTTTCGTCATGACTGATACCAGAGCAATGACCCAGGATATTAGGCCGCTTAGGATTTTGATTTTAAACCTGATGCCGACTAAAATCGACACGGAGACTCAGCTCACCAGACTTCTAGGGAACACGCCCTTGCAAGTGGAGCTTGAGCTTTTGCAAACGGTAAGCCACAAGGCGAAAAATATTTCAGAGGAGCATATGATTGCCTTCTACAAGACCTTTTCTCAGGTCAGATCCAACTTCTACGACGGAATGATAATTACCGGAGCTCCCATAGAGCACCTGGAATTCACTGAAGTTGAATACTGGGACGAGTTATGCGAGATCATGGAGTGGTCAAAGAGCCATGTGCACAGCACATTCCACATTTGTTGGGGTGCTCAAGCGGGACTTTATTACCATTATGGAATCAAGAAATACCCCCTGAGGGAAAAACTCTCGGGGGTATTTCCCCATGTGGTGGAGAAGAAAAACAACATGCTTTTCAGGGGGTTTGATGATGTCTTCATGGCACCCCACTCCAGAAACACAGAGGTTAAAAGAGAAGAGGTGGAGGCAGAGCCTATGCTTGAAATTCTATCTTCCTCAGAGGAAGCAGGCCTCTATGCAATTAAGGCTAGAAACGACAGGCAGTTCTTCATAATGGGACATTCCGAATATGACTGGGACACCTTACTCAAAGAATACCAAAGGGATGTGAAGGAAGGGCTATCTCCTAAGGTTCCGGAAAACTACTTCCCGGGAAACGATGACACCAAATCACCCCTTGTAACATGGAGATCCAGCGCCAACCTACTGTACAGCAACTGGCTCAACTATTTTGTGTACCAATCAACGCCTTACGTAATTGATGAGATAACCACAGACGATGGGCTCAGCAGGTTTCAGTCTTTGGGAGATACGATAACCTGCAAATTCGGCGGATCTTCCTTGGGGAGCGCCAAAGGATTTAAGCGAGTTTTTGATATAGTGAAAAGCGATTCCAGAAGGAAGTTTGTGGTTGTTTCGGCCCCGGGAAAAAGGTTCCGTGGAGACAACAAAATAACGGATCTTCTCCTTGGAATTACAGACAGTTCTGCAACTAAGGAAGAAAGGCTTGAGCTGTTTGGTGAAATCGAGCACAGATTCAATTCCATAATTAGAGATCTGGGAATTACTAATCTGTTGAAAGAGGATTTTTCGAACCTGCGAAGTGTAATTTCTCAGAACGGCTGGGTCTCCCTCGATAAGGAGTACATTCTCAGCAGAGGTGAATACTTGGCAGGAAAGATAATGGCTGAATACCTAGGTTATGACTTCTTATCTCCTGAAAATTTCATAAGATTTGACGGAGATGGAAAACTTATGGGAGAAGAAACCCAGAACTTACTTTCAGAGGAGCTTTCACGCCACGAAAATGCCGTAATTCCGGGATTCTTCGGAGGTGATTACAGCAACAAAATACGTGTATTCTCAAGGGGTGGCTCCGATGTGACAGGATCTCTTGTGGCGGCGTCATCCAAGTCTGATCTCTATGAGAATTGGACGGATGTTTCCGGTCTTCTTATGGCGGATCCCGGTATCGTGGAAGATGCTATTACAGTACCGGTTGTGACATATAAGGAGCTAAGAGAGCTTTCTTACATGGGTGCTAAAGTAATGCACCAGGATGCAATCAAACCTGTCAGACAATTTGGAATACCGGTCAATATAAAGAATACAGGAAAGCCTGAGGATCCGGGAACTTTAATAGTTGAAAATGCCGACTACTATCGCAGTGGGGACTTGATTTCCGGAATTACCGGAAAAACAAATCTAATGAGCATCCTCATAGAAAACTTGAATGAAGATCCTCACCTGAGGGGTGAAGTTATTCACAGATTTTCAAGACAGGGAATAAAGGTTGAACACACCTTGGCAGAAATAGATTCCCTGACAATAATAGTCGATAAGAGTGAGCTTGCAGGGGTGCCGGACGTCAGGAGTTTTGTCAATAGCACCTTGGGCACCTATCTTTCAGATTTTAAAGTTTCAGTTGATGCAGACCTTGCAATTATCGCTGTCATCGGAAGGAATCTTGGTACGACTCCAGATGTTGCTGTAAGGGTTCTCAATTCACTTTCATTGAAAAGAATAAATGTTAAGCTCATTGACCACGGTCCTAGGAGGTATAATATGTTGGTGGGTGTGCCGGAGGATAAGTACAAAGCCTCAGTGGAGTCCATTTACAACAACTTCGTGGGCCACGGGGTCAGTCAATAATGGGGATTTAATCAAGAGGTCTATACCTTTTGATTAAATGATGAGGAAATAAAAAACGCTATATCAATTGATTTTCAATTGGCATAGCGTTTTTGCATTTTTGGTATTAGTTTTGTGCTCTCAGGGCAGGGATGTTTCTAACCAGCCCGTGATAAACAATTGGTATCAGGACAACCTGGAGGGCGTAAGTTATGATGCACTTTACGATTCTTGCCGGTAAAATAGCCATGTATGCCTTCCCCTGAAGTATGGATAGCCATACGGTATCAAGGCCGAAATTAATGAAGAAAGCAACTACAGCACAGGCAATGAGAACTTTAGGGAGACTGACATCTCTGTTCCTAAAGAAAATCCCGTATACTATGCCTGTGAGAAGGGCGGAGAGAGTAAATCCGAAGAAGAAACTTCCACTAGGCCAAAGCATCATTCCAAGAATGTCTCCAATTGCATAGGCAACGCCTGCCCAAACCGGTCCGTATAGGATTGCAAGCATTGCAACAGGAAGAAACCCAAAACCCAGTCTCACGATTGGAGTTTGTATTGATAAAAATCTTGTTAGTATCACCTCGATTGCGATGAAAACAGCAATGGTGACTAATTGTTTGGTAGTAGTTTTGCGCATAAAAAAATCTCCTTTCAAGTGTGTATTCACAAACTACACCCTGATTAGAGATAATATAGTTCTCTATAGTTATGTGGTGTAGTAGTGGACGCAATATTGTATCGCAACCCCCTTGTCTCAGCAGGTTTTGATGATTTCCGAGGCTCAAGGGGTTTTCGTTTATGGGCAACATCCCATCCCATAACACTTTACGCACAATATTTACTCTACTAGCTAAAGTATAACATCACCGCAGCTTTGATTCAAGGAGAATTGTCGTGAAGGAAAGATATTTTGTGGTTTAAAAATGGCGGTTACACAATATGCTGACATACCCATAAAAATTAAAGGTAATTTACCAACATTTGGAACAAATAATAGGGTAAAAACAAAATAATATAATGCAATTTCGCAAAACCACTTATAAATATAGACTTTCAAGGGTATAATTGAAATGTATATATAATATTGTGCGAGTGAAGACTTATTTTACTGCGATATGAAAGGAGATAGCTATGAGTTCGCACAGTGTGCACATGAAGAAATTCATCAAGGGCGCTCTGAGTTTGCTTATGAGTGTCAGCATGGTTTTAACTATGACCATGCCGATGGGGCATATTGCCTACGCGCAAAATGATAAGCAGACGGGGCCAACTAAGCCTATGAAGGCTCATCCAAATGTTCTGGCCAATGAGACGACAGAACTGAAGGGCGGAGAGGTCAGGTTGAAGAAGACCGCAGAACCTGTTCCGGGGAAGGTTAACACTTGGAAGATTACTGTTAGGGTGGAATCCAAGGATTATCCTAAGCCTGTTGACTTACTTCTGACTATGGACAGGTCAGGCAGTATGGACGAAGGGAAGAAGCAGAATCAAAAGGAAGGCCCTAAGATGATTAATGCTAGGGCTGCGGCTTCAGATATAACAAAGAGGCTTTTATATGAAGGTGCTCCCCACAGAGTTGCGCTTCACACTTACTCTGCATATGATTATCAGAATTATAGTAATAAGTGGCAGGAATTTACCGATCATACCGGTGGATTTATAACAGATAAAGAGAAGATTCTGTCGGAAATAAGTGGTCTGAAGGCAGGTGGGGGTACATTCACTCAGCGTGCAATCCATGAGGCAGGCCCACTATTTGCTGAGGCTAAAAAGGAAGATACCAAAAATGAACGCGAAAGGGCTATGATCCTCATAACTGACGGACGACCTACACTAGGATATGGTGTGGATTTGTCCAAGGTGGATCCATCTAAATTCTGGAAGTGGCAGACAGGGATAAAGACAAATTTACCTGTACCCGAAACGAACAATTATTATATTCAGAAGTCGAGGAAGCAAGGTTTTGGTTACATCCCTTTACCTAAAAGGGGATGCTTATGTATCAACTTCCGACATTCCACAAAGTGCATTTATCTATGACAATAGTTATACAACATCAGCTATAGCAAACAAGAGAAAAGTTATAGGTTGGACAGTTGATACAAAGCTCGCTATTGCAGACCCGGATAAATCCCTTGCTACTAAGTATCAATGGTATTATGATTTGGGTCACCATGCTATCGCAGAAGCTAGATATCTCAAGGAATCCGGTAATATTGACGATTTGTATGTTATAGGTCTTGAAACTAAGGCTGATACTAACAAAGACCTTGAGGAAATAGCTTCCGGTAGAGAATTCCATACAGCAGATGCAGCTTCACTGGATAAAGTGTTGAACAAAATTCTGGATGAGTATCTTCCTAAAAGTATAGATAATGCGTTGATTTTGGATGATCTTGGGGAAGGTTTCTCAGAACCTCAAAACATAAAGGTTAATGGCAGCAACGTTCAACCTGTATTCGACAAAACTAAGGGAAAGAACGGCCAACTTTCTTGGAATTTAGGCGTTCCCGGGAATGTTGTAGATGAGAGTGCTAAACCTAAGACAAGGTATGCAGAGCTCACCTATGAGATTACGGCCACAGACAAGTTAGCTAAATTACCTGTTCAAGCAGGTGGTTACAATACGAATGGGGATACATTCATTGAATACAAAGACCCTAAGAAGCCTCAGGATCCTAATAATCCTGACAAGGGCAAGAGCAAGGTTAATGTTGAATCCCCAAAGGTTGATCCCGTTATCATTACTTTAAATAAAGAAGTTCAGGGGGCAGATAAGACTGTAAACACTGTATTTCCTATTAAAATAACAGGACCAAACAATTTCAACAAAACATATAATGTAACAGCAGGGACTCCTGTGAAAGTGACAGATCTGCGTGACGAAGGGCAGTATACAATTGAGGAAGTAAATCCGGATGCGACCCTTTGGACACCAATGTATTTTGTGAACGAAAAATCAGGAAATACTTTCACTGTGGGGAAGGAAAAGTCCGTAACTGATGATTCCTTGGATGTTAACGTGAAGATCGTTAACAAGGCGAATACCTACAAAGTGGACTATGAATTCAAACCGTCTGCAAAGGAAGGAACACCAAGTAAACTCCCAAAGGGAGTTATGGATCAAATTCCAGCAGACAAGACAGGATTGAAGGATAAAGCTAGTGTAAAATCACCAACGGAATTCACAACTGTAAAAGATGCAGCAAACGATGGAACATGGACATTCGAAGCTTGGGATAAAGACACAGCAACAATAAACAAAGCTAATGAACACGTAGTAGGAACATGGAAGTTTACACAAAACACCTACAAAGTTGATTACGAATTCAAACCGTCTGCAAATGAAGGAACGCCAAGTGAACTACCAAAGGGAGTTATGGATCAAATTCCAGCAGACAAGACAGGATTGAAGGATAAAGCTAGTGTAAAATCACCAACGGAATTCACAACTGTAAAAGATGCAGCAAACGATGGAACATGGACATTCGAAGCTTGGGATAAAGACACAGCAACAATAAACAAAGCTAATGAACACGTAGTAGGAACATGGAAGTTTACAC
>JASBYX010000019.1 GCA_029983755.1 Anaerovoracaceae bacterium
ACATTATCATTAGAAAAACCTTGCAAAAGCTGATATTTTGTGATAATATTAATCGTCATATAAATTAATTAAATCAACCAAATTACTTTTACTTAGTTTTAGGACACTCCGACCTTTACTCGGTGGAAGCATATGGGAAATTAGGAGGAAAATTATGATTACTAAAGAAATGAAGGAACAGATCATCAAAGATTACGCTTTGAAGGAGGGAGATACAGGTTCTCCTGAGGTTCAGGTTGCTATTCTTACTGCAAGAATCAATGACCTTAATGAGCATCTTAAAGTTCACAAGAAGGATCACCACTCAAGGAGAGGTCTTCTAAAGATGGTAGGACAGAGAAGGAACCTTCTTAACTACCTGAGGGGCGTTGACGTTGAGAGATACAGAGACCTGATTGCAAGACTAGGTCTGAGAAAGTAATATTAAAATTGATAAGATTTGGGCGAGACCTTGTCTCGTCCTTATTTATATTAAATAAAGCCATTATAAGGAAGAGGATAAACAGGAAGGAGTTGTTTATAATATGGCAAGAATTGAGGATTATCGATCATTTAAAACAGCAGTGGGCGGCAGGCTTATGGAGCTGGAAATCGGAAAGGTGGCAAGACAGGCTAACGGTCAGTGCTGGGTGAAATACGGTGAGTCAGTGGTGAGTGTAACTGCTACGGCTTCTAAGGAGCCTAGACCTGATATTGACTTTTTTCCACTGAGCTGCGATTACGAAGAGAAAATGTACTCTGCAGGTAAAATTCCTGGAGGATTTTTAAAGAGAGAGGGAAGACCAAGCGAGCATGCTATTTTGAGCTCAAGACTTATGGACAGGCCTCTGAGACCGCTATTTCCAAAGGGTTACAGGAATGATGTGGTTGTTGTAGCTACAGTTATGTCTGTGGACCCTGACTGCCCAACTGAGGTGATGGCTATGATCGGATCTTCCGTAGCCCTTGCAACTTCTGACATTCCTTGGGATGGCCCTACAGCCTCAGTTGTAGTAGGACTTGTGGATGGACGTTTTGTGATAAACCCTACGCTAGAGCAGAGGGAAAAGTCTGAAATGCACCTCACTGTATCAGGAACTAAGGAAGCCATCATGATGGTTGAGGCAGGTGCCAATGAAGTTTCTGAAGAGACGATGCTGGATGCCATCATGTTCGCCCATGAAGAAATCAAGAAGATCGTAGAATTCATTGACGCTATTGTAGCGGAAGTGGGGATAGAAAAGCAGCCTTTTGAAGCTCCCGTTGTTCCGGAAGAAATTGCTGCTGAAGTTAAGGCTTTTGCAGAAGATAAGTACGATACTGCAATTCGCATTAAGGACAAGCAAGAGAGAGAAAACGCCATGGACGAAGTGGACGCCATGACACAGGAGTATTTTGCTGATAAGATGGACGAGGCTGAATATGAGGAAGCTAGCAAGCACATTGCTTCTGCCCTCTATGATGTGAAGAAAACGAAGGTTCGTAACATGATTTTGGATGAGGGCATCCGTCCTGACCACAGAGGACTTAAGGAAATCAGACCTATATGGTGTGAGACAGGACTTCTTCCAAGAGCCCATGGAAGCGGACTTTTCACAAGGGGACAGACTCAGGTTCTATCTGCATGTGCAATAGCACCTGTAAGCGAAGCCCAGATCATAGATGGAATCACCGAACAGACCGAGAAGAGATACATGCATCACTACAACTTCCCGGCTTATTCTGTGGGCGAGGCTAGACCTTCAAGAAGTCCTGGAAGAAGAGAGATAGGACATGGTGCATTAGCAGAGAGGGCACTTCTTCCAATGCTTCCAAGTGTTGAAGAATTCCCATATGCCATCAGAGTGGTCTCTGACGTACTTGAATCAAACGGTTCTTCATCGATGGCCTCCACCTGTGGATCAACTATGGCACTTATGGACGCTGGTGTTCCAATCAAAAAGCCGGTATCTGGAATTGCCATGGGTCTCATCGAAAGAGTCGAGGAAGATGGGAGCAGCAAGATGGCCATCCTTAGCGATATTCAAGGGATGGAGGATTTCCTAGGAGACATGGACTTTAAGGTTACCGGTACAAAGGATGGAATCACAGCCATTCAGATGGATATCAAGGTACACGGATTATCCAGGGAGATCCTAAAAGAGGCTCTTGAACAGGCAAGGGAAGGCAGAATGTTTATAATGGATAAGATCTTTGAAGAAATTTCTGAGCCAAGGGCTGAGCTTTCTAAGTACGCTCCTAGATATGTATCCATGAGAATTGATCCGGATAAGATCAGACTTGTAATAGGACCTGGCGGAAAGACTATCAACAAAATTGTTGAAGAAACCGGTGCTAAGATCGACATATCTGAGGAGGATCCGGGGCTTATAATGATTTATTCTGCATCTCAAGAAGGGGCAGATGCTGCAAAGGCACAGATTGAATTCCTAACAAGGGATGTTGAGGTTGGAGAAACTTATATGGGTAAGGTTATGAGAATAATGAGCTTCGGCGCATTTATTGAAATCCTGCCAGGCAAGGAAGGTTTGCTCCACATCTCCAAGATGGCTAAGAGGAGAATTGACAAGGTTGAAGATGTTATGAACATTGGTGACGAGGTAGAGGTTAAGGTTACAGAAATCGACAGCCAGAACAGAATCAATCTCGTTCGCACACATCTGGACTAATTTGACAGATTCCGATAAGCTTACATTATAATTAATAGAACAAAATATTAAAACAGCCTTTATCATTTCACACTTCATCGGATAAAGGCTGTTTTTGTGTGCCGTGATTCATGTAGTTTTAAAAGACACGACAGGAGGAAGGCGCTTTTTACCTGATAAAGGCTGTTTTTGCGTGGCATGCTCCATGTAGAGGGAATATATTTATATTCTATGGGTACTTTTTGCTGTAATTGTAACGCATATGATGTATTTAGTTGCAATTATCACTATTTTGTTGATATAAAATAAAAATATATGTAAAACTTTAAAATTTTTAATAAAATTTTAATAAATAGCTTGCACATGTTAACTTCAGAATGGTACAATGATTTAAAATAGACTACAAAGGTATAGTACAAAAATTTAGAATACTTTAATCGTATTAAGAAAATCATAATTCCATCGGGAGGATTTGCATGAGTAGCTCATCATATAGAAAAAGCGTTAAGCAAGTACTAACGTTAATTCTTATTCTTTTGGTTTGTTTCACTTTCTTATTACCTGTAGGGGTGTTTTCTGAGGAAGTCTCAAATGACAACAAGGTCAATGGGACTGTATCTGATGTTAGTGTCAAAGACGCAGATAAAGATACAAATAAAGATGCACATACAAAAGATGCACATACAGATGTAGAAACTCCACCCGAATCTTCAGATGGAATCAACTCTAATGATTCTAATTTATTACATGTTAGTAAATCAACAGATCCTGCTGTCAAGTTGACTAAGGAAACCACCCTCACTAAAGCTTTGAGGGTAAAACGTGAAGCCGCAGAGAATTTAATGAGCACAGAAGCTCCATCTCTGTCTTCAACTGCTCCATCAACATTTCCAATTGGAGCTGATGGAAACCAAATAGAAAATGTAAGAGTTTCCTGGGTAACACCTGATTCTCCGGCTGATGACGGCATCCCGTCTACACTTTCTCAAAAATGGACAGATAATATCCCCCAGACAGTTAAGATGAAGATAGACTTTTCTCTTTCGGGTCAGCACGACTACGAACCGGGAACTATCTCTTTTGTTGTGCCCAAAAATATTTTCAAAGACAGAAACGGAAATTTCACAGGAAGGATGAATCTGGCGGTTCCGGAAGCCCCTGACTCAAACGGGACATTTGTCTACACTGAAGAAGGGAACAAATATATTATCATAAACAACAAGAAGCTTTCTTCAGCAACAACTGCAGTGATAGAATTCACCATATCAGGACTTGTTCCAAGTGAAATACGTGATTTATCTACAGGTTATGTTACTGACAAGTTTGGAACAAGCATGAAGCTCGTTACCTCTGCCGGGACAGTTTTAACTGCACAGTCAAATGAAATAGATGCAAAGATAGATACTGCCGCAATCCTTCAAGAAGCCGGAAACAAGGCGACGGTCAACAGACCTAGGGAAACATGGTCCAATAAATTCCCCACTGAACTTAAGCCGGAAAATCATAAAGATTATGTATATGTTGCATATACTACTTACGTAAAAACCAAGGCGAACCAGTATTTTGACCTGAAGTGGGAAGATACCATCTCGAGCAATGGAAAATCCAAGACAGGGACAATTTTAGGTTACAAAATAGCTGACTCTCAAAAGGTTATCAAAACTTCAAATGGAGCTACCGTTAGGGATGACAATTTCTTCTCGTGATATATTAAAGATGATGACAATTTTTTCATAACAGTATATGCTGCATATCCTAAGAGTGATTTTTCTCCTGACGAAAAATACGAACTCAAAAATACAGTTAAGTACACAATGACTTCAAAGGATGATAAACAGGTTACAGTTGCAACAAAGGAGGCAACTATCCCATATAGACCTGTGGGTTTTGTAGTACCTAATGGACATTTCTACGTATATAAGCACGGCTATGGTCCGGAAATTGTTGAACGTGATAACCCATTATTACCCAACTATCCACTGAGAGAGGGCATATATTCATACCAACTGGAAGATTTAAAAAATGGTAAAGAGGTGGAGATAGCCTATGATGTTTTGGCCCTATCTTTTGGGTTACCTTGGACCTATGACAAGACAGCCGGGGATGCTCTGAAAAACAACCCGGATAAATACGGAAAGAATTCATACACAACAATAGTCAAAGACGAAAAACTGGAACTTGATGGAAAGAAGCTCGCACCGGAAGATTATGAGTTTTCGGGTATTGAATTTAAAAAGGTTACACCTTATGGATATGAGAAGTTTACAGAAGACGGTACTTCTTACCTTGAAAGCGATCATGGCGTTATCTACGGGGAAGTAGAATCAGGTTCATGGGGATACAAGGCTTTAGATATCAAAGAATTTCCTGACTTAAATGTATATGCCATGGATAGAAACGGAAGCTATGTTAAATGTGCTACAGTAACCTACTCCACAGGGAAACCGGTGATTCAAACTGAGAACGGGGGCACTATCAACGGTACAAGGCTGACTTTCCCTAAAGGTACAATTGGCTATAAGGTCGATGCAAAGACCAAACTTCCTGCAATAACTTGGGTTATGTATCCATATGTTAAAATCAAACCTTCGACTAAGATTAAGGCATACCTTAATAAGACGTATGATTCTGATAAACCGGCATCTTGGGAACTTGCAAATACTGCAACAATGGAGGTTCCTGATACAGGCTATAAAAAGAATGGATTTGTCAATGAGTTCATAGGAAGAGATAGAATAGAAAAAGTCAATTATGGAGCAAAGCTAAGGAACAAAATTGAGGATGTAAGTACAGATAAAGACAGATCTGTAAACAATACCAAGCTAAAATTCACCTCAAAAGGAGAAATTTCAAATAATATGCTCTCCATGGAGGATTTGAAAGATGCAATAGATAATGGCTATATCCTGGAAGAAAAGTCAGCCACATGGTATAACCTTTTGCCGGAAGGTGTTACACCGGATTTAAATTCCATTACTTTGAGAAATGCAGATAGAATTGAAGATGTTAAGGTCGTCCCTGATTATAGAGGTAGTGGGCGAACTATGCTCATTGTAAAGGCGAAGTTAAAACCTAAGTACAATCAGAAAAAAGAAGGCTTTTCTGATGAGCCGGTTATAGAATTTACCGGGAATTATCCTTGGACGAACTTAACTGACTACGGCAAAGATTTAGATTACAGAAGTGTTTATGAATCATCCAACGATCACCTTGGAAACCGCAAAGATTTTACAGGTGAGAGGGATAATCCTAATGGTGAAAATCACAAGGAATCCAAGGAATCTGTAGGTGAGTTTGCAAAATTACTTACAGATGTTAATCCAGATAGAAATGATCCTAGCTTTATCTATGCCGGTTCAGTTACGCATTTTGAAATCCCAACCATATCAGCATCTTCCATAACAAAGATGGTTGATGTCAACGGTGAAGGGATGTTTTGGGATGGTCTTGCTAACGATACTCCTAAAAATGTCATTGAAGGTGGAAACTATACATATAGACTTACTGTAAATCCTATTGCTGATACTAGCTCAAAGGACATAGTTCTCTATGATCAGCTGGAAAGCTACATTCCAACAGAAGACAAGGATGATCACGGAGACGTTCAGTGGAAGGGAACTCTAAAGTCCATCGACCTTAGCCAAATGAAATCAAAGGGAGCAAATCCAATAGTTTATTACAGTACAAGGGAAGATTTGGTGCTGGATGTTGAGGATCAGCCTGCTCACAGAGATCTAAAGGATAAATCGATTTGGAGTACCGAAATTCCAAAGGACAAAACCAAGATAACAGCCATAGCAATAGACGTTAGAAAGAATAAGGATGGTGGAGATTTCATCCTGTCTCCGGGAGAGTCTATATCAGCATTCATCAACATGAAGGCTCCTCTTGCAAAGGATTTGGCAAAAAAGGCCGGAAATGAAGAGAAAGACTGGTATGACAAGCCACTTGGATCAGGAGAAAAAGAAACTGATCATGCGGGAGGAGCTCACGCATATAATAACTTCTCATTGACCAACAAAACATTTATAGGTTCTCAGGATAATCTCACTTCCCAGTTCGCTAGGTATGATTATACGAAAGTTGGACTGTCACCATTCAAAATACATGTATTTAAAAAATGGAGCGATGACAATGACAGGGATCGAAAGAGAATAGCAGAAGTGGAGATAGATCTCTTGGCAAATGGAAAAGCCGTAGATCACATCGTTTTAAGTGATAGAAACAATTGGAAATATACATTTGACAAATTACCATATGCTGATGAAAACGGTGAGGTGATAAACTATTCCCTTAAAGAGAACAAAATAAAGGACTATGATGTAAGTTATCACACTAAGAGAGTTGCTGACGGTTTGGAGCTTACTGCAGAAAACATCCACGAGCCTGAAAAAATCTCAATCAGTGGAACAAAGACATGGGAGAATAGTGAGCATATGCCTAAGAGTATTTTGCTCATTCTAAAAGCCGATGGGAAAGTACATTCGAGAAAGACTGTAACCCCTGATTATGCTGGCAACTGGAAGTACACCTTTGATAACCTGTATAAATATAAAGACGGCAAGGAAATCAAATACGACCTTGAAGAAAAGGCCGATGGTTTTGTTGTGAAAAAAACAAGGACTTCAAAGGGTATAGATCTGCATAATACGTGGCACCCATATGGGGATATCACCTTGGAAAAACGCATTAAGGACAATGTTACTCCTGTGAAGGATGTTGTTTTCACATTTATCTTTAGGTCCCTAGATGAAAAAGGCGATATAGACTTCCAAACTTATGATTACGAAAAAAATGATGGCACAAAGGGAACCATATCAAATGGTGGAAGGCTAAATCTGAGAGCCGGAGAGAAAATAACCATCAAGAATTATCATACAGGATATAAGTATAGCTTCCAAGAGGAGAATAGGAAGGGTTATACCCTTGAAAGAATTTATGATGATCAGGATAAACTTGTGGACAACCTTGAAGGCCAAGTAAAAGCCGGGGCGACTGTTAATGCCGTAGCGGTTAACAGGTATTCTGCTTCAGGTAAATTGCTCGTTAAGGGTCACAAGGAACTAACAGGTAGGGATCTGGAATTCCAAAAATTTCTATTTGAAATCAAAGATGAAAATGGTGAACTGGTATCTATTGGCAACAATGATAGAAATGGAAATATAATCTTTGGACCTATAAATTATACTGAGAAGGACAGAGACAAGACATTTAACTATACAGTTTCTGAACGAAATACAGAGTATCCGGGCTATACCTATGACAAAAACACTTATAACTTTAAGGTTCAGGTTAGTGACAATGGTGATGGAACTCTTAATATCAATTCAAATCACGATGACAGCAAAATTGTATTCAAAAACTCCTATGAAGCCAATGGAGTCTTAAATTTAAAAGCATACAAAATACTCAAAGGTGGAGAATTGAAAGACGGCCAGTTTAACTTTGAACTTATTGACAAAGAGACGAACAAGGTTGTTTCCACAAGTACAAATGATGCCAAAGGAGTGATATCATTTAATGACATAAAGTTCAATACAGATGATGTAGGTAAAACCAAAACACTTGTAGCTAGAGAAATTAAGGGTAACGAGGCCAATGTTTTGTATGACAAAACTACATGCGAATATGACATCACAGCTTATGATGATGGCAGGGGAAATCTAACATTTAAAACCGTCACAAGAGATATGTTCACAGGTGATGAAAACAATTATGATACTATACCTTTGTTTGTAAACAAGATGAAGGATGGGAGCCTAAGGATAGAAAAGAGAGTATATAGTCAATGGAATGCACAGTCTTTCAAATTTAAAGTTAAATTTACAGGAAATGAAAAGGATATTCCAAATGGAGATGTAAAATTGATTAGGGGGATTCTTCCTGACAAGCCTAATACAAATCCTTCGGGATCTTTACCTTTTACAAATCTCTTTGCAAAATATGTGGAAGAAAAGATGACTCCTAGGGCCTACCAAGCCAGAGCAAACGAATACTCAGTTCCAGACCCTGAAGGATCTGTAACGGATACTGTAACAGTTGGAGGATTAACCGGCAGGCTTTACTCAAATGGACTTCTTGAATTTTCTCCTACGGGCTCGGGACAGGGAATTGTAGATGGATCAAAAGGAGGCATTTGGAACTGGGAAAAAAATCTCAATGGTAATATAAAATATATAAGGTTTAAAGGCAATATAAAGCTTGTCGATGCACCTTCATTCCTAGAAAGCTTCCGGAGTGTGATGGGAGTTGACATGGGAACAACTCACATTACAGGGGATTGTTCAGGCTTATTTAGGTATTGTAGCTTATTGAGATTTGTCAACATGGAAAAAGTAAACACAGAAGGCATAACCGTAACTACCGGTATGTTCAAAGGTACATCTATCGAGGATTTAGACATATCTAATTTCGACATGTCAAAGGTTCGTGACAATGACAGACAAGGTATGCTAGATATTAACGGCGGTTTTTTAAATAGAATCAGTCTACCAGTCAGTCTAAAGGATCTTTCTAATACAGGCTTTCCTCCAGCTATTTACTTCACCAGGGGAGATTATTACTGGGTTAAGGTTGGGGATGAGTCTAAAAAGACGAAGGATTTGAGTAAGGATTATTCGAAAACCGGATTCGGTCCCGGTGGAACATGGATATTAAAGGATTTTGATGAAATCATAGTTAAATACAACCCTAATGGAGGAGAAGGGAGCATGCCGAATAGCGAAGGCTCTTTCAAGGATGGGGTTAGAATATCCGGTAACTTGTTCAAGCGATTAGGGTATTTATTCGTAGGTTGGAGTAGGTCATCAGGGGATGATAACAAAGTAGAATTTACTGAGGGAAATCTCGATACGAATAAAATAGGTACTCTGCCTGGGAATGAGCTGACACTTTATGCCGTCTGGGAACCTATAGAAAGTTCTGTTAAAGTAACTGATAAGATGCTGGAATTTGAAATGAATCCATGGGAATCCGTAACAATTGAGAACCTTCCTGCTGGCCTAGGGTATGAGGTGTATGAGGAGACAGCAAATGGGTGGAGACTCGTTGAAAGCAGTGGAGATATTGGGAAGATTAAGAGCAATGAGACATCCGTAGCTAAATTCACAAACAGTTATCAAAATAACGAATATATTCCGGTTAAAATTAGAGCTACAAAGTTCCTAGATGGGGAACCTGCTGAAGGTTTTAAGTTTGTAATGAGATACAAATATCCTCCAAATAATGAGAAACCCTTTAGTGCTGGACAGCTAGTAACATCTAAAACAAATGGTGAAATAGAATTCCCAGATCCATATGTAAAAGGTGAAAAAAAAGTAAAACCATATATAGAAGAACATATTAACTCTTTAAACGTCGGCGAATCATGTATTGAGAATTTTGAGATTAGGGAATATTCTTCTTCAAAATATCCTCATAAAGAAAACATAATTTATGATAACCGAAAAATAGAAGTCCAAATCAAATACACAAAAACAGAAAAGGGTATAGTAAGCGAGGTAATATACCCTGATGGAACGCCGCCAACCTTCCACAACAAGACGAAGGAGCCTCCTGTTGAAAAAGGCTCTTTGGAAATAAAGAAAGAAGTTACAGGGGATGTTGATCCTAATGTGGAATTTACATTCAGAGTTATAACAGATAACATCAATGTAGAGACATTTAAATTAAAAGCAGGACAGAGCAAAGTTATAGGTGACCTACCTGTCGGCACAAATTTCCAGGTAGAGGAAGTAGATATCCCTAAAGGATATGTCTTTGAGGAATTTTCCGACGGTAACGGATCTAAGATTTCAGGATCAGGACTGATAAATGACAAGGCTCGTGTAACTATAATAGCTAAAAACAGGCATGACCTGAGAGGGAGTTTTAACCTAAAGTCAAAGAAGATAATGGAGGGACGAACCCTCAAAGAAAACGAGTTCCTATTCAAAGTTCTGGATCCCAATGGAAATGTTGTATCGCAGGCCAGAAATGGGAAAAATGGTGAAATAAACTTTGATGCTGTTGAGATAACAAAAACAGGGAACTTCACATACAAGATCATAGAAGCAAATGAGAATCAGCCAAACATCACCTATGACAGTGAAGAGAAACTTGTGAACGTAACAGCTACTGTTGCCGGAAATGGTCACATTGAAACAAATGTAGAATACCAAGGAGGAGAGGCAGTATTTATAAACAAATATGAAGAAACACCACCTCCGGAAGTAGAAAAGGGCGATTTCAAAATCACCAAGACCATTGATAATTTAACCGAAGGAAATAAGGACAAAACCTTCAACATCAAGGTATACATGAAAACACCTGCAGGTAATCCATTGGGCGGAAGCTATACCTTTACTTCTAACAAATCCCTTGGAGGACAAGTGGAGTCAGGCTCAGGCATTAGTATAAAGCATGGAGAGACCATAACAGTTACCGGTGTTCCAATAGGAACGAAGGTTGCCATAGAAGAAGAGAAAACAAAAGGCTATACTGTCAGCGAAGATTCAGTTTTGAAAGGTGATATAACAAAAGAGCAGCCTTTGAACCTTAACCTGATAAATGAATACAGTGCTTTAGGAGAGTTTTCACTTCAAGGTAATAAACTTCTTGAAGGGGCTAACCTCAATGATTCGCAGTTTACATTTGTCCTAACTCACAATGGACGAAGGATTGCAGAAGCAAAGAATGATGCTGATGGTAATATCATATTCAATCACATACCTCTTTCCATAGAAAATGTAGATAAGGTTCTGACATACACTATGTACGAGCTAAGTGGAAGTGATGAGAATATCGAATACGATGAAAATAGCTATAGTGTAAAAGTAAAGGTTACAGACAATGGAGAAGGAGTACTTACAGCAACCCCATTGAAAAACGAAAGAATGCCCCAGTTTGTAAATACGTTCAGCTACGAACTACCGAAGACGGGAAAAGCTAAGCTGTCGTTACACCTGGGATTGGGACTTGGCCTAATAGGCGGGTATTTTGTGGTACTGCTTGTGAAGAAGAAAAGGGGGTGGAGATAGATATGATTTCTAAAGCAAACCTCCTGGAGAGAGCAAGCCCTCCATAACACATTGTCATGGTAAAAAACATGGTTTCGCTCAGTGCAGTTAACAAGAATGCTGATAACTGTGTGGGATAATATTGTAAATTACAAAAGGAGAAGAATATGATTAAGAAAGTGTTGAAAAAGGGATTCACAATGATAATGTCCCTTGCGTTGGTTCTCGGAGGAAGTGTGTGGGCCTTCGCTGTAAGTACGCCACTAGATGCGCCGAGAACGGTTACAGTTAAATTGCATAAGTTGGACTTTAAAACTTCACCTCAGGAGAAAAGTAAAAATACAGGTGAAGAACTTGCAGAAGATGCCCTCAAGGGTGGTAAGCCATACGACAAAAATAAGAATGGTGATGTTGCCTTTACTGTTTATAGGCTTAAGAATATTCCGGATGCCGATAAGAAGCTTAAAGGACAGGAAATTGCTAATAAGTTCAAAGACTCATATAATACAGACCCTAGACCTAATCCACTATATGGGGATGCTGAAGTCGTTGCAGAAAATGTAAAAGTTGATGATAAGGGCGTTGCAGAATTTACATTAGAAAACCTTGGGAAGAAAGGTACAGGTATGTTTGTTTTCCTTGAAACGATCAAGCCTGCAAATGTCGAGGAAGCTCAGCCTATGTTTCTATCACTTCCTGTGAAGAACAAGGATAAGAGTGAGTACCTTAAAACTATTCACTTATATCCAAAGAACGTTGTAACCCCATCTACAGTGGATCTAATCAAAAAAATTCATGAGTTTGGAGCTGCCGAAGATCAGGTGTTTAAAGATGTAGAATTCAACCTCTACAAGGGAACTGCTCCTAATGGAACTCTTGTTAAAAAGCCGGGTACCGAAGAGTCTCTGGTTCTAAAGACAAATGCCGAGGGTAAGATAACTATCGAAGACATTCAGGTTGGAGACTATTACCTGGTTGAGACCAAGGCTCCAAAGATCACTAAAGATGGGAAAAGCAAGGAAGTTGCAATTCCTGAAACTGCACAAAATTCCGCGAAGAATAATTTGAATTTCAGCAAGAATGCAAAGGGCGAGATTACTAAATCACAGATTTTTGCAGACGGATTCATCAACTACACAGAACCGGGTACAGTTAAAACTTTCGGCGACGATACAACTGATAAAAAGAATGTAAACAAGGATGAAGTTATCGACTTTAAAGTTAAGGTAGATGTGCCAAAGAATATAGATCAGTACACAAAATTTGAGTTTGTGGATAAGGCTACTGAAGGTCTTAAAATGAATGTTGAATCTGTTAACATCGAAGGTTTAACAAAGGGTGTAGACTACACTGTTTCCGGTACAGAAGACGGATACAGCTTAAACTTTGTAGTAAATGGCGCTATGACAGATGCCTTCAAGGCCATGGCTGATAAGACCATCGAAGTAAAATACACAGGCTCTGTGGAAAAGGTTATCATTAAGCACGATGGTCCGGGATACACCAACACGGTTGACTTTACTTATAAAGTTGGACACGATCCAAAAACCATAAAAAGCAAAGTAGATGTTGAAACCTATGGAAAGGCTTTCACTAAGAAAGATGGAGGAAGACTGGGTCTTCTTGCCTCAGACAGCGATATGAATATGTCAGGGGCTGAATTCCTCGTTCAAAACGATAACTTTGAGATCCTGTTCAATGAAAACGGAAAGTATGTGTTTAAGCGAATCGATCTAGAAACAGCATATAATGACCCTAATGTTGTTAAGTTAACTTCCAATGAAAAAGGTAACTTTGAAATCAAAGGCCTAAAGGCAGGTAATTATTCTATCGTGGAGATGAAGGCTCCGGAAGGATTTGATCTACCACTAGGTGATGATGCTATAACAACATTTACTGTTGACGAAAATAGCTATTTTGATACAGATGGACAGGTTAAATACCAGGATGTTCTGAACGTACGTAACCCTGAGCTTCCAATGACAGGTTCAGATTACCTTATCATATTCGGTGGAGCAGGTGCAGTACTTCTCATCATTGGTGCAGCAATCGTACTTGTAAGAAAGAGAAAACATAGCTAACACATTTTCTTTTAAGGAGCAACTTGCTATTAATTTGCTAAATGCTAAAAAGGAAGGTGATGCTAATGAAGAAAAGACTAAAATTATTTCTTCCGGTACTCATCTTTTCGATAATTGTAGGATACTGTGTGACATCTGATCCACCAAAGTCTTACGCAACTGACAATATTCCACCAAATCGCCTTGTGATTGATTCACTGACGGTGAATAACGAACCTTTTTTAGGATTTGCCTATGATATTGTAGACGAGAAGACGGGAGAAGTGATAGCTCATGCTGATTTGACAGAGAAAAGCAGCTGGGCAGGTTATTTTCAGGATGGAAATTATCGTGTTGTGGAAACTAAGCGGCCTGAGGGCTATGAAAAGGTCGAGGATGTAAAGGTAACTCTTCCATACAAAATAAATGAGGACACATATACCAGACATGTAATATTTGGAGCAAAACACAAGCTCACTATTGACAGACCTAAAATGGAAAAACCACCGGTGCCAATAGTGCCAAATCCGCTTACAGGAGACGGCAACAAAATATTATTGTTTGCAGGGCTTATGTCTATCTCAATAGGGGGATTGACTCTAGCAGCTCTAAAGAGAAGAGATGAGAAGTGAAGATAAAGTAAAGCTAAACACAATCCATGTATTAGCTTGAATATCAAAGGGATCCTCGTTTTCCGACTTAGAATAAAGGTAGGAAGGCGAGGGTCTATTTTGTTGCCCCGGATTTGACTTTTCACCCCTAAAATCAGAAATTGTTAGCACTCTAGTTAAAAGAGTGCTAAAATTCTCTTTACTTTTATATAACAAGGGACTATAATAGATATATACGCAAGTTCAGTAAGCGTATTAATAATTGATTTGTAGTTAAAGTAGTTAAAAAGTTAAAAAAGGTAAAGTTGTTAAAAAGATTATTTGAGAATTTGCAATTGGAAAATCACGGGGAGGTGAGCAAATGAACATCGAAAAATATACAGAAAATGCCAGACAGGCAATAGTTGAATGTCAGAATATTGCAGTATCTGAAGGAAATCAGGAAATTCAGGTGGAACATCTGGCACTTGCATTACTCATGCAAAGGGATGGTCTTATTCCAAAGCTGATAAATGCAATGGGAATAGATCCGGCTCTTTTGATTGGAGAGCTTGAATCAGAAATTCAAAAGTTGCCAAAAGTTTCCGGTGGTGCAGACAATGTTTATGCATCCAGGAGATTCAGTCAGGTTGTTCTTGCAGCTGAAAGAGAGGCAGAGAACTTTAAGGATGAATATGTTAGCGTTGAACATCTTTTCATAGCCATTATGGATGAGAGAGATAGCGCAGCTTCTAAGCTGTTTGCTAGGAACGGATTGAGAAAGGATGATTTTCTTAAGGCTCTTACAATGGTAAGGGGAAATCAGAGAGTAACAAATCAAAATCCTGAGAACAGCTATGATGCCCTGAATAAATATGGAAAGGATCTTGTTCAGCTTGCCAAGGAAGGCAAGATGGATCCTGTAATCGGAAGAGATGCTGAAATAAGAAGAACGATTCAGATTCTTTCAAGAAGAACCAAGAACAATCCGGTGCTAATCGGTGAACCGGGAGTTGGTAAGACTGCCGTTGTAGAAGGTCTTGCCCAGCGTATTTTCAAGGGTGATGTACCGGAAGGGCTCCAAGATAAGACAATTTTTGCTTTGGATATGGGAGCTCTAATTGCAGGAGCTAAGTACAGGGGAGAATTTGAAGAAAGACTGAAAGCTGTACTGAACGAAGTGGAAAAATCAGAAGGGCAAATTATTTTGTTCATCGATGAAATCCATAATATTGTTGGCGCAGGCGGAGGAGAGGGCTCAATGGATGCCGGAAACCTTCTGAAACCGAAACTTGCAAGAGGGGAACTTCACTGCATAGGTGCCACAACCCTTGACGAATACAGAAAGTATATTGAAAAGGACGCTGCTTTGGAAAGACGATTCCAGCAGGTAATGGTGGATCAGCCTACGGTTGATGATACGATCTCCATACTTCGTGGACTCAAGGAAAGGTTTGAAATACATCATGGAGTTAGAATATCTGATTCTGCACTAATTGCTTGTGCAACTTTGTCAGATCGATATATATCTGACAGATTCTTGCCTGATAAGGCTATAGACCTTATGGACGAGGCAGCAGCTAAAATTAGAATGGAAATTGACTCCATGCCGGTGGAACTTGATGAAATTTCAAGGAAAATCATGCAGCTTGAGATTGAAAGACAGGCTCTGGGAAAGGAAGATGACAAGGCTTCCCATCACAGACTTGAGATTTTGGAGAAGGAACTTGCTGAACTTAAGGATGAGGAAAAGACACTCAAAGCCCAGTGGAACAATGAGAAGGATGCCTTGGTTCAAGTTAAGGAAACAAAGGAAAAAATTGAGGAAGTTAAGCATCAGATGGATGAGGCGGAGAGAAGTTATGATCTTGAAACCCTTGCAAAGCTAAAATACGGAACTCTGCCTGAACTTGAGGAAAAACTGGAGCAACAGAAGAAAGAAGCAGAGAAGGTTGAAGAATCAAGGCTTCTAAAGGAGGAAGTTGGAGAAGAGGAAATCGCTGAGGTAGTGTCAAATTGGACAGGAATACCTGTATCCAAGCTGGTTGAATCGGAGAAGGAAAAGCTTATAAGACTCCCCGAGATTCTACACAGAAGAGTTATAGGGCAGGATGAAGGAATTAAGGCCGTATCTGAAGCTATTTTGAGGGCGAGAGCAGGACTTAAAAATGAGAATAGGCCTATTGGATCCTTTATATTCCTAGGTCCTACAGGGGTCGGTAAGACGGAACTTGCTAAGGCTTTGTCGGAGACTTTGTTCGATTCCGAAAGGAATATGATAAGGATTGACATGTCCGAATATATGGAGAAGCACTCTGTATCAAGGCTGGTTGGAGCCCCTCCGGGATATGTGGGATACGATGAAGGTGGACAGCTTACTGAGGCAGTTAGGAGAAAGCCTTATAGCGTGATACTCTTTGACGAAATAGAAAAAGCCCATCCGGATGTGTTTAATATTTTGTTGCAGCTTCTAGATGACGGAAGATTAACAGATAACCAGGGTAGGACTGTGGACTTCAAGAACACAGTTGTAATAATGACTTCCAATATAGGTAGCTTTGATTTAATCGACAATATTCGTGAGGATGGCTCAATTGATTCTGAGGTTAAAAAGAGGGTTTCTGAGCAATTAAAGGCTCATTTCAGACCTGAATTTCTCAACAGGGTTGATGATATCGTAATATTCAGTCCGTTGACTAAGGCTCAGATTGAGGATATCATAGAGCTTACAGCCTCTGATCTTGGAAAGAGGTTAGAGGATAGAAATATAACTCTTAAGATAGATGAGGCAGGGAAGGACTTCATTGCTGACAAGGCTTATGATCCGGCTTACGGTGCTCGTCCAATTAAGAGGTATCTCCAGAAAAATATTGAGACTCATATTGCTGCCATGATAATCCAAGGACAGCTAGGGGACGGAGATTCCGTAACGGTGACAGCAAAGGATGATAAGCTGGAATATCTTGTTAATGCATAGAGGAGATTATTATGCTCAAAAAGAAAGACATACCCTTGGTGCTTGATGCTCTTGAGGAGGAATATCCTGAGGCAGAGTGTGCCCTTGACCACATGAATATTTATCAGCTCATCGTAGCTGTGGTTCTGTCTGCTCAGACCACCGATGCCAGTGTGAACAAGGTAACTCCAGAGCTTTTTAAGGCTTATCCTACGCCATATGAACTGGCCGGAGCAAACCAAGAGGATGTAGAGTTTATTTTAAAGCGAATAGGCATGTATAGAACCAAGGCCAAGAATATTATAAACCTAGCGAAGCTATTGTGTGAACGCTACGACGGGAAGGTGCCGGGGGATTACGATTCCCTGGTCAGCCTCCCGGGAGTAGGGCGTAAGACTGCAAATGTGGTTTTATCCGTTGGGTTTGGCGAACAGAGGATTGCTGTGGACACACATGTTTTTCGGGTAGCAAATAGAATAGGGCTGGTTGAGGAAAAGGATGTTTTGTCTACGGAGCTTTCACTTATGAAGCGAATACCTGAAGACAGGTGGTCCAAGACCCATCACAGCTTGATTTTCCATGGAAGACAGTGTTGCACCGCCAGAAAGCCCCACTGTGAAAGATGTGTGATATTTGGAATTTGTGAGCAGCGAATTTGATATCAAAAAAATCGGCGTAATTAGTACAAATACTAGTTATGCCGATTTTTCTGCATTCTGAATGATAGGATTGGATTTAGTATGAGAATTAAGCAGAATTGAGAGTGACAGAGTGTTATTCATCAAGAGTATACTCAATATCAAAGTATTCAAGTAAATGTTTGAAGGCGTCTTGACCATCATAACAAGTATCAATTAGATATCCTGGCTCATTTAAAAATTCATTTAATCCACGGTAATAGAAGTATTTCTTTTTATCTTCAATGATAAATGGAATTAATTTATGCTTTAGGCATTCTTTGAATGTTATGAGTCTACCCACACGACCATTTCCATCCTGAAATGGATGGATACGTTCAAATCGGAAATGAAAATCTACAATATCTTCAAAAGAAATCTGGGCTTTTTCTTTATAGGATGTAAGCAAATTTTGTATATCAGTTGCTACATTTTTAGGGTCTGAGGTTTTAATGCCACCTACCATATTTGGACGAGTTTTGTATTCACCTACATTAAACCAAGGGAGTGTTTCAGCCTTTGTTCTGCTTTTTAACAAATAGTGAAGATGCTTAATAATATCTTCTGTCAAAACTTCTTCTGCAATATCAATACAGTAATCAATTGCTCTAAAGTGGTTGACTGTTTCGATGATATCATCTACGGAGAGGTTGTCTTCAATGTCAACGGTATTTGTTTCAAATATAAGTCTGGTTTGCTCTTCACTTAAGGTGCTACCTTCTATATGGTTTGAGTTATAGGTCATGCGTATTTGAAGTTCATGATAAATCCCACCGGAGATTCTATTTTTTTTCTCCTCTCTTAATTGTCTAAGAATAGGATTATCAGAAACTACAATGTATAGATCATCTTTGGTGCAATCAAAGAAATCACATAATTTCTTTATAACTGAGGGAGAAAGCATTTTTCCTTTTGAAATCTTTGCGATAGTTCTTGAAGAAATGCGCAGTAGCTTTGTCAGGTCAGATTTATTTAAATTATTTTGTTTTAATAATTCCAATAATCCGTTGTAATTGTACATAATTTACCTCCACAATCTTTACTTATTATACTAAAATACGCAGTAAAAGTAAAGATTTAAGATAGAGAAGTAAAGATTAGTGCATATAAAATACAAGTCATAATAAAAAGCTTACTTGGTGTAGCAATCTACACTTAAGTAAGCTTTTTTTGCCCCTTAAAGACTTTCAGCCCGTATTGTTTTCATTAATCCCTAATGGTACTCTCCCATAGGTATCTAATATAGTGCTGGTATAGTGCTGATTTTCAAAGGCTAGATTAGCGACCGCAGCATTTTTTGTATTTCTTACCGCTTCCGCAAGGACATGGATCGTTTCGCCCAGGCTTCTTCTCAACGTGAACTGTCTTAGATCGTTTAAAGTCCTTGTAAATTTCCCTGCGTCTCTCCTCAGAGAGCACATCATTCCACTCGTCCAGTCCAGCCAAATGCCCTGCATCAGCCGCAAGCATGTTAAAGAATAGTTTTTCAAAATCTATATCCAAAGAGATTTCCGTATCTTCATTTAGGCTATCAAGGTCCATCTCACCATCTTTGAGGGAGGAATTAACCCCGTCCAGAAAGCCTGTAAACATAACAGGTCTAACCTGATACTTTTCAACCAGTTCGCTGTACTTACCCTTAATTACTTCATCCTTGTGAGAGAGTAGATCCCCATAGATCTTGATTTCTGCATCGGAGTACTCCTTCCAAAACTCCTCATAGGTGTCCTCTGTCTGGGCATCAATCAAATCTTTCCATTCCTTAAATAAACTCATTAATCATCAACCTTTCTTTATATAAAATTAGTGCCAAGATTTACAAATTCTCAGCTATTTTCAAAATATCTCCAACCACGGCACTTCCCGTTGGAAGCGGTCCGGCTCCTTTTCCATACATCATCACATCCTCAACGGCATCTCCACGAATGAGAATTCCGTTGTATTCGTTGTCCACATTGAAGAGCGGGTGGGTCTCATCTATTGCTACAGGCTCAACAAAATAGTCAATCTCCAAAGAGTTATTTGCTGACTTCGGTGCATCGGTCAATTCAAAACTTTCTTTTACCCTTGCTGTACCTAAGAGCTTAATCTTTTTACCTTGAGATTTAGCTGCTTCAATATCATCTAAGGTGATGTCTGAGATACCTTTACGTGGGATATCTTCAGGATGAACATATTTATCAAAGCATAATGAAATCAGTATGGACAACTTGTTTGCTGCGTCGATCCCCTCAACATCAGCAGTAGGGTCAGCTTCTGCAAAACAAAGTTCTTGAGCCCTTTTCAAAACGTCCTCATATGCCAGTCTTTCGTTTCCCAGCTTAGTGAGGATATAATTGGTGGTACCATTTAGGATTCCCGAAACCTCGAAAAATCTGTTACCTCTAAGGTTACCCAGTATTGCTGAAAGGGCAGGTATTCCACCTCCCACAGAAGCCTCAAAGAGAAGAGAAACCCCTGAATCCTTTGCCGCCGCCATGAGAACAGGGTATTTTGCTGCGAGAGCTGCCTTATTGGCAGTAACCACATGCTTACCTGACTTCAGTGCTTTCTCCATGTATGATGCAGCAGGCTCAATGCCACCGAGAGCCTCCACGACAATTTCCACATCTGAATTTAAAATTTCCTCAAAACTATCCGTCAGCTTTGCACCAAGGGTCGGCCACTTTCTAGGTTTATCCATATTGGAAACGAGTATATGTGAAACTATAATTTCCTTATCAATACGCTTTGAGATCAGCTCCATATTCTCAGAAAGAATCTCACAGGAGCCGCCCCCCACGTTACCATGACCTAGGAAAGCGATTTTAATCTTTTTCATCTGAAACCTCCATAAATCATTAATAAAAAGAGTATATAACATTTTCCTTCATTTGTCTTTAATTTTACGTATTTTTAAGGTACAATTATCATAAAAGACAATAGAAAGGACTTTCGGGTGATATTTGCCACCCGAAGAGAATTATAAAATGGCATTACACATCGTTTTCGTTGAGCCGGAAATTCCCGGAAACACAGGTAATATTGCCAGAACATGTGCCGCCACAGGAGCTCACCTTCATCTTGTGAAGCCTTTGGGATTTGACATTAGCGAGAAAGCAGTGAGAAGGGCGGGTCTTGATTACTGGCCATTTGTAAACCTCAAGGTCTATGAGAACCTTCAGGACTTTTTGGAACAAAATAGTGGCCGGCGTATGTTTCTCGCCACCACAAAGGGAGAAAGTATTTATTCCCAGGTGGAGTTTAGAGATGAGGATATGATTTTGTTCGGGCGAGAAACCGCCGGGCTGCCAAGGGAATTTGTAGATGAAAACAAAGAAATGGCAATCAGGATTCCTCTAAGCGAAGAGACACGCCTTAGAAGTCTGAATTTAGCCAACTCTGCTAATATTATTTTGTTCGAGGCGTTGAGACAGCTAGGGTTTCCGGATTTAAAGTGAGGAGAAATTTGATGAATGAAAAAAATATAAAGGTCGCATACGGTGTTGTTGCCTGTATCTTTCTTATATCCATTGTCGCTTCTGCGTTACTACACAGAGGTGGAATTCTTACTGCAATTGGAGGAGCAGGACTTTCAATCGTATCGATACTGGATGGTATAAATGTCTATAGCAGAAAACCTGAGAATATGAAACTTACCCTCATAATTAAGTTGTTTGCATTTGTGGTAGGGATTTACATAGTATATTTGTACTTCAAAGGATAATGTCCCTGCGGAATTGAACTTCTCTTGTGGAAATGGTATAATATTTGCGTAGTCTAAATGGAAAATTTCTGAAAAAGGTAAGTAAAAATTTTCAAGAGGAGGGAATACAGCTGTGAAACTGGGTTATGAGCAAATACTGCAACAGACGCAAAAGCTGGCGATGACGCCGGAGCTCATTCAGGCTATCCAGATTTTGCAGTACAATTCTCTGGAACTAAGTGAGCGCATTGAGGAAGAACTCCTAGAGAATCCAATGCTTGAGGTTTCGACTCAAGGAGATGAATATGATGATCCGGAGCCCGTTGAAATTCCCATATATGAGGAATTGTCAAACAAGATCATCAAGGACGCTTACTACGAAAAGAGCTTCAGAGCTTGGGAAAATGATCCGGACAGCGATTCAGATTTTACTTATGAGAAATATATAAGTGAGGAGACAACACTTTACGACTATCTGATTGAACAACTAACTTTTACAGACTTAGGGGAAGATGATGTTCGAATTGGAGAATACATTATTAACGAAATAGATGAAGGTGGATACCTGAGAGCTCAGACAGAAGAGATTGCTCAGGTTTTTGGTGTGCAGGCTTCCAAGGTTGAAGAAGTAATTAAGGTTGTTCAAAGCTTTGAACCACGGGGGATAGGTGCCCGAGATTTGAAAGAGTGTCTACTTATTCAAATCAATTTAGACGAAAATCTTGGAGAAGATCTGAAAGAAGAATTCACACAGCTTATAAATGAGCACGTTGAGGACTTAGCGAGGAATAGAATAGCTGTAATATCCAAACAGATGGGAAAAAGCCCGGAGAGGATACAGGAGATGCTGGACTACATCAAAACCCTCGATCCAAAACCTGGAAACAAGTTCTCATCAGGTAGTGGGATTAAATATGTAGTTCCTGATTTGACTTTGGAAATAGAAGAAGGGGAGTTTCACCTCGTTTTAAATGACGACTCCACACCGAGGCTGATGATAAGCTCGTATTATAAATATTTGTCTAAAGAGGTAGAAGATGACGATAGAGTTGCTAAGTATTTCAGCGATAGACTTAGTTCTGCCATGTGGTTTATCAAGAATATAGAGCAGCGAAAGAAGACAATATACAGCGTGGCTGAGGAAATAATCAAAGAACAGAGAGATTTCTTTCTGTTTGGCGATAAGTATATGAAGCCCCTGACGCTGAGAGAAATCGCAGAACCTCTTGAAATACACGAATCAACTGTGAGCAGAGCTGTCAACGGGAAGTACATACTCACACCAAGAGGACTTTTTGAATTGAAATACTTCTTCTCAAGTGGCTTAGGTTATGGAAGGGAAGAGATTTCATCCAATAGCATCAAATCATTTATTGCAGATTTTATTGAGAAGGAAAATCCTAAGAAGCCACTGTCCGATCAGAAAATTATGGATATGCTTCAGGATAAAGGGATTGATATAAAGAGGCGAACTATAGCAAAATACAGAGAGGCTATGGGAATACCGTCATCATCGAAGAGAAGAAGATTTTAGTTTTATTTAAATGGCGAGAAATGGCGAGGACCTTAAGCATAGAGTCTTCAGTCTGAAACGAAGAGACGAATAATTTAGAATCGCCACCTAACATGAGATATTAATATTTTGTATTAATATATAAATAAATTACCAACTAATTTTTAATTCGTAGGAGGAAAAGAGAGAAATGGCAATTAAAATTGGTATCAGCGGTTTTGGAAGAATCGCAACAGGTGTAATTAGGGCTTCTCTGGATATGCCGGAGATTGAAATCGCAGGAATTAACTACAGAAATTCCGACACAGAGTACATGGCTTACATGCTCAGGTACGATTCAACATTCGGAAGGTTCCCAGGAGAAGTTGACCACTACGACGGTGGCATCATAGTGAATGGCAAAAAAATTCCTGTATACGCTGAAAACGATGCGAAGGACATCAAATGGTCCGAGTGCGGAGCTGAATACATCGTTGAAGGTACAGGTGCATATAACACGACTGAGAAGGCACAGGCTCACCTCGATGCCGGTGCAAAGAAGGTTATAATTTCCGCTCCTGCAAAGGACAAGACTACTCCAACTTTTGTAATGGGTGTCAACCACGAAAAATACGAAAGCTCCATGGACGTTGTTTCTAACGCTTCATGCACAACAAACTGTCTGGCACCTCTTTGCAAGGTACTGAACGACAACTTTGGAATTGAGAGTGGGCTGATGACCACAATTCACGCGGCAACATCTAAGCAGAAGGTGGTTGATTCCAGATCAAATAAGGACTGGAGAGTTGGAAGAAGCGTTTTTAACAACATCATCCCAACAACCACAGGTGCTGCCAAGGCAGTAGGGCTTGTAATTCCAGAGATCAACGGTTCAATGACAGGTATGGCTTTCAGAGTCCCAACTGCTGACGTTTCCGTTGTGGATCTTAACGTAATCCTTAAGAAATCCACTTCTCTTGAAGAAATCAACGCTGCTGTTAAAAAGGCTTCTGAAACTGATCTTAAGGGCATCCTTGAGTATGTTGATGATGAAGTTACTTCAATCGACTTTGTTGGAGATTCCCATACGTCAATCTTTGATGTAAGACAGGGGGTTCAGATGACAGATAAGTTCTTCAAGCTCATCGCATACTATGATAACGAGTACGGATATTCAACCAAAATTCTCGAGCTGATTAAGCATATGCATTCAGTAGACAATAAGTAAGGTTTAGATAAGTCAACAAAATAGAGCACGAGCATATCAAGGAATTGTTTTGGTGGGTCTTAGATTTCCAGGTTACAGGATTTTCGAACTTACCCGGCAATATTACCCGATAAAGCTCGTGCTATGTTTTAAAGGTGAAGTTATGAAAAAAACAATTAAAGACGTGGATCTTAAGGGCAAGAGGGCTCTGGTTCGCTGCGATTTCAATGTTCCAATTGAGAATGGGGAAATAACTGATGATATAAGGATTAAAGCTGCTCTTCCAACTATCAAGTACCTTGTAGAAAGTGGAGCAAAAGTTATTCTGATGTCCCATCTTGGAAGACCAAAGGGAGAGCCGAAAAAAGAGTTTTCACTTGAGAAAGTTGCTGAGAGACTATCAGAGCTTCTCGGTTCTGATGTTGTATTTGCTCCTAGTGATAGAGTAGTTGACGAAAATGTCAGGGAGAAGGCAAAAAACCTCAAAGAGGGTCAAGTCATACTCCTTGAAAATGTCAGATTCAGAAAGGAAGAAACTGACAACGATGCTGACTTTGCCAAAGATCTTGCAAGCCTTGGGGATGTATTTGTGCAGGAGGCCTTCGGGACCGCCCACAGGGCGCACGCTTCAACTGCCGGCGTCGCTGAGTTCCTGCCTGCTGTCAGCGGCTTTCTTATCGAGAAAGAGGTCAAATTCCTGGGAGACGCCGTCACAGATCCCAAGCGCCCATTTGTCGCTATCATGGGAGGTGCCAAGGTAGCTGACAAAATCAAGGTGATAGAAAGTCTGCTGGAGAAGGTGGACACCTTGATTGTGGGCGGCGGCATGGCGTATACATTCTTCAAAGCTAAAGGATATGAGATTGGAACATCGATTCTTGATGAGGATGGTATCGACCTTGCTAAGAACACAATGGAGAAAGCAGAAAAAATGGGCAAAGATCTGGTTCTGCCTGTTGACATTGTTGTGGCAGATAAATTCGAAAACGATGCAGATAAAAAGGTTGTAGATGCAGACAAAGTCCCAGAAAATATGATGGGTCTTGACATAGGACCTAAGACCATAGAACTCTTTAAGGAAAAGATCGCAGACGCTAAAACTGTCGTTTGGAATGGCCCTGTAGGAGTTTTCGAAATGGATAACTTTGCAGAAGGAACTAAGGCTATTGCAAAAGCTTTAGCTGACAGCGATTGTGTTTCAATAATAGGTGGAGGAGATTCTGCTGCTGCTGTGAAGAAATTCGGATTGGAAGAAGGCATGACTCACATATCCACAGGTGGGGGAGCATCCCTTGAATTCCTTGAAGGTAAGGAACTTCCAGGAATTGCAGTTATACAGGATAAATAGTCAACAAATGTAATTTGTTTGATAATTAGGAGTTTGTAATGAGAAGAAAATTTATTGCAGGCAATTGGAAGATGCACAAAACAACAGCCGAGGCCAAGGCTTTTGCTGATGATTTGAGGAAAGTTTTAGAAGACAGGTTTTCAAGGGGGGAAGGTGATGGTAAAAGTGGCCTTCCTGAGAGTATGGATATAGCTATCTGTGCACCTTTTACCCAGCTAGATACCCTTGTTAAGGCCTTTGAAGAAGGGGAAGATGATAAAGACATAACTCTTACACAGGCTGCCGGTGGGACAACATCCTGCATACTAGCTGACAACAAAAGAGTATTCATAGGAGCACAAAACGTTCACTTTGAGGACAAAGGCGCTTTCACAGGTGAGGTTTCTATGCCTATGCTGGAAGAAATCGGCGTGGACTACGTAATAATAGGACACTCTGAGAGAAGGCAGTACTTTGGCGATACTGATGAAATTGTAAATAAAAAATTAAAGAGAGTTTTGCAGAGCAGGAGTATTAAACCTATACTATGTGTCGGTGAAGCCTTGGAAGTGAGAGACGCCGGGGAAGAAAAGTCTTTTGTTGAATCTCAGGTGGTTGCGGCCTTTGAAGGTATTGACAAAGAGCTTGCAAGGAAGGTTGTAATTGCATATGAACCAATTTGGGCAATTGGAACGGGAAAGACAGCTACTTCCCAGCAGGCTCAGGAAATGTGTAAGGTAATTAGGGATAAGATCGCAGAGCTTTATGGTGAAGATTTGGCTCAGTCTACGTTGATTCAGTACGGGGGGAGCGTTAAGCCTGGTAATGCTAAAGAGCTTCTCAGTATGGAGGACATAGATGGTGCATTGGTCGGCGGAGCAAGTCTTAAAGTAGATGATTTTCTCGGAATATGCCTTGCTTAAATTCCTTGATTTTTCATTGCCATTATGATAAACTCAAATGGTTATAAATAAAGGAGGTAGTAATGAACACTGCACTTATGATTTTATTGGCAATTGCTAGTATAATTCTGATTGTAAGCGTTTTGCTTCAATCAAGTAAGAGTGATGGACTGTCAGGTTCAATAGCAGGTGGTGCAGAGCAGCTTTTCGGCAAGAGAAAAAGCCGTGGCTACGAAGCTGTTTTGGAGAAAATCACTGTTGTTGCAGCTGTATGCTTTATCGTTCTTTCTATTGTACTGGTTGCAATATCAAAGTAATTATTTTTTATTTATTTGTATGTGACGTAATAGGTCGCATTTAGAGGAGGAGAGAAAAATGGATCTAACTGTGTTGAGTTGGGCGGCTCCCGTGTCTGCCATCATCGGCCTGTTGGTTGCATTTTCTTTGGCTACATGGATTAGCAGAGAGAATGAAGGAACTGACCGAATGAAGGAAATTTCAGGCTACATCAGGGAAGGCGCTATGGCTTTTTTGAGGAGGGAATACAGCACAATGGTAATCGTTATCGTTGTTTTGTTCCTTCTTATTGGAATCGGTCTAAGCAACTGGATTACTGCAGGACTTTACGTTCTGGGTGCACTTTTGTCTGTGCTTGCAGGATTCTTCGGAATGAAGGTTGCTACACTTGGAAACGTGAGAACTGCATGGGCTGCTAAGGAGTCAGGCATGACTAAGGCTCTTAAGGTTGCCTTCAGATCCGGTGCTGTAATGGGACTATGCGTTTCCGGACTTGGTCTTCTAGGACTTGGAATTATCTTCGTTGCCCTTGATTTGGCTACTGTTGTAGAATGTGCGACAGGTTTTGGACTTGGTGCTTCTTCCATGGCTCTATTTGGAAGAGTAGGTGGCGGTATATATACTAAGGCTGCTGACGTTGGTGCAGACCTTGTTGGTAAGGTTGAGGCCGGTATTCCTGAGGACGATCCTAGAAACCCTGCTGTTATAGCTGATAACGTAGGTGATAATGTTGGTGACGTTGCAGGTATGGGTTCTGACCTTTTCGAGTCCTATGTTGGATCTATAATTTCTGCTATAACTCTTGCTGCGGTTGCTGCTATGAATTCAGGTAATATCGGCGGAGCTTTTGACGAAAAGACAGCTGCTCTTTTCCCTCTAGTTCTTGCAGGTATAGGTCTACTTGCTTCTGTTATCGGTATCCTCATGGTTAGAGGTAAAGAAGGTGGAAACCCTGCAACAGCTTTGAACATGGGTACATACGTTGCCGGTGCAATCGTAATTGTAGCATCACTTCTTTTGAGTAACTACATGCTTGGAAGCATGAACTATGCATATGCTATCATAGCAGGTCTTGCTGTTGGTATTGCAATAGGTAAGATCACAGAGATTTATACATCTGCTGATTACGGACATGTTAAGAAGATTGCTGATCAGTCCGAGACAGGTGCTGCTACTACTATCATCAGCGGTCTTGGGGTTGGTATGATGTCAACTTTCTGGCCAATCATCTTCATCGGTGTTGGAATCTTCATCGCTTACCAGTTTGCCGGTCTATATGGAATTGCGCTTGCAGCTGTTGGTATGCTTTCAACTACAGGAATGACTGTTGCCGTAGATGCTTACGGTCCTGTTTCTGATAATGCAGGTGGTATCGCAGAGATGTCTGAACTTCCACCAGATGTAAGAGAAATTACAGACAAACTAGATGCTGTTGGTAACACTACTGCAGCTATAGGAAAGGGATTTGCAATCGGATCTGCTGCGCTTACAGCACTTGCTCTATTTGCTGCATTCTCTGAGGTTGCAAAGCTTGATGCTGTTAGCCTTATTGATCCTATCGTTATTATCGGTGTGTTCATTGGAGCTATGCTTCCATTCCTGTTCTCAGCAATGACAATGAATTCTGTTGGTAAAGCTGCATTCGAAATGATTGAGGAAGTTAGAAGACAGTTCAGAGAGCACAAGGGAATTATGGAAGGTACAGAAAAGCCTGACTATGCAAGATGCGTTCACATTTCAACAGGCGCTGCTCTAAAAGAGATGGTTATGCCTGGTCTCATGGCTATAATTGCACCTTTGGCAGTTGGTTTCATTCTTGGTTCTGCTGCTCTTGCCGGAATGCTAGCCGGAGCACTTTCTTCAGGTGTTCTGCTTGCTATCATGATGGCTAATGCCGGTGGCGCATGGGATAACGCTAAGAAGTATGTAGAGGAAGGAAACCACGGCGGAAAGGGTTCTGATACTCATAAGGCTACAGTCGTTGGAGATACTGTAGGTGATCCGTTTAAGGATACGTCCGGTCCTTCAATCAACATTTTGATTAAGCTTATGACAATCGTTTCTGTTGTATTTGCACCACTGTTCGGATCAGGTTTGTTCTAGAACATATAGCGAATAGGTATAATAGAATATTACATGTAAAAAAAGGCCGAGGTTTAACCTCGGCTTTTGTAATACAAATGAATTGGTTAGTGTTGTTATATTCCTAAGTTATATTCCTTCATAGAAAAGATACAGTCCCATCAGCAGCATGAGCAGGGCGAGAAGGTATTTTGTTATATCATATGTACGCCTATATTTATCAGATGATTTCAGGTTTCTGACAATTCCTGTGAAACTGCCTGCAGCCACGGTTAGAGCGCTAAAACCCAGACTATACATAGCCATCATAGTTATACCAAATAGGTAATTTTGTTTGGCGGAAATCAGACTTAATAGAAATATTATGACAGGGGTAGCACATGGAGATGCGAATAGGCCACTTAGAATACCTATGAGAAATGCACCTAGTGATCCCTTAGTTTTCACTTTAGAGATAAGATTTGCTGTGGGCAAAATGTTGGTGAGCTCACTGGTCTCAAGAGCCATGAAGATCATGATTATACCGAGAAATATTAGCCAATACCTTGTGAATCCACCAAGGATTTGTCCTGTTCCTCCGGCTAAAACTCCAAGTATAGTAAAAGTCGTACTTATTCCCAGTGCATATATTATAGAGTTTTTAATGCTTGAATTTCTTGTGGTGTTTCCCGCCGAAACATATCCCATGATAAGTGGGAGCTGTGAAAGTGCACAGGGTGTAACACTTGTAATCAAACCGGCGATAAGGGCCATCAGTGGAGCTAACCACATGCTTTCTTTCATATATGGAATAAGATTTTGTAGTACATTATCCATTATATATTTTCCTCCGTTATACTATATCCTCTATGATTTCTGTGAGAATTTCCTGTGGCAGAAAGCCCTGATGTAACGTATAAAGATGATTACCATTATTGTCCTTAATCACTTGAAATTGATAGTTGTCTATTAGTTTTTGTGATGGCTGATATGGTGAACCGTCCTTGTTGAAGAAAACTTGGCTAGGGATGTACTCGAAACGGAAATTTCCCTGTAGTTCCGGGTGTTTCCAGACATCAACATATCTTATATATAAATTTTCCCCATATTTGTCACTGAGAGACTGCAATATAGGTTTTAGCTTTCGACATGGTGGACAGCCTTCCGAGCCGTAATTTACTATAATTGGTTTGTTTTCAGAGGCAATTGCCTGAAAGTCAATAGGCTGATCCGTTTCAATTTGGTTATTTTTATCAGAAGCTTCTGTGTTTCCGTTGCTTTCAGAAGAATTTGAATTGTTATCCTTTAAGCTTTCTTCAGATTGAGTGTTTTCCTTTGCTCCGGAAGTAGAAGTATCCCTGTCCGTTTTCTTGTAGACATATACTGCTACTAGAAGAAGTACTACTGTGATTACTGCAATTATACTTATTAGTTTTTTCGTTTTTCTGTTATTCATAAACATCCTTTCTTAGTAAATAATTATCTCTCTATTTTTTCATGAAAAGGTAAAAGTGTCAAGGATTTTGTTGAATAAGAAACCCCCCGGTT
>JASBYX010000020.1 GCA_029983755.1 Anaerovoracaceae bacterium
CTGCTGGGGCAGGTTGCTGTTTTGTTTTAACAACAAATGGTACTTCAACATCTCCGTCTTCGGTCTTAACTGTAAGTTTATGGTTACCGTCTTGGAGCTTATCTAGTGTCTCCTTCTTCAGATTCAATAGGATGCTTCCTTTGGCAATTGTATAATCTGTATCTTTTGTGAGGGTTTCATCGTCCATCAAAACAGCTGTCAATCTGTCCGGATTAGTGTTTTCAATCCTCAGTGACATACCTGTTGACTCATTCTTGGTGTAAACGTAGTTGCCCTCCTCTGTCTTTGTGAGGTGATGGTCTGTGTTCAGATCATCGGAATTTGCAAGCTCTGCTGCAGGTTTTTTCGCTTCCACAGTTATGAGTGCATATGGCCTGAAAATACTGTGATCTTTGAGGCCTGCACTTATCTTGTACGTGCCGGGATCTTTGAATGTATAGGTGATCTGCCCATCTGCACCGGTTAAACCTGTCTCGCCTTCAACT
The DNA here is from genome assembly GCA_029983755.1 of Anaerovoracaceae bacterium. Classification (GTDB taxonomy): domain Bacteria; phylum Bacillota; class Clostridia; order Peptostreptococcales; family Anaerovoracaceae; genus S5-A14a. Next base: position 486 of record JASBYX010000020.1, read on the forward strand.
GCCTTTCCATTCACCTCAAGTCGTGCATTTGCAACAGGGGTAATGTTCTTGTTGAAATCTCTTTTTTCTAGCTTGAATGTAATAGATTCCCCGGCAGTTATGGTTTTCTTATCAGGTGTTAGGAAGGAATAGGCAAAATTGTTGTAGTTGTAAAGTCTGTGAACTATTATTTCGTCCCCTTCGTTTACAACCTTTCCTTCAACGGTTTTGTCCGATTCTTCCCCATTCACAAAATAGTAAAAGCTACTGAATTGTCCTACAGGGCTCCATGGAAGTTTAGAGCCCAAAGCATTCATCCAGCTTCCGGCATCTCCACAGTCGAACTCAGCTTTGTCCCCTGTATTTACGCCGTTTTTCCTGAGGGCAGCTTCGATTCCAAGAATAGCAACCGGCTTTTTAAAGGACAAGTCTTTGTAGTATCTATCTCCTCCATGAAGTACGAGACTGTCGATCTGTGCCTCTCCTCTCTCTATGAGGGTTTTGTCGTAGTCTTCAAATCCAACTGTAACTTTAACAGGGGCTACCGTAACCTTAGTTTCAGCAACTTTTTCCCCATTATAGTTCAAAATAACTTTCTGCTCTCCTGCGTTCTTGAGAAGGATCTTTTGGGTTTTTCCCGGGGTTGCTCTCAGGGCTCTTGCTAATCTTAGAACCGGTGCAACTTCCTCCTCCACATACAGGTCAGCATCATTATCAGTACTATCAAACTCCAGTGCATTGTTATCCGGATCTATCACTTTGCCGCGATATTTGACCGTTACTTCAAGCTGTTCTCCGAGTTTGATGCTGTCTTTGTCTGCTTCAAGGCTAAATACGTTCTTTGCATCTGTATCTGTATATGTTACCTTGATGGAATTTGTATCTCCGAGAGTAAATGTATACTTGTATTCTATTCCGTCACTTGAAAGTTTGGAAGTAACATCTTCTCCGTTTACCGTCAAGGTCTCTAGGGCTTTGCCTTCAGGCTCTTTTACTTTAACTGTCAGCTTTTCTCCCTTGCTGTATTTTTCCTGCTGAGGAGAAATCGTTACACCCTCTCCTTCCACATTAACCTTAGCCGAAGCAGCTGTTTTGTAGACAAACGTTACAGTGTGATCATCGGCAGTTATAGTTTTATCAATGTCAGGCGGAGCTACATAGCCGCTAATTTCAGGAGCTTTGAAGTGATACTGCTGGTTCAGCTTATAGTAGTTTGCTCGGAGTACCTTGGCCAAGTCCTTTACTTTAGATGCTAGGGCTGTCAGATCCTTGGTTAACGATTTTCCCACATAATCTGTAAGGTACTCTCCGGTTCCTTCAGGAAAACTCCCCGGCCCATTATATGTAAGTGGCTTTTCGTACCTCATGTTATCTTGGCCGGTAGCCTCTATAGAGTCTTTGATCGACTTGCCGCCCTCGTCCACAAAATTGATAGTAACTTTTTGAGGGTTCACTATACCTCCTGTATTTTCTTCTGTGGCAAGACCGGATGTGTCCTTTACCCTTACATATTCATAAACGTCCTCATTGCCCTTTTTCTTGTCTGCCTTCTCCTTTACCGTTCTAAAGAATACGCCGTTTGAATACCCTTCAGGTATCTTTTCGGTCCCTCCAACTCTCTTTATGCCTTCCGGAAGGGTAACTTCATGGATGTATGTGTACCCTAGTGAGTTTGAGTCAATACCCTTTACCGTGCTAGGTATGGTTATGGCCTCAAGGCCGGTAAATGATAGAGAATCATTGGATATGATTTCCACTCCCTCAGGGATGTTTATCTTTGATAGATTGTCACAATCCCTTGCAAAGCGTCTAGGCAAAATCTTAATTTTGTTACCTTCGAATCGAATTTCTTTCAAAAGTTTGTTCCCAAAGAAGGCACTTTCTCCAATTTCGCTGACTGAAGCAGGTATTACTACAGTCTCTATCTTGTTTCCTTGAAATGCCTCTTTTCCAATTGTTTCAAGTCCTTCAGGGAGAGTTACTGCTTCTAAAGGATTCTTAATTTGATCTCTACGTGGTATGCTTAGAACTCTAAAAGCTCCGGGTCCTATTGCCTTAACCTTAACTCCCTTTATTTCGGCAGGAATTTCCACACGTGTAGGGTTGTCGCTTGGGTCTGCAAATCCCTGTATAGTACCTGTACTTTTATCAAATTTCCACAGAGATTTGCCCTTAGCTTTAACATTTAACTTAAGTTTTGCACCATTCTTATCCTTGACAGTTATGCTCGGCGTACCTCCGCCATTTGCTTTAACTGTCAGCACATCTTCCTTTGCTGTAGCTTCAAGTACATTGTCAGGGTCTGTTTTGTCTGCGATTGAAAGATCCGGCTTATGGGGATCCTTGTACTCATCCTGTCCTTTGAAAGTTATTACCTTCGTTTCTCCCTCAACCATCTGAAGCTCATAAATTGGAACATCAACAAAATCCGTGGAAATTTTCTTGATGCCCTCTGCAATGTCTATGCTGAGTTTTTTGATGGGTTTCTCCGGGGTGTTCGGATCCTTCGGAGCAATGTTTACGGTAATCTCTAGCGGCTTAATATCAAACCCGCTGATTTTCCCATTATAGGATGCGGTGATATTGTACGTTCCCTCTTTTTTAGCAATAACTGTTGTGTGGGTTCCCTTAGCATCAGAGAGGGTTAGACCGTCATTTTCAGAGTTCCACCTTATGTCCTCATACAATGGGTAATCCCCACCCATATCGTCATCCTCATAGGTGTGCTCATACCCATTTTTGTCCACGACCATGGCACCGATATTGACTCTTTCTCCCACCTTCATATTGATTGGAGACTTATCCGTTTTCGGTTCTGATAGGTCTGTCTTTCCCCTCATGACCAGCCTATAATTATCGGAATAATTCTCGGCTGCATGGGAAACAGAGAGCATTCCCCATTGGCCTAAGGCAGTCAGGGTCATGGCAATAACCATCATTATGGCTGCCATAGTTTTAACTTTCTTCTTAATCATTCTTCCTCCTTTCACTTTCTTGCAACAAAAAAGTTGCAAGCTTCCTTGCAACCCGTTTTCGTTGTCAAAATAATAGACACTCCAGTATCCACGCTGAAATGCTTCCTTAGCGAAGAGGTACTCTGACTCGGCTGATTGTAAATCCCAAGAAATCAAAATTCTCAGGGCTCTCAGCCTCACAGTGGCGGGACCGTACCGGATTTTCGCCGGTTTCCCCTCATTTGAGCTTACTCAGGAATCCCCTCCTAAGTGAGAATCCCCCAGCTCCTTTCGCAATTTATGAGTATTGGTGCTTTAATCTTACACTATAGTAGTATATAAATCAACAATTTTCTATAATCTTTAATTTGCCTGCCCTAACAATCTGTGATAAAATCATTTTCATGAAGCAGAAGCAAGAAACAAAAATAACCTCAAAATCGTGTGAAAAATCACAGAGCCTCCTTGATAAACTCAGGCCAAAACTTCATATTGCTACCTATTCAAAGGATGCATCACTGGTTGCCAAAGAGTTTGATCTTGGCATTGAGCTTAACCATGTCTGCATTTCTGAATACCTCGATCCGGACAAAATCCATCAAACTATAAGTTGGATTGAGAATGACTTGAAGGCGGCCGGCCAGCCCTTCCCGTACAAGGCGGGAGCAAGGATAATTCTCCACGGTCCATTTACAGAAATAATTCCGGGGTCGATAGATCACAGGGCAGTTGACCTGGGCCTTGAGCGCCTTGAGGAAGCATATGAGCTGTGCCGCTTAATCGGTCTCAATTCCATGGTGGTTCACTCAGGATATTTTCCTCCAATGTATTATAAGGATTGGCACCAGGAAAAGTCCCTTCTTTTTTGGGATAGATTCTTGAAAGGAAAGGGGGAGTTCACCGTCTTTGTGGAAAACTCCTTTGAAGATGAACCCTATATGATGGCACGCCTCATGGATGAGTTCGACAGTCCAAACTTGAAGCTCTGTCTGGATACAGGCCACGCACACGTTGCCACAACGGAGGACTTTCCTGTAGAGGAGTGGATTAAGTATCTGGGCAACAGGGTGGCTCATTATCATATTCACAACAACACGGGAATCAAAGATACCCACAGCCCCTTGGGCGAAGGTACAATGGATATGAAGAAAATACTTGCAACCATAGATAGGCATAACAAAAGCGACTACACCCTGACCTTGGAAAGTCAGGACTGTCGCTCCTGTGTACAGTGGCTTGCATCAAATGAGGCTTAACTCTACTTGTACATATTTACCCATAAAATTACACCCTGCTAACGAAGTTATCAATCCATGCCGTACTTCAACTTAATTCTATTAAGTTTCTTGATCATAGGTGTATAGAGAATCCACAAGAATACAAAAGTCGATATTGCAAGCACCGTATCAAACCAGACTGCGGTGCTTTTTACTACCAAGTAAGCTTCCCAGTTCGGTTTTTGCGTGTACCCGAAGAGAGTCCAAAGATCCACAATGAGTCCGTACACATAACCCATGAAAAGCCCGAAAACGCAGACTGATGTTTTGTGCCATTTGACGGGTCTTTTGTTCTCCCGATTGATTTTCTGGAACAACACTCCCGCAAACATTCCGGCGACTCCAACTGCCATCATCTGCCAAGGTGTCCAAGGTCCCTGCCCGAACAGGAAATTGGAAACGAAGGCGATCATTGATCCGATGAGAAACCCCGCACCCGGCCCAAGAGATGCACCTCCAATGATTGCAATTGCTATTATCGGCTTGACCTGAGGCGCCATAAAGAACGCTTCTCTACCGGCAACACCGAGGGCTATGAGAACCGCAATGACAACAATTTCTCTGATTTGCGGTTTTTTCCTTTCAAACCCCACAAAGAATGGGACCAGGGAGTAAATTGCCACTAGGAAACTGACAACATAGTACGCCCTCTCTCCCCCGAATCTGTACCCTGCATAGATTGTAAGAGCCATAACTCCTGCGGTAACGAGTGTGAGCACCGTCGCCCTCTTTGACTGGTGAATTTCTTTGACCTTTCCGCCCTTTGGTGCACCGACTTCCTTGACGTTCAAGTCTTCTACATCCTCGAAATCATCAAGATCATCCCCATCATCTCCATCAGTTTCATCACCATTTTCATCACTGGCAGCTCCATCATTCTTATCAGTTCCCATGAAATCTTTCCCACCGTCACCACTAGGTCTGTCGTAAGAACCGCCCTTCAGATTCTCAGAAACTAGCCATGCTATGTCCTCCGGTAGAATTCCGTCAACAAAATAGTTCCTCGCCATGCGGTTTGCTGCGGTGGTGTAGAAATTGTTCCCTGAGAAAAGCTTTCGGGGTGTGCCTTCTCCGGAAACCATGCCGTCAAAAAACATCAGGCATCTGTCGGAAAACCTGCTACAAAACTCTATATCGTGGGAGACAAAAATTATCGTTCTACCCTGCTTTCTCAGCTCCCTCAGGAGTTCCCCAAGCTTCATTTTTAAAAGGTTGTCCATACCCTTGGTGGGTTCGTCCAAAAGAAGCAAATCCGGCTCAAGGAGAAGTACCTTCCCTAAAGCCAACCGCTGTTGCTCTCCCCCTGATATATCATAAGGGTGGTGCTCCATAAGATGATCGATCTCCAGAAACTCCGCCATCTCCGTAATCTTCTGTGTTCTAAAACTCTTCTCTACACTAGTTCCTTCAAAAGCCTCCAGTAGCTCCTCCCTCACAGTTTCCGTTACAAACAGGGACTGTGGGTTTTGTGGAAGCATAGCCCTATGTTCACTTGCTACCTTGATCTTCCCTCTGTACGGTTTCCTAAGTCCTGCCAAAACAGAAAGAAGCGTCGTCTTTCCTGTTCCGTTCCCCCCGATTACGGCCAAGATTTCTCCGTCATATACCTCCATCCTGAGGCCTTTGATTACGTCGTTTCCTTCTTTCTCATATCTAAACCAAAGGTCCTTGGTTGAAACTTTTACTTCTTTTCCCTTTTCCCTGGAAGATCCATCAAATCTGTCAAAATCCCCGGAAGTCAAGTTTTTCTCACGAATTCGGGTTGTTCCCACCCTCCGGCCTTTGAAGATATGATCCAGCCACTTTCTGCCTTCCCTGACGTTGAGAGGAATCTCCTCATATTCTTCGCATTCTTCGCCGCCCAAAACATCCCCCGTCAGCTTAAATGCCTGAGCAGGAGCCGGCATTGCCAAAAACATGTTTTGTTGTCCGCTGCTCAATGCCTTTACAACATCGTGGGGCTTCCCGTTTTCAACGATTCTCCCCTCTTCCATAACAATAAGTCTATCCGCCATGGACACTACATTGTCAAGCCTATGCTCCGTGATTATCACCGTGGTACCGATGTCGCTATTAATTTTCTTAACTGCGTCCAAAAAATCCGATGCGGCTATTGGATCAAGCTGTGATGTTGGTTCATCCAGAATCAAAATCTCCGGTTGCATGACCATTACAGCTGCCAGATTCAAAAGCTGCTTCTGCCCTCCGGAAAGCTCAAACACATCTTTTCCGAACCAGTTCTGAATTCCAAAGAAACTTGCAATCTCGGCAATTCTAAGCCTTATTGTCTCCGTGGCAAGCCCCAGATTTTCAAGCCCGAAAGCCAGCTCGTGCCAAACCTTGTCTGTAACAATCTGATTTTCCGGGTTCTGAAGAACGTATCCTACCGTCTGTGCTTCTCTGCCCGGATCCATTCCCAGATCATCCACATGTTCTCCCATTATTTCAATTCTACCCTTGTGCATTCCATGAGGTGTAATTGAAGGTTTAAGGTTTCGCAAAACAGTTGTCTTGCCGCAGCCTGACGGTCCGCACAGGCACACGAAACTCCCCTGCTCTATTGACAGGCTAAGATTGTCAATTGCAGCCTTCTCGGAATTTGGGTATGTAAAACTCAGATTTCTGATATTAATCGCTTCCATTTAAGATCCTCATATACGTTTAAAATCATCGGTGTTAGAAAAAACAAAACCAGTAGCAGATTTAAACACACCCCTGTCACTGAAGGCTTCTCTATGTATAGCCTTGGATAAAAATTCATGTTTCCCTGACTGCCAAATAGCCCAAGTGCCAATACTATAATCAATCCCAGACCAAGTGTCATTACTGCTGCCAATACCACATCTCGTCCTTCCATTCTATATATTGCAAAGTGGCTTCTCTTTCCTGCCCCGTAGCCTCTCGCCTTCATGGAATCAGCCAAATCCACAGAGTTTTCAAGACTCCATGTTGTCATTATTGACATTATTTTAAGTCCGTGGCCTATCTTTTGTTTCAGACTGCCACCGGTCACATCCCTGCCCACGGCCTTTTGCCCCTGAGAAACCTTCTTCATTTGACGTCCAAATCTTGGAACAAACCTTAGCACCATGGAAAAAATCAGAGTTAGTGCAGGGGCAAATCTTCCGAAAACGTGCATGAGCTTCTCACTTGTAATAATGTCGTTAAAGGTTGCAAACCAAAAGATGATGGAGCCAAGCATAAATGCCGCAGCAATACCATAAGAAATAGCCTCTGCCGTTATGGGATTCCCTCGAAAGTATGTCAAAATATTTGCCCCTCTATGATTAAAAATAGGGTTAAGGAGTGAGCCAAGCACCATAACCGGCAGTACAAAAGCCAGTAGCTTTAAGGCTCTACGTCCTCTAAGATAAAAGACATATAAAAGTCCGCTCCCGAAACTCCCCACGGTGATTGCCGGATGACTCAGCAAAACTGTACCAAGAATCACAAGGAAATAAAAAGCCAAAATTAGGTGGGGATTATAGCTTCCAAAATTATCTTTACTGTGAATCCTCATCTAGCTTAGCTCCTATATCCTTACCATTGTTGCATGTATAAATGAACAAAATATCTTCTCCCCCTTTGAGCTTGTACTGGTCTGTTCCAAGCATCGGGTACTTACCATTTACACTATACATCCAACCGCTCTTCTTGCCGCAGTCTTTCTCAAATAAATTGCCTATCCCATCCACGTAGGCCGTACCTATTGAAGTTTCCCCTTTGAAAGATGTATGTATATCCTCTTTCTTACCGGTTCTTAAAAGAACCTTCAGAACAGTATCTCCCTTTTTCAATTTGACTTCCTTTTTTTTGAGTATCGCACCGTCGGAAGGTACTACGTCCGCTACTTCACGTTTTAACTCCCCCGCAGCCTTTTTCTCTGCAGCAGTGGTGCAATCAATTGTTAAATACACTGATTTTCCGCTGTTATTCTGATCTCCATTATCATTCTTTTCGGCAGCAGCCTTCGGATCATCGCCTGCTTTGCCTGCTGAAACCTTATCTGTGCCGCAGCCGTAAAGCCCAAAGCTCAGTAGAAGTAACGCTATAATTATCGCCGTCAAAAATGTTGTTCTTTTGTTCCCGGAATATGGGTGCATAAAACTCCTCCTCCACATCAATAACTATTAACTGGTATTTTGATTTTATCACAAAATACTAAAAAAAGGAGGGCGAACCCTCCAAATTTCTAAAATTTCCCTTATTTTGCCTATTTTTCCTTGCCAGTTTCTGCAATCTCGTTAGCAACCTGGTAACCGTTTGTGATGTTTCTTCCAAGGTTAAGCCCAACGATTGTAAGAGGGTAGTCATGAGCTCCGTAGAAGTTGCCGGCGAGGTTTCCTGTGGCGTATAGACCCTTGATAGGATTACCTTCAAGATCAACAACCCTGCTCCTGCCATCTACGCTGACTCCGGAGCAAGCCATAGTAAGCCTAACATGCCTTTTAACCCCATAGAACGGCGCCCTCTTGATTGGGAACAGGTGCTCGGACTTGACGCCGAAATCTTCATCAACGCCCTTTTCCAGAAGCTCGTTATATCTTTCGACTGTTTTCTTAAAGGTTTCAACATCCTGTATCCCCAGTTTTTCAGCCAGCTCCTCCAAGGTGTCTGCGCTATAGGTTGCGGTCTGATCCTCAACAACACCTTCCTTTTCACCCGGTACCTCAGGCATGAAATTCTTAAGAGTATCCTTTGTGACCTTTTGTCCTAACTTTTCAGATGTGGCTTCCACGTCCCCATCGAAGATTTCGCAGTAATATCCCCCATCATCTAAGAGGAAGTTGTTCATATACTCCATATGAATTTCTTCGTTTACAAATCTCTCACCGTTAAGCTTAACTCTCATATACGGTAGATCCATGATTTCAAAAGGTCCGGCATCCATGTCGTGAACCATCTTAGTGTGTCCAATCATTTCCATTGAGCCGCCCACAGCCATAATCATTTTCTGACCGTCCCCGGTTCTTCCGGACTTTTTGGTCTCATACTTTGACATCTGTGGCAGATAGTGAGCAACCATATCCTTATCGTTCTGATAATCTCCAGTTGTCAAAACAACTGTTCCGTTAAACTGAATGTACTTATCTCCCTGCTTACATAGAACCCCAACCACATCCTTGCCGCGAGTCACAAGCTTCACTGCAGGAGTATCATAAAACACCTCAAGTCCGTCTTTGACGGCAGCATCAAGTATCGCAGAAAGCCCATCCTGAACATTGTATGGCTTAGGTCCGAAGTACGGTGTCATGAATTCCACATCAAGGTCATTTCCCTTAACAAAGCCTGTTTGAGGTCCAGGGCCCAGATCCTTAACATTTGCTCCTGCTTCTTCGCCCTTTTTCAAAATCCATTTCAGAGCCTCTCCCGAGTTGTCTCTCCAAATGTTGATAACCTCTGCCTTTGGCTTGTAGTCATTCTCCTCTTGAAGGAGCTCGGTCACCTTGGCTAATGACTCCTTATCTGACTTTGATAAGTCGATTCCTGCAGTGAAATTACCACAGCATGACGGAGTGCTTTCCTTCTGAACCACTGCCACCTTAACTCCAAGCTCGTGAAGTCTGACGGCACATGGTATACCTGAAGATCCGCAGCCTACAACAATTGCATCGTAATTTTTCTCTTCTTCGGGGACGATATTCTCATCAAGTTCCATTTCTTTTACGAAGTCCCCATTTTCATCGTGTCCAAATTTATAGTACATAAAAAATCACCTCGATTGCTATATACCCATGCAATCTAGTGCATAAACATAATATTATTATCAATCTTGTGTCCTTAGACCAAGTCTTGAAAATTTCCACTCATATATAATTTGAAGCACCATTGGCGTAATTAAGAATGCTCCGTAGCACAGGTAGAACACATACGACACCACCGTTATTTTGTTGAATATAATTTCCGGGTTATACTGAATATTGGTTTGATCCAGCAAAATTGCCATGATAATTACGGTTATGCCGGCGAACATAAAAGTCACCAAACTTCTGTCTCGATTATCGAATCTATATATTGAAAATGCCGTTCTGCCCTTGAGCGTGTAGCCTCTGCTCTTCATGGATTGGGCTGTGGAGAGAAAATTCTCCAGCATCCAGGTGATGAGAATAGAAACCATTCGACACAAATTCAAGATGCGTCTAAAAATATTACCTTGACCTAGTCCCCTACCGATACCACTTTGAGCGATGGCGATAGATCTCCACTTCTTCTTCATTGAAGGGATTGTCCTAAGGATTATGGATAAGAACAGGGACAGCTTTGGGGATATCTTCCCAAAGAGATAGATGAATTTATCCGATGTGAATATTGCGAACAAACATGAAAACCACATGATAACTACGAAGCCAGAAACCCCTATCACAAATCCCCAGGTGAGGGCTTCCAAAGTGATTTCGTTACCGATTATATTCTGCCTAAGATTTGTTACTCCGAAATGGTTGTAGTATCCGTAATAAAGTGCATAGCAAGGTGCAAGTAAACCGATTATAATATTAAACACAAGTCCCTTGGCCTTATTAAGTTTTACAGAGTATGCAAATGATGCTACAAGGGCGATACCCAAAAAAACAGGATGATCGAACATTATTGCCGTTGCAATTGCCACGACAAAATATATGAGATTTATCACAGGATGATAACTATCGAACTTCATTTTTCTCCTCTACTCTCACTTTCTCTTCTGTCTCCATCATGCCATACTTGATTTTGATTCTATCAAGTTTTTCCATCATGGGTTTACCAAGAAAAAATAGTGTCAATGCCGTGGCAGTTCCGTGGACTATATTTACAGGTATACCGGACATATATATAGCTGGCACAATTTTCATGTCTATCTCCCCTGCCATTGTGAATACTGCACAGGTATCCAAAATAGGTCCGATTATGCCAAGAACCACAAGAAAACTGATAACAGCTGTCCTAAATTTGTGATTTAGATCGAAAATATTCAATCGGAAAAACCACGCACTGATAAATCCTGCCATGCCATAAGCAAACATCTGCCATGGAGTCCATGGCCCCTGCCCAAAGATAAAGTTGCTCACAAGTCCACTTATAGCTCCCGTCAAGAAACCCGCCTGGGGTCCAAATGCCATCCCAGAAATCATTGTAATTCCAACAAGAGGCTTGAAGTGAGGTAGTGCGATAAACGCAACTCTTGAAGCAGCAGCTATCGCAGACATCACAGCTAAGGTCACCAAGTCTCTTGCCTCCGGCTTTCTCCTTTCGAATCCGGCAAAGAAAGGAATCATCGCATATATCATTATCAAAACGCTGGACAAATAGTACTTACGATTCCCAAAGTACCAGCTCGCTACCAAGGTTATCGGCATAAGCACGAATATCACCAAAATTGTGATCACATTCTTTTTGTTTACATATTTCTTTTGCATAGTTCAATCAAGTCCTCATCTGTAATAGCATTTTCAAAGATGTGCCTACTCATTCTATTAGCCGCAGTGGTATAAAAACTGTTTTTTGAGAAAAAATCATGGGGAAGATTGGTGGTAATAACACTCCCATCGAAGAACATACTGACAACATCTGCATATTTTGCACAGAACTCAACATCGTGTGTGACCATGAGAATCGTTACTCCCTTCTTAGTTAGTTCTGACAATATACCCGCAAAAGTCTTCTTGAAGAAGCTGTCTATCCCCTTCGTCGGCTCGTCCAATAGTAAAATTTGAGGATCAGTCAAAAGCACCTTGCCAAGGGCGACTCTCTGTTGTTCACCTCCGGACAGGTCGTATGGATGGGACTTGTATAAATGTTCTATCTGACAGAGCTTTCCCATATCCTCTACCTTACCAGCCTCACCCTTCGAAACCATTTCTTCCAGTTCCTCTCTTACTGTCTTCTTTACGAAAAGATTAGATGGGTCCTGTGGAAGCATGGCAATATTGTTCCGGAAAAGCTCATCGTATTTGTACTTATCCAGTTTTTTGCCGTTTATAAGAATTTTCCCCCGATAAATTTTGCACACCCCCGTAATTGATTTCAAGAATGTAGACTTTCCTGTTCCATTCCCTCCTACGATTGCAGATATGCTCCTCGGAGGTACTTTCAGGGATACACCTTTTAAAACGTCCGGGCTTTCTTTCTCGTACCTAAACCATCCTTCTTTCACTACAATAGGGCAATCCTTTGGATCTGTATCAAGAAGCCTATCGGCCTTTTCAGTAGCCACATCTCTACGGTCGATACTTGTTTCTGTAGGCTTTTTCTCCGCGAAAATTTCTGAAAGCCAATCTCCGCCTTCTCTTACAGTGAGAGGACAACCTCCGCTACCCTCATTTTTCACACCGTAGAACACCTGTACAGGTGTAGGCATCATAGAAAACATCTGGCTGTTTATTTCCTTCAATCGGCTCCCGATCTCTCTTGGTTTTCCCTCCACTTGCACCATACCGTCTTCCATTACCACAACTTTATCTGAGGCATATAGTATGTCCTCAAGTCTATGCTCATTTATCACAATCGTTGTCCTAAGCTCGAGATTTATTTTCTTGACCGTATTCAAAAAATCCGATGCTGCAATTGGGTCCAGCTGACTTGTCGGTTCATCCAAAATCAAAACATCCGGCTGCATCGCCATAACAGACGCTAGATTTAAAAGCTGCTTTTGTCCGCCGGATAGTTCAGATACATCCTTGTGAAACCAATCCTGAATACCAAAGTAACTGGCCATCTCAGCAACTCTAAGGCGTATAGCTTTCTTTTCCATTCCTAGGCTCTCCAGTCCGAAAGCCAGTTCATGCCAAACCTTGTCAGTAACAATCTGGCTGTCAGGATTTTGCATCACAAAACCGATTCTGGATGACTGCTCCCTGAGACCGACCGTCTCAAGAGGCCTACCGTCAAAAAGTATTTCCCCACTTCTTTTACCGTGTGGTGTGAGCACTGTCTTTAAGTGCTTGAGCAGCGTTGTCTTCCCACTTCCGCTTCTTCCACAAACGGTTATATAACTTCCTTCCTCAATGTCCAGATTCACATTCTTGAGACTTGGCGTATCAGATGATGTAGGATAGTAAAAATTTAGATTCTTGATCTTGAAACTCGCCATCTAATCTCCTCCATAATATTTAATATAGTTGGTATCACCAGCAAAAGTGTGTAGGCGATTATTCCCACAACAAAATAGCCGCTATTCGTACTTTGTATATGCAGCTTCGGTGTATATTCAGTTTCCGCAGCACCCTTGATGCCACAGATCAATGTAATTAATTCAAGTACTATTATCAAAATGAGCAGTGCCTTGTCCTTTGCCTCGAATGAGTACAATGCAAATGCAGTTCTCTCACCTGTTCCATGCCCTCTACTCTTCATACTGTCTGCAGTTACTATGCCCCCCTCAAAGGCCCAAGTTATTAGGGACGATATTATCATGAGAGCATTTTCAATCTTTTGTTTTTTATCTCCACTTATTCCGAGCCCTATTGAACTGCGACTATTTGAGAGCTGAATTATTTTGTTCTTATAATTCGGAACGAATCTTAAAGTCATAGTTAGTACAGTTGAACTTGATGGTGCTATTCTACCAAAGATATATAAGAATTTATCACTTGTCATTATACGGTTGTAGGTTGAGAACCATATTATAACTGCTACAAACATCATGGAAATCGCAAATCCGTAGAGTAATGCTTCCATGGTGTAGGGTCTACCTCCGAAATATGTAAACAAAACCTTTTCACCTCGGCTGTTAATTAACGGATTAATTGCGGCCAGAAAGCAGGCGAACATTATGAGTCCTGTGATAAACCTAAAACTCTCCCTACCTTTGATTGTTACATGAAAAGTTATTGCAAAAGCTAGAGACACAAAGAGAAAAACAGGATGCACAAAAAACATCCCGAAAAGTATTGCCCCTATATAAAACATAAAATTAATTATTGGATTATACTCAGAAAATCTCTTCATTAAAACAAATTTCTATAATCATAACAATATATACAGGGGCGGCAGTTTACCTGCCGTCCCTGTACAACACTTAAGTCACTATTTGTTTAAAAGGTCATATTTAACCTTATCTACTTCCGGATTTCCTTCGAATTACGAAGTATACTAGCCCGGACAGCACTATGAGTAAGCCAACACCTGCTATCAACCATGTAGTGTAGTTTGAATCTGCTTTTTTAGTATCGAGAAGCCCTGCCACATCCTCCTTTGTCCCAACAATTCCATATTTTGAGAAAGAGTCTGCGATATACTTAACTCGATCGCCATCCACTGAGCAATCTATGATATCAAATTTGCCATCGTCCCCGAAATGGGCAACAACACAGTTTTTGAACTCACCCAGATCAGGCTTATTCATGATTACCTCTAATGGCTTGGTAGGTTTCCACTCCTTGTTATCAAGCGTATTCATTAGTGTGATGTCATAAAAATCAAATGGTTTGACATCTTTTCCTATCGCTTTAAGGATTTTGTCATTTTCCGCCTTGCTTAAACTTATAGGCTTAACAACTGCTTTCACATACCAAGGCAACTTGCTTTCATCATTAGTCCGTAAATCTACACCTGACTTCTCGTCATAGTGGTTAAAGTCTGCGGCTTTCTTAATGATTTCCTCGAAATTAGAGTAATTCTTGTCATCCTTGACCTTTTTCTTCTCAGCGTCTGACAAACCGGCATACCTCTTATATGTTTCTACTATCTGCTTGTACTGTTCATCCGTGTATGCAACTTTAGTCTCCGGTAGCTTATCCGTTACCATCTTTTCAATCATCTTGATAACTTCTGCAGATCCAACTTTTTCAGTTTTCTTGCTGATAGTCTTAGACTGACCTACCGGCTGCTTTGGCTTATTTCCATTGTTAACAACACCCGGCACAGATGGCAATGTGTTGCTAATAGTTCCCGGTATCTTTTCATCACTCTTGTTGTCATCAGGTTTGTGTTGTTCTTCTTTTTGGTCATCAGGTTTACCCGGCTTAGCAGGCTCTGTAGACTCTATTTTCTTAAGTTCCACATCCGACATGTCGTAAAGTGATGTCTGACCCTTGAGAAGTCTGCTATAGGAAACAAGTGCATAGTATGCCTGCTCTAAAGTCATGCCATTTGCAGAGTCTTCCGCTTTTAAATTCCACGTATGTTTGAACATAGACGTATCTTTGTCATAGAATGTAGTTAAAGCATCAAGGGTTGACAGGTTGTTCTTAACAAAGTTTTTATCAGTAATCGGATTTATACCCATTGATGTCAGTGCAACAATAACCTGTGCAATGGACTCAGCATTTGTGTATCCCCAAGATGCAAATGTTGCATCTCTCTTGTCTTGAATTTCAGACAGCACTTTAAGGCCCTTGTCTATTGCCTTCTTAACTTTTTCATCTTTCTTGTAATAAGGTGCAAGAGCCTGTATTGCCATCGCTGTCATATCAGGATCTGCTTTAGTCATGCTGAAGTCCCAACCTCCATCGGAAAGCTGTGCTTCCAATATCTTCTCTCTAAGATTCTCCCTTGTTGTTTGAGTCTTCCCGGCAGGAGCCTTTGGGATGTCATATTTATGGGAATCAAGAGCAATAAGTGCCCAAATAGGTCCATTAATGCCCTGATAGCTTATATAATCAAGATCAGATAACGGTTCAAGTAAATTCTTACCTTCATAGTTTCTCGGATCTACACCTATAGATGTTAATGCGATAACAGCTTTTGAATTATCTGTACCCTTTTTCTCATGCAGTTTGCTATCCGATTTTGACTTAACAATTTCTGAAAGTTTCTTTAGATATTCATTTTTAATGCTGTCAGGAAGTTGTTCTGACCTTGCCAGTCCAACGATTACCCACTCTCCACCTACGCTTTGGACAGCAGAAATACCCTTCTCCTTGGCAAGTTTTATAATCTTGGCTCCGGCATTCTTATATATACCGCTAAGATCCTTGTTTGCATCCTTCTTGAGCTTTGCAAGAGTAGAAATCGCTTCATCAAGTTTTTTCTTGTCTTCAGCTTTAATTAAAGCCTTGGCTTCATCTGCAATCTGTTCAAAAGCCTTTCTTGCTTCATTGACTATCTGATCATCAGTTAATTTCAGATTACCAGCCTCGGGTATTTTCTTAATTAACTTGGTTACCCTAGCCGCAGCTTTATCCGGCTTTTCTGTAGGATGATTCTTCTCTTTGGTGTAGTCATCTGTGTAGTGGAGAACAACTATATCTCCGTCATTTAAGAATTGCTGACCTACTCCGAGATCCGAATAAATTCCATTAAGGGTATACATCCAACCGGAATTAGCCCCATTTGAAAATTCAGCTAGCCGTTCTCCTGACTTGGTAATTGCAGATATGTAATTGCCACTTTCGTTTTCAGCGGAGAAGCCTGTATGTTCTCCAAACTCTTTCTTTACAAGATCCCATACTGTGTAGTTTTCGTCAATTTCGACGGTTTCCTCTGGAATCCATTCCTCTAAGCCTGCACCATTTCCACCGTGGATGTGTCTCGGTCCCTCATCACCGTGGACCTTATCTCCAAACAGTGAGAATTTTACCTTTATTGGCTTAGGATCTGCTTTTTTAACAACGACATCAAATGTTGTAGACAATCCGGTATCCGGATCTTGAACTGTAATAGTTTGGATTCCTCGCTTTTGATTGTCAAAGCCGGTATAGTTTACCCAGTCTTTCATTCCATCAAAATCAATATCATTACCGTCAGTGTAATGGATGATGATATGCGTTTTGATGTCGGCAAACTCTTCTCCGGTCTTGTATTCCTTCTTATAGTCGTCGACGGTCATCTTGTAGGCTACACGGTCTTTTGAGAGTACAGGATATAGCTTCCCTTGTTTCCAGTTTTTGAAGCTACGTTTTCCTTTATTTAGAAGTTCCGCTACCTCTCCGTTTTTAAGTGCATCCTTGTTAACAGGTTTACATGCCTCTTCAACCTTGAAAGAACCTTTTTTGATACCATGTTTGGCGTAGTCTTTATCGTCATCATAGATGATGTGCTTTATTTTTCCAACGCCATCTTTAGCACCACATTCCTTATCAAAATAGTTTCCCTCTATGCTTTGGAATTTATTGTAACTGTTGAAGTATCCTGCGATTGCTCCAACTTCTTTTCCTGTGGCAGAAATCTTTCCCCAGAAAGCACTGTTGGTAACTCCACCTTCGCCATTACCCCAGCAGTCAACTATTCCGCCCTCCGAGCCGTATATACCTCCAACTCTACTATTACCTTTAACGGAACCGGTAACAAGGCAGTTGCTTATTACGGCAACAGGTGTATTTGGTGCAGTTTCGTCCTCATAACCCGAACCTAAGATACCACCAATTCGATCACCGGATGCTTCAACCTTACCTGTAAATGTGGAGTTGAGAATATCACATGAACCCATGGATTGCCCTTTTCTACCGACAAATCCACCCACATCATTAACACCGTATACGGTAGCACCACTTTGGCAGTTTATAATCTCTCCGTTGAAAAGCCCCGCAAAAGAGCCTCTCGGTTGTATGTCGCCCGGTTTACCAAGGGTTACCCCCTCTTCCACCGTGGAGTTTCTGATAGTAACTTTATTACCCCCGGAGGCGAATCCACCGATAAAGCCGGATTCTCTAATATGTGTTCCTGAGAGAATGGTGACATTATCAATTACAATGGTAAATGGCACACCGGTTCCATAGATGTCAGTGTATTTCCCTGTTGGACCGTAGTCCACATCATACTGATTCACAAGGCCATAACCGTCTATGTCCTCTCCATAGATCTTCAGGTTGCTGACTTTTGCCTTTCTAACACGGTTAAACAAAGGTTTCTCACCCTTGGGAACGGTTAGCTTATGACCATCTCCATCTATGATGCCGGAAAAAGGTCTGAAATATTTTCCATTCCCGGGATTCTGCCACGTATATTCAGGAGTAGTGCTACCAATAGGTACCCAGTCCTTGGGAAGTTCTACATCATTTGTAAATTTAAAGTTAAGTCCTTCAAGGGTATTCCCATTATTTACTGAGTCACGTATAGTTTCAAGGGATGCAGCATCTTTAATCAAAAATGGAGATTCCCTTGTTCCTTCCCCCTCCAACTTTATATCAGGCTCATGAACAGTTATCTCTGCGAAGTCACTGTTTACAGAGTTGCTGTGCAAGGTTTCTCCTGACCATGGGAGCTTCAGATCTTGGCTAACCTGACAGAAATAATAAGTTTTACCTGCTTTATCAGTGGGAGGTTTAAACTCTGCGGAATTAGCACCTTCAATCTGCTCTGCTCCCTCATAACTTCTCTTGGTATTTTTAAACCATTTATAATTAAGAATACCTGGCCTTAAACATTCGATCATACCAACTAGGCTGCGAGGCTCTTCCATAAATTTATATTCAGCAGACTTTGGCTGTCTCATGAAAGAGGGATCAGTCATCTGATTTCCTTCCACTATAAACTCAGCGTGGATTGCATCGCTTCCATAATAGAGTCCAATCTTGGGAATATCGAGAGTAAATTCTATGTCATATCCTCCTGCATATGCATCATTTCCCGTATTAATTTTGTCAAATTCATATGTAAAAGTATTACTTTTCCCTTGATAAAGAATCTCTTCATCACCATGATCATCCTGCCGCAAAGCCCACGGCCATCCGTTATCATGGTATATTATTCTTCTAAAGGTATATACCATATCCGGATGTTTGTTCTTGGCATTTATCGTAAAAGTAATCTTCTGACCCTGTTTAACCTTGTAAACCGGCCGATTGAGGAAAATTTCTACAAACTCAGGTTGAGGATCCATTTGAAGACCACCAACATCAGCGATATCAGGATATTTAAAATCAGGGCCTGGATGCTTATCCCCGTAATCAAAATCCACGGAACGCTTAAGATCTGTTCCATAAGGCTGTCTATATAATGCTTTGTTTTCGGCAAAAATTGGGGCGTAGGAAGAAATAATAAAAATAATTACGAGAAGGAGTATGGATATCTTGTGGAATTTTGTAAATTTCTTTTTCAAACTCTACTCCAATAAAAAAAGATGAATCCCTAGAGGGGATTCCTTTTAGATATACATTAACTAGTCAAAGGTTAATCTCGAATTAACCACATAGCTACATTGGCTTGCCGGTATCCCAATCCATCTCATAGTCACTTACATCAAACACAATCTTCATACCATCTTCAACCAGAATATTGCTTCCGTAGATGTCTGCCTTGTGCAGCTTCCCATTCTTAGATGCGTATGCAATCTGCCATCCACTACCTGTAGACTTTCCCCACTTGTTACCATTTTTCCCTTTATAGTAGTCTGTCTTATTAGGCTTTAGAGCATAATTTCCAATATTGGAAAGGTACCCTCCGTTAGGCTTGGTGTAGGAATCCCATCCACCCTTAAAATCAGCTTTTTTTAGTTTGGTATTTTTCAATACAGCAGTAATTATAGCATCTAGTACGCTAGGTTCTCCATTCTGAGGATCCTTGACTCCATTAAGATATATATCTTTAATTTTTGAATTTTTGATATAATCTCTGATTTCAGAAATAGGAACAGCAACATTGGTGATTGTTTTGCCTTCCTTTAGCAATGCGGCTGAGCCGCCCCCCACATAGTTACCTGTTTTGTCAAAGTTGTCCTTGGTTATGGAGACATAAACTGTACCATCCTTTGGAGCATCAGATGCTGCAAATGATGTGGTCGTGAACCCTATCACCATAGATAGTGTCAAGATTAACGACAATGCAATAGCATAAAACTTTTGTTTTTTTTGATAAGACATAATATACCTCCTTATCATTAAAAATATTTTGAGCAAATCCTATTTTCCTGCTCTCAATTAAGAATCTGCAATTCTGATCCGGTTGCCGACGGGAGAGCCTTACATCGGCAACCCCTAATAAATAGGCGTTAACGCCATATCCATGATATCCTCCTTTCTCAAAACAATTAGTTACAATCTTTATGTATAACCTATGAAGCACAATTTAATTAAATGTATCACTACACCTATATGCATGTGGGCTACATAGTAGGGCCACCAACATCGGCACCGAGACCGTTACAGGTGTAGCACCATACTATATCGTCCCCTCCTTTAAGCTTATAACTGGAACAACCGTAGTTTGGGAACCATCCATCAACTTTGTACATCCAACCTGACTGACTGCCGCAGTCAAATTCATATAGGTTGTTGATACCTTCTATGTAGTAACTCTCATACATAGGAGTCCATGAGTACTCCAGCTGAATACCACCTATGTTGCAAACCCTCTTTAGCACATCGAAAACGGTTTCTCCTTCGGTAAACTCAACAGTTGTTGTTCCCAAAATCACTCCGCTGCTCGGAACAAACTGTTCCTTACCTGACGTTAGATTCCCCATATTGTTCAGTATTGTGTCACATCTTATGGTGATATTGCAAGTCTTGCCCTGTGTTCCTGTGGATGATGAACTTCCGGTAGTTGAGCTTTTGCTTCCGGAATTCTTCCCTGTTTTAGATGACTTTGAAGATGCTGATTCGCCTTTAGACTTTGTATTACCGTCCTTATCTAAGGACTTGTCCGAATCATCATCTCCATCCTCTCCACTTCCGTCATCTTTCCCAGATGCAGCAACGGTTTTCTCCTTCTCTCTGTCAGCAATCACCCTCTTTAAGGTAGCTTTGCTGAAGCAAAGGTTCCTAGAGTCCTTACATTTCAGAGCTGAATTAATGTTGAATTCGTTTAAACTTTTTGCCTGAATATCCCTTATATCTTCGGCTACTTTGCCATTGCCGGATTCTGCTATAGACAGGCATTTGCCCTTATCGATACTGTACGTCTTACCTGATTTAGTCTTAACCGCAACTTTTCCTTCAAATACATTCAGATTTGAACTTCCATTTTGTGCAGAAATAGAAAATACAGTTCCCTTGATTGTAGCTACGCTATCTCCATATTTAAAAGAAAATTTCTTTGGAGCTTTCCCGGCGTCAACAAAGATTTCTCCGTGGTTAATCTGTATATCTACATCATCTTTTTTCGCAGTTTTAAAGAGGATTTCAGTATTATCGTTCAGCCTGAGGGCATTGTCCTTCCCTATTTCAAAGAGTGCCTGTGATCCGTTCTTGGTCTCAATATTATCTCCCGGCTGTATATGCGTATCTTTCTTTAGCGTATAAGCAACGCCTTTGCGTTCTATACTTGTAACCCCTTGCACCTCGGTTGCCTGAACCACAGAAGAAGCGCTACCGAACCAACCTTTTAAATTCCCTACGGCCATGATTCCACATGTGATGATACATGCGATCAAAACAACCATAACGATATTAAATATTCTTCTGCTTCTCTTAGTTTCCATTGGCTACCCCTATGTGCAGTGTTGTCAAATGCTATATCTCGGCAAGTTGCCGTTTAGCTTGATTCGTCCTCCCTGTCAAATATCCCTAATATGCTGATATTATGAACAAAAAAAGACTAGTGACACGAATCCAGAGAATAGTCACTAGTCTAAATAATCATACTCAGGTACGAATAAGTCTCCTGGCTATGCTCTCCAATCGACAGCTACCTTCTCACCAGCCTCATTACAAAGCCGGCAATGGCATATCAGCTATCGAACCAAAGCAATACAGTTGCCCCGGCTGCTGCCGGGCCAGTGCACTCGAATTAACCTTCCACAGTTATTCTCTCTTGTGTGCGTTCCTCTGGATTCACTCCTACATATTAAATTTTTCCTTCTCGTATTGTTATTATATCCCAATAAAAATAAATTTCAACCCCTTGTTTTAAAATAAAAGCAAAATTTTCACAAAAATAAACACACCGTCGATTTTTCATCCTCAACGATGTGTATAACAGTTCAATATTTTGTTGAATGAAAGTATGGATTAATCCTTCTTTTAAAATAGAAATCCTCAAAAGACTATCTGTCCCTCGCCCTTCAAGTTCGCCGTAGTGCTGTGAAGCCCAATGGCCAGGGTGGATCCATTGTGAATGAGGGCAGAAGTCGTAGGAGAAATAACTCCGGCAACTCCACCTGCGATGAGGGCAGAGTTTACCCCGATTATGGCCTTGTAGTTCCACCTTATTCTCTTCATGAGAGCTCTGCTGAGATCAATAAGTTCCGGAAGCTGACCTATGTCATCCTTCCCGATTATAACATCGGCGATCTCCCTTGCGATGGCAGCACCCTTGCTTACAGCGATTCCAACATTTGCCTCTGAAAGCGCCGGAGCATCATTGATGCCGTCGCCAACCATTATAACTTTTCGACCGGACTCCCTTGCTTTCCTAACGTATTCCGCCTTAAACTCCGGAAGAACCTCGCCAACAAACTCATCTATGCCAAGTCGAGCAGCGATTGCCTCTGCAGTCCTTGCGTTGTCACCAGTGAGCATGACAATGTGCTCAACTCCACGAGCTTTAAGCCCTCTGATAACATCCGGTGCATTCTCCCGCAGTTTGTCCTCAATGCAGATTACCGCCTCAGCCACACCGTCAATAGCCAGAACAAGCTGGGAATAATGAGCAGGAACCTGATTGTAAATTTTCTCGGCACCCCTGTGGAATACCGCCCTTTCATCCTCAAACACAAAATGATGGCTACCTACGATTACAGGTTTTCCGTCCAAAGTAGATTTGATGCCGTGGGCAATTACATATTCCACCTGCGTGTGCAGTTCCTCGTGCTTTAAGTCCTTCTCTTCAGCGGCCTTAACCACAGCCCTTGCAACTGAATGAGGGAAATGTTCCTCAAGGCAGGCAGCGATTCTCAAAAGTTCATCTGCCGAAGTGTCACCCCCAAGAGTAACCACATCCCTAACTACAGGATTAGCCTCCGTCAACGTACCTGTTTTGTCGAAAACAACCGTGTCAGCCTGGGCCAGTTCCTCAAAATACTTGCCTCCCTTCACGGTCATGTCCATCTTTCCGGCCTCGCCGATGGCAGAAAGCATGGTGACCGGCATGGCAAGCTTCAGAGCGCAAGAGTAGTCCACAAGCAAAACCGCCATGGTCTTCATGATGTTTCGAGTAACCAGCCAAACGCCAATTGCCCCCAGGAATGTATATGGGACAAGCTTGTCAGCCCAAACCATCGCCTTGTTCTCAGAGGTTGACTTCATAGACTCCGACTCCTCGATCATCTTCACGATTTTGTCGTACTTGCTTCCTCCGGTGTTTTCGCTGACTTTGAAGACCAGCTCGCCTTCGTCCACAACGGTGCCGGCATAAACTTTCTTGTCAGCATCCTTATGGATTCCCCCCGGTTCTCCTGTTATGGCCGCCTCAGAAACCAGCGCATCCCCATACACCACTGTTCCGTCAAATGGGATGATGCTGGACTGTCCCACACGCACAAAATCCCCAACCTTCACCTGGTCAGCAGGTACCAATAGATCCGACTCCTGGCCGTTTTTCGCCGCAAGCCAAACCTTGTCCACCTTTAGGGCCATGCTCTTTGCCAAATCCATTGTGGATTTCTTTTCCGTCCACTCCTCAAGGATTTCTCCGATTCCAAGAAGGAACATGATTGACCCGGCGGTTCCGAAGTCTCTTCTCAGCAGGGACGCCCCGATGGCCGCAGCATCCAAGACCTCTACGCCGATTTTTCTCTGTCTCAGAACCTTAAGCCCATGCCAAACGTGCCTCAGTCCTCTTATGGTTATTACAGCAGCTCCAAGGGGTGCCGGTGCAAAATACTTCATTGCCATTCTTATGAGAACTGCGTTTACGAGCTTTTCCTTGCACTCCCCTTCCAATTTTCTTGATGATGTCACAAAATAGTCTTCCGGCACGGCTTCTAAGTCTATGCTATGGTTTCTGATATGCCCAAGAAGCTCCCTCTCCGTGAGAATCTCTCGGTCATAGGTCACCACTACATCGCAGGTTCTGTGGTAAACTTTAACTTGTGACACGCCTTCCAGGTTTTCAAGGTAGTACTGAACTGCGTCAGCTTCCTCATAGGTTAAACGCTTGGCGATAGGAGCCATGTCAAGTCTAACCCTTGTCCTTCCCGGCAGGCGATGAATGATATTAAACTTCATGACTCATGCCTCTGTTCTAACTTGAAAAGCCTATTCAGCTTCTTCTACCTTCTTGATAGCGTCTTTTGCATTAGTTTCTGCTGCTTTAGTTTCTTCGCCAGCGCTGATTGCATTTTTGATGGCGGGACTTTCCACATCACAGCCGCACTCCGCTGCCTTCTTCTCGGCTTCTTTTGCAACTCTCTCAGTTTCCAGCTTCTCGTTGATTACCTTTGCATCAGCAACCATGTCCTCAACGTCAGCCTGTACCTTTGAAGTTGCATCCATTACACATTCTTTTGCTCTTAGACCTGCAGCGATACCTTGGGTTGCTGCCTTCTTAACGCAAGTGCTCTTTAGAACTTTGAGTCCTACAGTACCAAGTAGCAGTCCTGCCCCAAATATTCCACCATGTTTGAAATTAGCTTTCATCTAAATTTACCTCCTATGTCAATTATTAAATTTAGTATAAGTCCTTGTAAAACTGAAGTCAATACTAAATGATAATAATTATCATTTTTATTATTATTTTTTTCTTTGTTATTCTTCTCAATTTAAAAGGTAGTGCATCAAAAAAGATTCCCTTTTGATACACTACCTCCTAATTATCTATAGCACTAATCCTAAGTTTAAGCTATTAGTAGAAGCCTTTATAACCTTTAAAACCTAGCATGTACACTGCCATTGCTACGGATAAATCATAGGTTTCGCCATCAAGATGTTCCGCCCAATCTCTTAACTCGTGCATAACAGTATCTTCTGGTGTTCTAACATCATCCATATTGTTAACGACCTTTTTAATCACTTCAGGTAAAGCCATACACATTTTATAAAATGCATCCTCCTCGCCGGTCACTAGCTCATAAAACTGATCCATACTCACTCTCCTGATAAGTTTATGTCCTACCTTTTTCTTGTCTACGGTAGTTTCCCACTTAATATTTTGAGAACGCTGAGCTATCGCTTCAACTAGAAAACATGCACAATCATCATCGTTTAGCAGTTGATTTTGCATCTTTATAAATGTTTTCCCTGCAGACGCGGAATTCATTGTGTTGTGTTTATTCTTCATCTCCACATATACAGTACTAACCCTGCCTGCATCTGGAATTTCTATGCCATCAGTGTTTCTATAAATCACATCCCACCCTCCGCTCTCTCCGTTTGGTGGGACTATGCAGTTATCTATATACTGGAATATCCTTTGATGAAAGTACCCAATATCATTATTGTTGGACTTGTCCCTTTGTCGAAAAATCTCATTGCTCACTATCTCTTCCCAAGTTGCACCATATACCGTTTTATCAAAAATAAGTTTGATTGGATCGATTAAATTCCTATTAAAACGCTTTAAATCGAACGAGTCCAGTTTTTCACCATACTTTTCTATTGTAGCTTTAACATGAGTTTCAAAATCTTCCTCTGTTATAAAGTCTAATTGCTGCATTGCAAACACCCCAATCCTTCCCTGATTTTCAATGCAATTTCGTAGGCCAATTTCACTGGAACGGCATTACCGACTTGCTTATACTGTTGACTTATACTTCCACAAAATACCCATTCGTCAGGAAAAGTCTGACATCTCGCATTTTCTCTTATGGTAAACGGTCTTGCTTCAAGTGGATGACACCTATCCGTCTGCTTTTGACTTGGAGATGTTAAGACAGTTAGAGAAGGCTCGTTCAAACTTAATCTTCTCAATATCCCTGTCCGTCCACCTTCCATATCCCAACAGCTTTTCATATATTCTTTTGCCTTAGTTTCAGGAATATCCCGCCAATACCCGCCGGGAGGAACCATTTCAAATATTGATTTCTTATAGTCAGAGTAGCTGGCACCTGGGCTTTCCGGGCAATCAAGCAGAATATCTTTAAGTACCGGTTTATAGTCATGTGGCATTGGAAATTCGAAACTAATTTTATCAATTAAGTCATTTCTAATACCAACTGTTATTAACCTTTCTCTTTTCTGAGGTACTCCATAATCCCACGCATTCAGCACTTTGATCTGATTGTCCTTAATTGTATAGCCTTCTTGTTCAAAAATACTTAGTATGGTTTTATACGTTCTTCCTTTGTCATGGCTTCTTAAACCTTTTACATTCTCAAAAATAAACATCTTTGGCTGAAGCTTATTTAAAAATTTAGCATAGTGATAAAATAGTGTACCCCTTGCATCCTCAAGTCCTAGCCGATTCCCTGCATAGGAAAAAGACTGGCAAGGAGCCCCACCAGATAACAAGTCTAATTCTCCTTTTTTTAATGAGAAGTATTCCTCTAAATCCAATTTAGAAATATTGGCTATGTCATCGTGAATCACACGCCAATTCGGTCTATTTCGCTTCAGCGTATCCGCCGCATCTTTATCAAATTCAATAAGTCCAAGGGTTTCAAAACCGGCCTCCTCAACACCTAATGCTAAGCCTCCCGCACCAGCAAAGAGTTCTATGGTAGTCGGCCTTTTGCAATGATTTATTGGAACAACATCCATCATTTCACCAAAATTACAATCAAAAGTCCTACTTTTTTTTTCACAGCAAATAGCCACTTTTCCTCCAATATAAAACATCAAATCTAACGGTATAATGAGTTTTTTATATTATATCACATGACGAACATTTGTTCAATTGATTCGTTGCCTTCTTGAGGCTATATTTCTTGCCTTTGAATTTTGCTTTATATCATTGGTATTTTGGTTTGTTTGAATTGCTATTTGCACTAATTCCTTTGAGCTGATAAAATCTTGGTTTTCCACAATGAAGTCTTTCATTTTTTTGAACAATCGTATTAAAGCTTTGCTCTGTTTAACCGCAAGGTCTCCCCTTAATACTGTCATAAGCATATAAATACCCTGTTCTGTAAAGGCGTAAGGCAGTTTTCTGCGGCCGCCCCAACTTGATGTCGATTTTTTCGACATCAAGTTTTCAAACTCTGATTTTGTCAACCGGAACATAAAATCATCATCAAATTTATCCGAATTGTTTTTAACTTGTTCATTAAATCTTTTTGTAGTATACCCATAGATTTCAGCTAACTCAAAATCAAGCATTACCTTTTGATTTCGTATATAATAAATCTTACTCTTAATTGTAGTTTCATCTAAAACCACAATATCCTTGTTTTCTTCATCCACAAAAATACCTCCATCATATTTTTTCGGGCTACGACTTGTAGCTATTTTCTCTTTGTTTAATTTAACTTTTCCCCTTTTTCGTCAATGATGTATTCTTTTTATCTTTAAATTTCCGTTTCCCCCATAGAAAAAAGACAACCACAAATGTGGTTGCCTTCATCAGATCTTCCATCAATTAAATTGTGTACGAGTAAATTCAATGAATGGAATCTATTTAAATCCATCGGATCTAAACACCCTTTCGCATTCCAAAGATTATCTCTGGCGTAGCAGAAATTAACGTTTGGAGAACTGGCTTGCTCTACGAGCTTTCTTGAGACCGTATTTCTTTCTTTCCTTCACACGAGGATCTCTGGTCAGGAATCCTGCAGACTTAAGTGCAGGTCTGTATGCTTCCCTGTCAGCCTCGCAAAGTGCTCTTGAAATACCGTGTCTAAGTGCTCCCGCCTGTCCTGTTGTACCGCCACCTGTTACAGTAGCCACAACATCGAACTTACCTTCGCAACCTGCGATTGCGAAAGGTCTCTTAACCTCTCTCTTCAGAAGCTCCATGCCGAAATATTCGTCCAGAGGCTTCTTGTTTACTAGAATTTCACCTTTTCCAGGGATTAATCTAACTCTAGCAACTGAGGACTTTCTTCTTCCTGTTCCCTGATATTGGATCTTTGCCATCGTCTATTCCTCCCTTTCCTTAAAATTCCAGTACTTCCGGCTTCTGTGCTGCATGTCCGTGGTCAGGTCCTGCATACACTTTCAGCTTCTTGTACATCTGACGACCGAGCTTACCCTTTGGCATCATGCCCTTAACAGCATGCCTGATAACCTCTTCAGGCTTCCTTGCAATCAGCTTCTCAAAAGTGGTCTCTCTAAGCCCACCAGGATAACCTGTGTGGTGCTTGTAAACCTTCTCCTTACGCTTCTTGCCTGTAACCTGAACCTTGTCAGCATTGATTACGATTACATAGTCTCCGCAGTCAACGTGGGGGGTGAATGTAGGCTTGTTCTTACCTCTGAGAACTGAAGCCACCTGGGAAGCAACTCTTCCTAGAGTCTGACCCTCTGCATCAACCACGTACCACTTGCGCTCAACTTCATGAGGCTTTGCAATAAATGATTTCATCTCTTTTCCCTTTCTACCTACTGGTTTCCATCTCCACCGCACAAAACAGTTGACTCCGCTGAGGCTCTCTTGTCATTTCTAATGTTCTCCCTGCCCTTACTCTGAAGAGCTGGCATCGAAATGTGCTGACATCAAAACGTCTTGCTGTCCTAGTCGTGAGCTCTGTTTCGCTTAAGATGGATGCTTTTCGGTTCTGCCTACTGAGATGCTTTACTAGAATGCATCCTGGTCGGCAATTCTAAAAATTTGAATTTCTAGCCTGTGTACCCCGAGTAATTTAAGCCTTTGACACGAAATGTCTACGTTGATAAGACAAATATTCTAAATCAACCATTCTCGTTGTCTGGCAACCTCTAGCCACAGGATTGGCGTTGCAATTTGAAGTATGCTTACTTTCCAATTCTTCCTCGTCTTTGGAATCCGCACATACAACGCGGTAACTATTATATAATAATGAGAAGAGGTTTGCAAGCCCCAAAATTTAGGACTTTTGTCGCCTTTTGATTCAAAAATGATATTGTCCCAGTGTATCGAAAATGAAATTGTCCCAA
>JASBYX010000021.1 GCA_029983755.1 Anaerovoracaceae bacterium
AAACAATTATATCACAAGGGTATGTAAAAATGGAAATTTTCTTAAGTCTGTGGTAATATAAGAGGGCAAGTAAAACCATATTGTTACTAAAAATCAAATTGTTACTAAAACTCAAATGGCGAGGTGTAGATATGTTAAAGAGAATTCTAATTGGAATACTTTGTATAATTGTTGCTGCTTGTATGCTGCTCCCTGCAGTTCTTACCTTTGCAGAGCCAGTAGGAGATATGAGTCAAGAGGATGAGACCAAAGAGGAGAAGAGCGATTCCAACAGGCTGACTGTTTTGTTTGAGCACGATATGCACTCCCACCTGGAACGTTTTCCCCAGATTGCAACTGTAATTAAGGAAACGAAGAAAGTAGACCCGGACACCATTGTACTTGACGGTGGAGATTTTTCCATGGGGACGCCATATCAGACAATCTTTAGAAACGAGGCTGCGGAACTTAGGATGATGGGTTTTGTGGGGTTTGACGTTACAACTCTTGGAAATCACGAGTTTGACTACAGGCCTCAGGGCTTAGCTGACATGCTGAATAGAGCGGTGGCGGCATCCCAAGAGGATAGGATAAACTTTGATTAGGAAAACGAATTCCGATATAGATTTAGACCTAAGGATAAGCCTGTAAATCCATATGTTTTACCTCAAATGGTCAACTCTAATATCAACATGGAGGGGACAATTAAAGACAGCAAATTAAAGGAAAAAGGCCAGGCACTGAAAGCTGCTTTGGAAAACTATGGCAGCAAAGAATACACTGTGCTGGAGAAGAATGGGAAGAAAATAGCAGTCTTCGGTGTTTTTGGTAAACAGAGCCTTGATTACGCTCCTGAGGCAGCGACTAAGTTCAAGGACCCTGTTAAGGCGGCTAAGGCCACTGTGGAAAAGATCAAGAAGAAAAATCCCGATGTGATAATCGCAGTTTCCCATAGCGGAACAAGTGAAGATAAGGAAATGTCCGAGGACGAGATCCTGGCGAAGGAAGTCCCTGATATAGACGTCATCGTAAGTGGCCACAGTCATACCCTTTTGAGTGAGCCTATCACGGTGGGCAATACCACAATCGGATCCTGCGGTTCTTACTGTGAGAATATTGGAAAAATTGTTTTGACCCGTTCCAAAGAAGGTGAGAAGTTCAAGAGGCAAAGTTATGAGATTCTCCCACTTGCATCTGTAAATCCCGATGAAGAAACCACAAAGGAGCTTGAAAAGTTCAGGAAGCTAGTTGATGAAGAATTTTTCAAACCCTACGGTTATAAGTGGGATCAGGTTTTGACAAACAGCAATTTCGACTTTGAACCGATTGAAAATCTAGGGGCCGTGCAGAAGGAAGAACGCCTAGGGAATATCCTTTCAGACTCATTCATATATGCTGTAAAGGAGGCAGAAGGAGATAAATATGACCCTGTTGCCGCCTCTATAATGAATGCAGGAACCATAAGGGGAACTTTTAAGAAAGGTCCGATAACAACGGCAGATGCCTATAACTCGCTATCCATCGGATCCGGCCCTGACGGAAAGCCGGGCTACCCACTAGTTTCTGTATACCTTAACGGAAACGAGATGAGGGCTTTGGCGGAGGTAGATGCTTCTGTATCAGAGTCGATGACTGAAGCTAGGCTATATGTTTCTGGCCTAATGTACAGGATTAATCCTCACAGGCTATTCTTGAACAAAATATCAGAAATATACAAGGTAGTTCCGGATGCTCTGGATTATAGAGATCCTCTCCCATATGCTGCAGGAATCGGCAAAGACTCTGAAAATCCAAGTCGTGTTTGGGAAAAAGAGGATTTGAAGGCTATCGATGCTCAGGTTAACGACATGAAGAATAGTGGCGGACTTCAGGAATTGGATAAGGGAAAGCTCTACAGAGTTGTGGGAGACTTATATGCCTGCCAGATGTTGGGGCTTGTTACCGAAAAATCCAAGGGGTTGCTTTCCATCGTTCCTAAGGATAAGGACGGTAAAGAGATTAAAGACTTTGAGAAGCATATCATTCGAAGTCAAGATGGATCAGAACTCAAGGAGTGGTACGCTGTAGTTAGATACATGGATTCTTTTGGAGATAAGGGGGTACCTTCTTCTTATGAAAACCTTCAAGGAAGAAAAATATTAGAAGACGTTGGCAGTGTTTCCGCATACCTTAAGAACCCTAGCAAAATATTTTGGATGGCTCTGGGCGTGGTGATTCTCGCCGTTGCGGTTGTCGCCTTAATCATAACACTCATAGTGAAACTGATATTGGGGCTTACCGGGGCTACGAGAAGGAGAAGAAATAGACCAACGGGTTTGTTCGGACCGTCAGGTTCTTCCATGTACAGATCATCAACTTCGGGCAGTACCATATTTAAGCACAGGAAGAATCAGTACAAGGCTAGATGGCGAAAATAAAAAATCAATATTTCGGCATGCAAACGCACGTTCCCACAAGATATTGTGGAGCGTGCGTTTTTATTGCCCTAAAGTGCAAAAAATCTCTCCAAAAGTGGTGCAAAATGCCCATTTTAGAGTCGATAATGTTGAAAAGTGGGGAAAAGTGGTGTAGAATGGTGACAACAAATAATTCAGTGTGGACAAGTGTCTAAAGATGTGAGGTAAATCAATTGTTTATGGGGACTTATAACAATTCAATAGACGGTAAAAACCGGGTGATTGTCCCTGCTAAACACAGAGAAAACCTAGGAGGAAGATGTGTACTGACAAAGGGTCTCGATAAGTGCTTGTATATATATACAATTGCTGATTGGGAAAAGCAGATGGAGAAGATAGCCCTGATGCCTGAGTCAGATCCAAAAGTCAGAGCCTTCATCAGACACTTTTGTGCTAACGCAGTGGAATGTGAGTTTGACAAACAGGGAAGAATCGTAGTCCCTGCAGAACTCAAGGCTTACGGAGAATTCACCAAGGAGCTTGTTACCATGGGAGCCATGAAGAAGATTGAAATTTGGGCCAAAGAAGTATGGGACGGAGCTGAAAACGGAGAAAAGATGGATTCAGAAGCCTTCAGCGAAGCTCTTTCCCTCTACAACTTCTAGCGATAAGGAAGAATTCCATGGAAGAGAAAAAGAAAGAAGCTAAAGCCTTGAATACCGCCGAAGATATATCGGAGAGAGCCAACTTCAGACACACCACTGTTTTGTTGGAAGAAACCATCAAAAACCTCAATATTAAGCCGGACGGAATATATGTTGATGGAACTTTAGGCGGTGGAGGCCACAGTGCACTTATTTGTGGAAATCTCGGAGAAAATGGTGTCCTCATCGGTATAGATAGAGATACAGATGCCCTCGAGGCTGCCGAGAAAAGACTTGATGAGTACGATTGCGAAAAAATTTTCGTACACAACAATTACTCTGAAATCAAGGAAATCTTGTCGGAACTGAAAGCAGAAGGCAGGATAGATAGAGATAAGATAGACGGAGCTGTTTTGGATTTAGGAGTTTCCTCATTTCAGCTGGATAGCCCGGAAAGGGGATTTTCCTATATGAGGGAAGCCCCACTTGATATGAGAATGGATCAAGAGGGATCATTTACCGCCTACGATGTGGTAAACTCCTATGACGAACACGATCTGGGGGAGGTTATCAAAACATACGGGGAAGAGGCCTGGGCAAAACGCATTGCTAAGTTCATTGTCCAAAAGAGACAAGAAGCCCCAATTGAGACGACGACTCAGCTTGTGGATGTGATAAAAGCAGCTATTCCGGCTAGGTCCAGAAGGGAAGGACCTCATCCTGCAAAGAGAACTTTCCAGGCGATAAGAATCGAAGTCAACCAGGAACTCAGCCATCTTTCTAAAGCGGTTGAAGATTTCTGCGATGTACTTGAACATAACGGAAGGTTATGTATAATCTCATTTCACTCTCTTGAAGATAGGATAGTGAAGAATGTATTTAGCAAAAGGGCAAACCCTTGTACTTGCCCGCCGGAGTTTCCCATATGCGTATGTGGGAAGGTGGCGGATGTGAGAAAAATCTCAGGAAAGCCGATAATACCGACTAAAGGGGAAGTCGATGGCAATCCCAGATCTCGCAGTGCTAAGCTAAGGGTATGTGAAAAGATATAAAGATATTAGGAGTTGCGAGGAATAATTATGAAGAGAAAGGAACAATTTAAAATTATCTTGGCAGTCCTCTTTATCGGAGTGATTCTACTGTTCATGGTGCTCATCGACGCATACAATGCTAACGTCCAGGTGGACAACAATGAGTACTCTAGGATCAATGCTGATTTACAGGGGGAAATCGATACTTTGAAGATTAAAGTTAAGGCTTCAAACAATATCGACAGCATTGAAAAAGTAGCCATTGAACAGCTTGGGATGGTATACCCAAGTGAGGATCAATGTATTTATTTGACTGATAATGACAAGCCACAGGGGGGCTTTGCAGCGATGCTAAAAAGCCAGGCATATAATTAGGCAAATAAATAACTGAATATGAAAGCCGGACAACTGAATATATTTAGCTTGTCTGGTTTTTTTGATTTTTGTGGTAAAATGTTATTAGTTGATGAGGCGAAGAAAACCTGTGAGCATATGATGGGTGAACGTCATTGGCTGATATGAAGATGCCAAATCCCACGGTGGATATCCCAGCTTAGAAAGAACGAGGTCTGGCACAGATGGTATATATTGAAAAGAACAAGACTGACAGGATTACAAAACGCAGGATAGTTTTCCTGTTTATTTGCGTGCTGGCGGTTTTGTGCTTGATGGTTTTTAGGTTGGCATGGATTCAGATTGTAAATGCTGAGGAATACAGGGACAGAGCTGTAAGGCAACAAAAGGGCGATGTGCCTATTGAAGCCAAGAGGGGAATAATTTACGACAGGAACGGGAAGCCCCTTGCAGCAAGTGCCATGTCATACAATGTTTGGGTGAGGCCTCCTGTGGTTCGAGAGGACTACAAAGGTGCGAAACTGGAGGATTTAGCCGAGAAAATTTCTGCAATCACAGGGGATAGCAAAGAGGACATAATGGATACACTAGGTTCCAAGTCTCCTCTTCTGAAAATGAGTCAATACCTGGAAAAAGATAAGCTGGAGAAGCTCAAAAAGCTTGAGATTCCGAGCCTGCAGGTTGCCGAAGCAAGCAGAAGATCGTATCCCATGGGAGATTTTGCGTCCCACGTGCTTGGAAGCGTAAACGGTGATAATAGAGGACGAACAGGCCTGGAGCTTCAGTATGATGATTATCTCAGTGGAGTGGCAGGTAGATGGATAAGGAATGCTGATGTTCACGGAGATCCGTTGGCCTACGGATCGGAAAAGTATTACGAGGCAGAAGATGGACTAAATGTTGTCACTACCATTGACGAAGTTCTTCAGCACTACCTTGAAACTGCAATTGAAAACGGCATGAAGAAATACAAGCCTCAGAGTATTCAGGCTGTGGTTATGGATCCAAAAACAGGAGATGTGCTTGCAATGGCCAGCGCTCCAAGCTTTGACCCAAACCACCCTACAACACCCGCTGATCCTGCTGAAAAGAAAAAATTCAACAAGCTTTCAGACAAGGAAAAGGGGGACTATCTGAGTAAACTTTGGACAAATCCAGTTGTCAGCAGCCTTTATGAACCTGGATCCACGGTTAAGGTTGTAACGGTTTCCTCAGCCCTTGAGGAAGAAATTGCAACGCCGGAAGAACCATTCTACTGCGGCGGGAGTATCTCTGTAGCCGGTGCGAACATACATTGTGCCAACAACACTAGCCATGGAAATGAGACTTTGAAAGAAGCCCTTGCAAATTCCTGCAACGTTGTTATGGTTACCCTTGCAGAGCGAATGGGAGCCGACAGGCAATACAAGTATTTAAATCTATATGGATTAACTGAAAAAACAGGAATTGATTTGCCTGGAGAAGCATACCCACTTGTTCCACCTTTGGAGAATTTGAATCAGGTGACCCATGCAAACCTGGCATTTGGTCAAGGTATTGCAGTCACTCCGATTGAAATGTGTCAGGCTGTATCATGCATTGCAAACGATGGGGTTTTGCTTAAGCCTAGACTTGTAAAGGAACTGACTGACAAGAACGGTAAGGTTGTAAAGAAATTCCCTGTAGAGATCAAGAAGAAAGTAATCTCTAAAAAGACTGCTGAAGAAACCATGTCAGCAATGGAACTCATGATTCAAAGAAATGGTGGTAACGTTGCCATACCGGGAGTGAGGATAGCTGGAAAGACGGGTACTTCAGAGAAACCTATAAATGGAGTATACACCCAGTACGTATACGGCTCTATGGTTTGCATAGCTCCGGTTGACGATCCGAAATTTGCAATCGTTATAATGGTGGATGCTCCTACCCACGGCCTTTACGGAGGAACAACTGCGGGGCCTATGATCAAGGAATTCTTTGAAAAGGCCTTCCCTTATGTTGGGGTAGAAGCTAAGCTGACAGATGAAGAAAAGACTAAGCTAAATGAGAGTCAGATTGAAGTTCCAACCGTTGTTGGCAAATCTCTAAAAGAGGCAAAGAATATCCTCTCTAACTCCGGACTTGAATACTCAGTGGTGCAGGATCAGGGTGATGACAGCATAACTGTAAAAGGTCAGTACCCGCAGCCGGGCAAAAAGATCAGCAGTATTGAGAAAGTCTATCTATATCTTGAGTAAAAATTTGAATAGAAAGTCGAATTAAAATGGAGCAGAAAATGGAGCGAGAATTTAAATTCAAACTAATGGATAGTGTTGAGGCAACAGGAGGTAAACTTGCCGTTTCAGAGGGTCCGAAAGGCTTTGAAGGAGTATTTATCGATTCAAGGCAGGTGCAGGAAAACTCTGCGTTCTTTGCTGTAATTGGAGAAAACCACGATGCTCATTGCTTTCTGGAAGAAGTGATGGACAAAGGTTGTCAAACGTTTTTTGTGAGTTCCGAGGCAGCCTCGGATAGAGCGCAAAACTATGCGAAAAACAACAACTATCAAGTAAACATAATTCTTGTAGACGATACCACAGAAGCCATGGCAAAACTCGCAGAATTTCATCTCAATAGAATAAATCCAAAGAAAATTGCCATAACGGGAAGTATGGGGAAGACTACCACAAGGGACATGGTATATGCAGTCTGTTCCAGCAAGTACAAGACAGGTCATCCCATCAAGAATTACAACAGCCTCATAGGAGTAAGCATGACGGTTTTGGCCTATGACATGGATGTTGAGGTTGCCGTAATTGAGATCGGCATGGAGAGCCTGGGAGAAATCCATCACATAGTGGAATGGGTAAAGCCTGACATCAGTCTGATAACTTACATCGGCCTCACACACCTTGAACAGCTTGGAAGTCAGGAAAATATCTACAAGGCAAAGATGGAAATCACGGATTTTCTTGGAAAAGACGACCTCCTGATAATCAACCAGGACTCCCCGACTCTGAACAAAAACACTATTGTGGGTCAATATGATATAATATCCGTTGGATCATCTGACGACTGCGACTACAAAATAGGTGACTGCCACGACCATGGCGAAAAAGGCATAGATTTCAGGCTTTCCATGGCTGAAGGGGAAGAAACTATGGAAGTGGATCTACCCATACCGGGTGCTCATAACAGGTTTAATGCTGCCCTTGCAATTGCTGCAGGAAAGGCTGTGGGAATTTCACCCAAGGATGCAGTGAGAGCACTACAAAGTCTTGAACGCACAGGCATGCGCATGGAATTTAAGGATAACGGTGTCATCAGAGTTATGGATGATAGCTACAGCTCTTTTCCTGAGGCTGTAAGAAGTGCTGTTGATAGCCTTGTGAGCACGGAAGCAAGGAGGAGGGTGGCCATCCTGGCAGGGATGAATGGCTGGGCAGATATTTCCCGAAAAGTTCATATGGAAGTGGGGGAATATGTAGTAGAAAAAGGCCTTGATCTTCTCATTTGTGTGGGACAGCATACGGACGATATGGCTTCAGCTGCCTTCCGTAAAGCTCGAGTAGATGGTAGCCCCTGCAAAGTTATATTCTTCTCTGAGAAAAGTGTTTTGTTGAATCTGTTGCCATATCTGATTGAACCTGAGGATTTGGTGCTTGTTAAGGGTTCCAGAATGTATGCCATGGAAGAGGTGGTAGAGAGACTTCTTGGAATTGTGGCTAGATAATGGATAGGAGATTTGGTAATGAATGTGATTTTTGAAGGCTTTGCGTATCATCTTATGGATCTTGTGCTGACCACAATTCTGTGTGGAATTTTGACGGCTTTGCTGATACCCGCTTTAAAGAAGAGACAGTTCGGACAATTCATCAGGGAAGAGGGGCCTGAGGCTCACTTGGCAAAACAGGGGACTCCCACAATGGGGGGACTGGCAATTTTCGCTTCCATGATCATAGGGTCTATATACAGAGGCGAATTCTCCCTCCAAATCGGTATAATGCTAGTTGTAGCATTTTTATTCGGACTCATAGGTTTTCTTGATGATTTTATGAAGTTCGCAAAGAAACAAAACCTAGGTCTCAGGGCTTGGCAGAAATTAGTGCTTCAAATTGCTTTTGGCGCTTTGGTAGGGCTCTACATGCTTTACTTCAGTGGACACGGTTCCGCCATCTGGGTACCATTTTATGGGGAGTTTGTGGATGTTGGGATTTTGTATGTGCCCTTTGTCGCATTTATAATGGTGGCTATGGCTAATGCTGTAAATCTCACGGATGGACTGGACGGGTTGTCTTCCGGAGTGACTAGTCTTGTGTGCATATGCCTTGGCTTTGTGGGACTGGAGCTTGGAAGTGAAAGCGGATCCACATTTGCCTTTGTGGTGGCCGGAGCTTGTATAGGATTTTTGTATCACAATAAATATCCGGCAAAGATTTTCATGGGGGATACAGGATCAATGGCTCTTGGTGGTGCTGTTGCAGTGATCGCAATAATGATGAAGGCTGAGCTTTTGCTTCCTATTGCCGGGTTCATATATGTCATGGAGGCCTTATCGGTTATCATACAGGTTGGCTCATATAAACTCAGAGGGAAAAGGGTATTTCGAATGGCTCCTATACATCATCACTTCGAAGAAGGCGGTATGAAGGAATACAATGTTGTTTTCATGTTTTGGAGTATAACAGCAGTCCTTTGCCTGATTGCGTATCTGAGCACTTTGTAGCGGGTTTGGTTTCAGGCATTCGTCGTGATAAGAATGGCACAGCATATCATAATATTGTAGAATTTCATACATGTAGAGTTGGAAGAGTAGAGAAGAGCAGAATGGATAGAGAAAAATTTGAAGTTAAAGACAAGAAAATTCTAGTCGTAGGTCTTGGGAGAAGTGGCATTGCAGCTTCCCAGGTTCTGTGCAGCGAGGGTGCTAAAGTTTGGGTTCAAGATCAGAAGTCTAAAGATGAGATTGATCCTCAGCTCTTAGCTTTCTTCGAAGGTTTTAATGTGGAACTTCTACTTGGAAAAATCCCGGGGGAAAATGAGCATTTTGATCTGGTGGTTCTTAGCCCCGGAGTTGATCCAAATAACTCTTGGATTTCAGAAATGAGAAACCTGGGGTGTGAGGTTATAGGAGAACTGGAATTGGCATATAGACTTACAAAGGCAGGGTTTGTTGCGATAACAGGAACCAACGGGAAAACTACGACCACTACTTTGGTGGGGGAAATCTTTAAGGAGGCAGGACTTCCTACCCACGTTGTAGGAAACATAGGAGTCGCTGTAATTTCTGAGGCAATGAATTCTGGGAAAGAAGACTGGATGGTAACTGAGGCTTCAAGCTTCCAGCTGGAAACTACAGTTAAGTTTAGACCTCATGTGGCAACACTTTTAAATCTAACTCCGGATCATCTGAATAGACACAAGACCATGGAAGCATATGGGAAAGCTAAAGGTAAGATATTTGCAAATCAGGATAAAGAAGATTTTGCAGTTGTAAACGCGGAGGATGAGGCCTGTGTTTCGCTAGCAAAAGAAAGTGCCGGAAGATTGATTCTCTTTAGCGGAAAGCGCTGCGAAGGGGTAGACTGTTTTGTTGAAAAAGACAAGGTGAAAATCAGAGATTTGTCAGGGGAAGTCAGGGATGTGATGTCGGTTAAGGACATTAAGCTGGTGGGTAGTCATAACCTTGAAAACGCCCTAGCTGCCGTGGCAACTTGTTATTTTGCGGGTATAAATGTACAGGATATAGAGAAGGCTGTTAGGGAATTTAAGGGGGTTCCCCACAGGCTTGAGCCGGTTGCTGATATTGACGGTGTGTTCTACTACAACGATTCTAAGGGCACGAATACAGATGCTACGATCACGGCTATAAAGGCTTTGGAAAAGAATATAATCCTAATCGCAGGTGGAGATGCCAAGGGACAGGACTTTGAGCCTTTGGCTAAGGAACTTGAGGGTAGAGTTAAAGCCCTTGTTCTTTTGGGGCGCGATAGGGAATTTATTGCAAAGGCTGCGAGGAATCATGGATTTGAGAGCATCTATGAGGAAAAGACAATGCAGGAATGCGTTGAGAGAGCTGCTGATGTCGCCGCAGAGGGGGATAAGGTTCTTCTATCTCCTGCATGTGCCAGCTGGGATATGTACGACAATTTCGAACAGAGAGGCGATGATTTCAAATCTTGGGTATTAGCCATGGAGAAATAGGATAATAGGATGGATAAAAAAAGGCTTTTGACAAAGAGAATCGGGAATCTTGACTTTCCGCTACTGGTTACTACTATAATACTTGTTGTAATCGGTGTTGTGGCGGTTTTTAGTGCCAGCTATTACAGCTCCATCAGCGAATCAGGTTCCCCATATGGGTTTGTACTGAAGCAAGGGCTCTTTGCCGTTATAGGAATGGGATTTTTGGTTTTAGCATCGAAGATGAATTACCATGTGTGGAGGTCTTTTTCTCCTGTGATACTCATAGGAAGCTTTTTTCTTCTCTGCCTTGTTCTAACAGGAGTAGGTACAACTGTTAACGGGGCCACGAGGTGGATTAGATTTTTCGGATTTTCAATAATGCCGGGAGAAATAAGCAAATTCAGTATGATAATAGCTGTAGGGGCATATCTATCAGCCAATCCGAAAAGGGTTAAGAGTTTTAAGGGGCTACTCCCTGTGGCCATTTTGCTTGCAGCTGCCTGTGGTCTTATAATGATGCAACCGAATTTTTCTGTTGCTGCAACCTTGGCTGTAATCGTAATGGGGATGCTAATAGTGGCAGGACTCAAAACCGCTTATCTTGTGGGAGGCGGAGGAATCCTTGCAGCAGGTGTTTTATTCGCAATACTAGGTGACAGAGGTGGATATAGATTTGCAAGATTTACAAGCTTTCTCCATCCTTTCAAAGATGCTTCCGGTGATTCCTTCCAAGTTGTTCAATCACTCATGGCTCTTGGATCAGGGGGATTTGGGGGAGTCGGCATCGGCAAAAGTGTACAAAAAACCATGTATTTGCCTGAACCGCACAACGACTTCATCATGGCCATAATAGGGGAAGAGGTCGGTTTTGTCGGAATAGCAATAATACTTGCCCTCTATGTAATTTTCATATGGCGAGGTGTGATAATAGCAATAAATGCTCCGGATCTGTTCGGAACACTTATTGCCAGCGGTGTGGTTGCAATGGTTTCAGCGCAGGTTATATTCAATCTTGGAGTTGTGACATCAAGCCTTCCGGCAACAGGTGTGGCTCTTCCGTTTATCAGTTACGGAGGTAATGCCTTGATAATATTTACAACCTGCGCGGGTATTTTGTTAAATATATCTAAAAAGAGAACTATTGAAAGAAATTACGTAGTCGAAAAATATGTAGGGTAGGTTAAGATGAGAGCTATAATTACCGGTGGAGGAACGGGAGGCCACGTATTCCCGGCCCTTGCCATTGCAGACAAAATAGTAGAGATGGACCCGGATTCGGAGATTCTGTACATTGGACATGAGGACAGTATGGAGGGGGAACTTGCCCCAAAACACGGGTATCGATTTGAGAAGGTTTCTGCCATGTGGCTTGAGAAAAATCCTATAGGTATGCTTAGGATGGGCTCATCGATTATGAAGGGAGTTTCCGAGAGCAGGAAGCTTATCAGGGAATTCAAACCGGACTGTGTAATCGGAACAGGGGGATTTGTGTGCTTTCCGGTTATTGTGGCTGCACGCCGTGAGAAGATCACCTGTTACATCCATGAACAGAATGCCTTCCCGGGAGCTGCAAACAGAACTCTGGAGAGATTCGTGGACAATGTTTTTCTCGCCTATCCGGAGGCCACTTCATACTTTAAACAGCCTCAGAAACATATTTATACGGGAAATCCTGTAAGAAAGGAATTCTTTTCTCTTAACAGGGAGATGGCTAGGGAGAAACTGGGGATATCTCCTGACAGCTTTCACATTCTAGCCATGGGCGGCAGCTGGGGAGCAATGATGATAAACAATATTGCGGTGGATATTCTCGAATGGATTCAGGATAAACCTAAGTACAGCTGCACTTTTATAAGTGGACATATCAACTATGAGGAGGAAAAGGAGAGGATCCTCCAAAAAGGAATTGATACAGGAGGCCGAGGAAATCTCGTCGGTTTTGTAAATGATATGCCTGATCAAGTAGCTGCAGCTGATCTCATCATCAGCAGGGCAGGGGCTTTAACGGTTACAGAGATAAATGTCTCCGGAAAGCCGTCAATTTTGATACCTTTTCCAAAGGCTACAGATAATCATCAGTACTACAATGCGAAATCGATAGCCGATCGAGGAGGCGCGATTTTAATCGAGGAAAAAGATCTTAAAACTGAAGATATTTTGACGATAATAGAAAACTACAAGAATAATCCTGAAGGACTGGCTACTATGGGAGAGGCTAGCTTGAGATGCAGCCCTGGAGATTCCACTGAGAGGATATGGCATCACATTGAGTGGAGAAGGCATGGTGGCGTTTAAGGTTTGGAGATACGATGGCAGCATATAACGAAGAAGCTATGAGGGTGCTTCAAAACACAAAAGTGAAGAAAAAACCTGTAAAAAGAAGGCATCCCTTTAGAAATTTCTTGATCTTTGTAGGGGTGATTGCCCTGATTATATATGGGATGAGTACGTCTTACTTCAACATAAAAAAAGTTAAAGTAGAAGGGAACAGCTACTATTCCGATAGACAGATTGTAACTATGTCCGATGCTAAGACCGGAGTCAATATTTTTTGGGGCGCCGGTGACAGCAAAATAAAGAACAGACTGAAGAAAGATCCATACTTTGGAGATGTATCCATTAATAGAAGATTACCCTCAACACTGATTATAAAGGTGGAGGAAAGAAGGCAGGTAGCTGCTGTTGAATACGGTGACAAATACGTAGTAATAGATACCGAAGGCATCGTTCTTAGAACCGGAAAGATAGACCCGAAACTCACCCTTATATCCGGATTTAAGATTACCAAGATGGAAAAGGGTGAAAAGCTGGAGGTTGAGGAGAAGAACACTTTATCCAAAACTCTTAAGATGCTTTCGGCAATGGAAAAGGGAGATCTGTTCTTTAAAAAAGTAACGGTTGAAGAGGATGAAGATAATAGGATAAGCGCTTACATTCTAGATTCTCTTGTGGTAAAGGGAAAACCTCAGATCGTTCTGGAGAGGATGAAGTCAGGAGATTTACAAAAGGTGGTAAATAAGCTGATGAAAAAAGGAGATACAAGAGCAACTATAGCCGTAGATGATAATAATTTTATTACTTTTTCTCCCGATATATAGTGCAAAAATATAAAATATATGGTAAAATATCCCTAATATGGGGCAATAAGGAGGAGCACATATGATGCAGTTTGAAACGAGTCAGGATAAGGCAGCTGTAATCAAAGTAATAGGCGTTGGCGGTGGTGGATGTAATGCCGTTAACAGGATGCTGGAAGTAGGCCTTAAGGGCGTTGAATTCATAGCTGTCAATACAGATAGGCAGGCACTTAACAAATGTAAGGCTGAACTTCGTATTCAAATAGGTGAGAAATTAACGAGAGGTCTTGGAGCCGGTGGAAATCCACAGGTAGGACAGCAGTCCGCAGAAGAGACAATCGATGACATAGCAGATATTATCAAGGGGAGCGACATGGTGTTCATAACCGCCGGAATGGGTGGCGGAACAGGAACAGGAGCTGCTCCAATTATCGCAAGAGTTGCCAAGGATATGGGAATTCTTACAGTCGGCGTTGTTACTAAGCCGTTTTCTTTCGAAGGAAGGAAGAGGATGACGGCAGCTGAGATGGGAATCGACTATCTCAAGGAGTTTGTAGATTCCTTGGTTATAGTTCCAAATGATAAGCTTCTCAGCAACTGTACTAAGAACACTTCAATCCTAGAAGCTTTCAGCATGGCTGATGACGTTCTTAGACAGGGTGTTCAGGGTATAGCTGATCTGATATCTGAATTCGCTCTAATCAATGTTGACTTTGCCGATGTTAAGTCTGTGATGACAGATAGAGGAATTGCTCACATGGGCGTCGGCAAGGGATCAGGCGAGTCTAGAGCTCAGGATGCAGTTAGAGCAGCTATTGAAAGTCCGCTTC
Source organism: Anaerovoracaceae bacterium (assembly GCA_029983755.1). Classification (GTDB taxonomy): domain Bacteria; phylum Bacillota; class Clostridia; order Peptostreptococcales; family Anaerovoracaceae; genus S5-A14a. The sequence goes on from JASBYX010000021.1 coordinate 14,456, forward strand.
TTGAAACGACCATTGCAGGGGCCAGAGCTATTTTGCTCTATGTATCCGGTGGGTACGATCTTGGAATGCTTGAGGTTTCAGAGATTGCAAGCCTTGTACAGGAGCAGGCGGACGAGCAAGCTATACTCATATTCGGTGCTGCAGTTAACGAAGATATGGAAGATGAGATTGCGATCACTGTAATAGCGACAGGATTTAACGAAGGAGCTAACAATACCATAGATTACAGCAACTTCAACAACAAGGTTCCTCGCAAAGTTGTAACCGAGGATGGGCTTGAAGGTACTGAGACAACCCTTGAGAGGCTATTTGAAGATCGTGAGGAAGAGGAGGACGAATCCGAATCTAAATTCGATATTCCAACCTTCTTAAGCAACAACTAAGGTTAGATAATAGATTCTGAAAGCCGGTTGGATAGACCGGCTTTTTTCGAAGGTGTGTATGAAGGTAATCAAGGAGATTACATCAAGGGATAATGGGATATTTAAACTAATAAGGAGCCTTAAGGTGCGGAAGAACAGAACCCGTGAGGCTCTCTTTGTGGTTGAGGGACCAAAGCAGGTTACCGAGGCTTTTAGCGGGATATACCCGGTTAGATCAGTGGTCTTTAGAGATGATTTTCATGAGTCATTTTCCAAAGGAGAACTTGAGGATCTTAACGATTATATAAACATACCTGATGAAGTAGAAATCATCCGAATGGATTCGAGGCTTTTCAAAGAACTGTCAGATACGGAGACGAACCAGGGAATACTTGCAGTGATGGGAAGAGAAGACTTGAGTGCCGGAGATTATATAGACTTGATTGGAGATGGATCAAATATTTTGGTACTCGATCGAGTTCAAGATCCGGGTAATGTGGGCACTTTGATTAGAACGGCTGAAGGAGCAGGATTTGAGGGTATAATAACACTCAAGGGAACAGGGGATCCGTATGGGCCGAAGGCAGTGAGAGCAGCTGGAGGAGCTATACTGAGGATGCCCCTTATAGCCTTGGATACTCCTGTGAAACTAAGGGATATCGCCAAGACCATGGGAAAGAGGATCACCATAACAAACGTCAATGAGGGCATCCCTTACTACGAGGCAGATTTGTCCAAAAATCTCATGCTCGTTATGGGTAACGAGGGCAAGGGAGTATCAAAGGAAATTGAAAAGTTCTCTGAAATCATCTTGAATATCCCCACTGAGGGAGATCTTGAATCATTGAATGTGGCTACAGCAGGTGCAATACTGATGATGGATAGTCTGAGACAGAAACGATCAGAAAACATATTATAGAAAAAGAGGAAGAGTATGCTAGAGAATTTAAATTCAATCAGAGAGGAAGCTATTGCTCTGATAAAGGAGAGCGAAAGTCTTAAGGACTGTGAGGAGATTAGAGTTGCTATGCTTGGGAAAAAGGGCAAGGTAACAGAAATACTCAAAAACATGAAGAGTCTGCCACCGGAAGAGAAAAAAGTTCTGGGAAAAGAGACAAATCTCCTGAAAAAAGAAATCGAGGATATGATAAACGACAGAAAGAAGGAGCTTGCTGCAGAAGAAAAAGCGAAAAAACTCAAGGAAGAGACCCTTGATGTTACAGAGCCTGCTCCTGAGCTTAGGATTGGAGCCAAGCACCTTATAACTCAGGTCATTGACGAGGTTCTTGAAATCTTCACAGACATGGGTTACGAAATCGTTGAAGGACCGCTTGTGGACACTGTTTTCAACGCCTTCGACGGGCTGAATTCTCCTGCAAATCATCCTAGCAGAGACATGACTGATACATTCTATATCAGCAAAGACAATGTTCTTCGTCCTCACACCAGCTCGGTGGAAATCCGAACACTTCAGAGCAGAGAGGCTCCTTTCAAGATCGTGAGCCCCGGAAGATGCTTTAGGTGTGATACCCCGGACGCAACTCATAGCCCTATGTTCCACCAGATTGAAGGCATGATAGTGGATGAAGGAATTACAATGGCACATCTTAAAGGTACCTTGGATCACATGGCAAAGAAACTGTTCGGGTCAGAAACCAAGACTAAATTCAGACCTCATCATTTTCCTTTCACAGAGCCAAGCGCAGAAATGGATGTAAGCTGCTTTAAATGTGGGGGAAAGGGCTGCTCAATGTGTAAAGGAAGCGGCTGGATAGAAATCCTAGGCTGCGGAATGACGCACCCAAATGTACACAGTGTCGGAGAAATCGATACGGAAAAATTCACCGGTTTTGCCTTTGGAATGGGTGTAGAGAGAATTGCTATGCTCAAATATGGCATTGATGATATCAGATATTTCTATGAGAACGACATGAGATTTATCGAACAGTTCAAATAGGAAATGAGAATTAGGAAGGTGAAATAAATATGTTAGTTTCTTGGAAATGGCTAAATGATTACATCAAAATAGACGAAAATATAGTAGATTATTGCAATGGAATGATAATGAGCGGCTCGAATTTGGAAACCTGCCAAAAATTCGGAGAAGGTATCCATGGGGTCGTAATTGGCAAAATAGAAAAAATAGAAAAGCACCCAAATGCGGACAAACTAGTTATATGTCAGCTTAACGTGGGAAAAGAGGACAGGGTTCAAATAGTAACCGGAGCCAAGAATGCCTTCGAAGGAGCTATAGTACCTGTGGCCCTTGATGGAAGCAAAATACCCGGACCTCTTCACGGGCAGCCTAAAACGGAGGATGGTGTCAAGATCAGTGCAGGCGAGCTAAGAGGGGAAAAGTCGTTGGGAATGCTGTGCTCAACAACAGAACTTGGATTCGATGACAAGGTGGCACCAATGGCAAGCAGAGAAGGAATATGGATTCTGCCTTCCGAACTCGAGCCAAAGCTAGGCATGGAACTTCCGGATGCTCTGGATTTATCAGACTACACCATAGACTTTGAGATCACTCCCAACAGACCTGATTGCTTGTCCATGATAGGAATGGCGAGGGAAACTAGGGCAACCTTTGGGAACGAACTCAAACTTCCTGAGACAGGCCTCTCAAAAGAAGATCAAAGCCAAAGGGCAGGAGACATTATAAAGGTGGAAGTGAAGGCAGATGATTGCCTGAGATATACAGCAAGAGTTATAAAGGATGTGAAAATTGGGGAATCACCTTGGTGGCTACAGCAGAGACTGATGGCGGCCGGGATGAGACCAATAAATGTTATAGTGGACATCACAAACTTTGTAATGCTGGAGTACGGACAGCCACTACACGCTTTTGATATAAGAAGTATCGCAGAGCAAAAAATCGTAGTAGAGCATGCAGATCAGGGAGAGGTTTTCAAGACCCTTGATGGAAAAGAGAGAAAGCTTGATAAAGATATGCTCATGATCAAAGACGGAGAAAAGTCAGTAGCCATTGCAGGTGTTATGGGAGGTATGAACTCTGAAATAGAAGAAGATACAGAGACTGTAGTACTTGAATCCGCCTGTTTTGATTCTGACAGCGTTAGAGCTACCTCAAAGAAACTGGGACTTCGAACTGAGGCCTCAGGAAGATACGAAAAGGGAGTAGATCCTAACCTAGCAAAAACCGCAGCAGACAGGTTCTGCTACCTTGTGGAAAAACTAGGTGTGGGAACTGTGCTTGCAGGGGCTGTAGATGTGTACAAAGCTCCAAAAGTATCAGAGCCGGTTCTCGTGCGTGCAAAACGCATAAACAAGGTTCTCGGAACTAAGATCACTGCAGGAGAGATGGCGGACATATTCCAAACCCTTGAGTGCAAGGTTGACATCACAGATGGAAAGCCGGGAGATCTTGATGCAGTTATGACGGTTTATCCCCCAACGGTTAGACAAGACCTGTCCAAGGAAGTGGACTTTGTAGAAGAAGTTGCAAGAATATACGGGTATGATAAGCTGCCTATGGAGCTGCCAAAGAGCAATTCCATACCTGAGATGACACAGAGCTGGATCCTCAGAAAAAAGGCAAAGGATGTTTTGACAGCCATTGGAATGAATGAGATTCAGACGATTTCTTTTGCTAGCCCAGGAGATCTTGATAAGGTAAATATTCAAGAAGACGCCATAGAGAGAGCCTTCGTGAAGATCATAAACCCACTGGGAGAAGACACCTCGATACTGCGAACTATTTTGTTGCCTGACATGATGGAAGTTCTGGCAAGGAATTATTCCAGATCTCAGGATGAAGTTCAGGCATTTGAAATCGGCACCACCTTCATGAAGAATTTCATCGAAGAGGGTGGACTGCCATATGAGGACTTCAATATATGCCTTGGAGCTTTTGGTGAAAACGAGGACTTTTTCCTGATGAAAGCAAGGGTTGAGACACTTCTAAGGGAGCTTGGCATCAAAAAACCGATTTTTACAGCTGAAAAAGATTACCCGTCATATCATCCGGGCAGATGCGCAAGGGTGTCTGTGCTAGCCGAAAACGGGGAAGAAGTGGAGCTTGCAATAATGGGTCAGGTTCACCCTGATGTGGCGGAAAACTACAACATGGATGTTCCGGTTTACGCAGCAGAGCTTATGATGGGACCGATAGAGGAGCTTTCCAACAGAGAGATTTCCTATAAGAGACCGCCTAAGTTCCCGGGCACTTCAAGGGATATAGCGCTGACAGTTGATGAGGATGTGGCCGCAGGAGAAATCCTCAAAGTCATATATGAGGATGAGGCCGAAATCTTCAAAGGGGCCAAGATTTTCGACATATACAGAGGCAAGCAGGTAGGAGAGAACAAGAAGAGCGTTGCAATAAGACTGTTTTATGCTCACGACGACAAAACACTGACAGATGCTGAGGTGCTTTCGGTGCATCAGGTGATTTTGCAGAGGCTTGCTGATAAGCTACAGGCAATTTTGAGAGAGCAATAATATATACAGCCGTGGATTGGCGGAAAGGATGAGGAACCAATGGATAGGAATAGGGTTACTGTTAAGATTTACGGTCAGGAGTACACAGTTGCTGACACTAAGTCCGAGGAGGAAATCAGAGAACTGGCAGAATACGTTGACAGTCAGATGAGGAAACTTGCAAGAGCTGCAGGGGACATGTCCGTTGGTAGTGTTGCAGTTTTAACCGCCATGGTTATCGCAGATGAGCTTTCACAGGCCAAGAAAGATAAGGAAATTGCAGAGCAGGCAAAGGCTCAGTCTGAAAGCGATGCCAAGTACTATCTTAAAATGTGGGATGACTCTAAGCAGTCATTCCTTCAGTACAAGGACAGCGTGAGCCAGATGGCTGATAAGAGCAAGGTAGACGACAAAGCTCTTGAGGAACTTAAACAGAAATGCAAAGAGTATGAGAGTACTTGCTTTGACCTTCAGATGGAGAATATTCAGTTGAAGAGTAAGCTGGAGAAGATGCAGTAGTTACAGTAATTCTGTAAACTCCCTCTCATTTTCATGGGATTAAAGAATGAATCAAAAGGCACTTAAGGTTTTAGAATACAGCAAAATAAAGGCGTTATGGGCAGAACAGGCTGTATCCCCCATGTGTAAGGAGAAAATCATGGGGATGGAGCCTTATTTGGATGCCTTTGTTATAAGAGATGAGTTAAGGTCAACCACCGAAGGGGTTGACCTTATTGTGAATAAGGGGCCATTACCTATATACAGCATATACGATATAGAGAAACTCATCGAACTTGCGGCAAAGGGTGGCACCCTGTCAATGAAAAACTTAATACATATATCGTACAATTTAAAGACCTGCAGTAGAGTAAAGACTTTTTTGAAAGGTGATCTGCCGCCTGTTCCCGGCATCATTGCTATGGCAAGTGTACTTGATCCCCTGGAAAACATTTCGGGAGAAATCGACAGGTGCATTTTATCAGAAGATGAGATGTCAGATAATGCCTCTTCTGAACTTGCACGATTGAGGCGTGAACTTGTAAGGACGGGAGAAGAGATAAAGGCAAAGCTGGCTAAGATGGCAACATCAGAGGCCAACAGGTCCATCCTTCAAGAAGGTATAGTAACAATGAGGGATGGCAGATATGTGCTTCCCGTTAAATCGGAGCAAGCCTATAAAGTTCCCGGCATGGTTCATGACAGATCTAAGGGTGGCAAAACCCTGTTTATTGAACCTCAGATCATCGTGAATCTGAACAATAGATTGAGACAGCTCAAACTTGATGAAGAGGTAGAAATAGCAAGGATATTAGAAGAACTGTCCGGCAGGGTTGCAGGATCTTCTCGGATAATATCAAACAACCAAAAAATCCTTGTGGACATGGACTACATAATGTCCAAATCCAAATTATCGTTGGAAATGGAAGGAAGCGAACCTGAGCTCATCAGTGATTTTGGAGAAGACATATATTCACAAGAAGGTGGATGGGCGTCTGGAGAAATCTCAATAGTTAAGGGTAGACATCCACTTCTGGACAAGAAGACGGTGGTTCCCACAACGGTTTCAGTGGGAAAAGACTATAGAACTCTCATAGTCACAGGACCAAACACAGGAGGTAAGACGGTAACTCTAAAGACGGTGGGACTGTTTGCGCTGATGGTACAATCAGGACTTCACATACCAGCTCAGTCAACAAGCAGATTTCCTGTTTTTCACGATATATTCGCAGATATTGGAGACGAGCAGAGCATAGAACAAAGCCTTTCAACTTTTTCTTCCCACATGAAGAACATTGTTGAAATAGTAAGCAAAGCAGGTGAAAAATCCCTTGTCCTCCTTGACGAATTGGGAGCAGGAACTGATCCTACAGAGGGAGCAGCCCTGGCTATATCAATAATAGAGGCTCTCAGACGGACGGGGGCATTGGTCCTTGCAACCACTCACTACAGTGAGATCAAAAAATATGCAATCTCAACTGACGGCGTGGAAAATGCCTCTATGGAATTCGATATAGATACCTTGAGCCCAACCTACAGATTGATAGTTGGCATACCGGGAAAATCGAAAGCCTTCGAAATCAGCAGGAAGCTAGGACTTTCCGGTGAAATCATCGAAAGAGCCGAAGAGCTTGTGAACACCGACGACATCAAATTTGAAGATCTTCTTGGAAGCCTTGAGGAGAGCCGAAAGAAGGCGGAAGATGAACGAGACGAGGCGATAATGATAAATATCGCCATGAAGAAGAAGCAGGCTAAGATAGACGAAGCCTTTGATAAGGTTGAAGAGCGGAGAGCCAAAATTTTGGCCGATGCTAAGGCTGAGGCTAGAGAGATAATCCAGTCCGCTAGGAAAACTTCCAAAGATGTTCAAAGGGAACTGAATAAGCTAAGTGCAAATCAGAGCCTAGGCGAGAGGAACAAAATAATACAAGAAGGCCGGCGTCGTCTTGGGGTTGCAGAGAAAGCACTGCAAAGCCCCCTAGTCCGGAAAGTAAATACGGATCCCGTTTCAGCTGATGAGCTAAGAGAGGGTATGCGAGTCAAACTCTTGACCATGGATCAAAACGGTACGGTTGTAGGACTGCCGGACAACAAAGGTGAACTCCTCGTGCAGATAGGAGCAATCAAGGTTAAGGCAAAACTTTCAGATATCGCCATAGTGGTGGACGGTTCTGAACCTAAGGCAAAGGTTAAGGAGAAGTTTGGTGGTAGTAAAACCAAAACTTCAATATACCGATCAAAGGCCATGACTGTTACACCAAAGGTTGATGTTCGGGGTATGAACCTAGAAGAAGCCCTTATGAAGGTTGAAAAACACATAGACGATGCATACATAGCCGGACTTGACAAAACAACCGTAGTGCACGGACGGGGTGAAGGTATTTTGAGAGAGGGTATAAGGAAGATGCTCAGAAGAAACAAACATGTTGAATCCTTTGAGAAACCCCCATATAATGAAGGTGGCGAAGGTGCCACGATTGTGATATTAAGGAGAATGTAGATATGATTAATTACAAAGTAGAAATCGCGAAACTGCTCAGCGAAATAATCGAAGGTTTATCTCAGGAAGAAATTTTGGCGATGCTTGAGGTTCCGGCAAATGAGGACATGGGGGATTATGCCCTTCCGTGCTTCAAACTTGCAAAAGTTATGAGAAAGGCACCACCTCTGATAGCTAAGGGAATAGCTGAGAAACTTTCCGAGAATGAGATGTTTGAGAAAGTTGAACAGGTCAACGCATATGTCAACATGTTTTTGTCCAAAAAGGATGTGGTTTCTCATGTGGTAGGCGAAATCTTAGAAAAGGGCGGAGACTTTGCAAACTCTAACGAGGGTGAGGGAAAGACCGTAATCGTAGAGTTTTCTTCTCCTAATATCGCCAAGCCTTTCCACATAGGCCATATCAGATCAACGGTAATCGGAAACTCCATAAACCTGATATACAGGGCGCTAGGCTATAAGGTTGTAAGATTCAACCACCTAGGTGACTATGGAACGCAGTTCGGTAAGATGATAGTAGCATACAGGCATTGGGGGAATGAGGAAGATGTAAAGGCTGAGCCAATCAAGACACTTCTCCACTACTATACCAAGTTCCACGAGGAGGCCGAAAAGGATCCAAGCCTTGATGATGAGGCAAGGGCCACATTTACAAAGCTGGAGCAGGGAAATCCTGAGGAGGTGAAGCTCTGGCAGTGGTTCAGGGACGAGTCACTGAAGGAATTCAACAGGGTATATGACATGCTAGGGATAGAGTTCGATTCCTACAAGGGTGAAAGCTTCTATTCGGACAAGATGCCAAGGTTTGTAACCATGCTCAAGGAGAAAGGACTTCTTGAGGAATCCCAAGGTGCAAACATTGTGAACCTTGAGGACAAAGGTCTAGGGGTTGCCCTGATCACCAAAAGTGATGGATCGACTTTGTACATAACCCGTGACATAGCAGCGGCTGTGTACAGAAAAGAAACATACGATTTCTATAAGAATATCTACGTTGTGGCATCTCAGCAGAATCTACACTTCCAGCAGTGGATCGAAATCATTGAAATGCTTGGCTTCGAGTGGGCTAGGGACTGCGTTCACGTACCTTTTGGGCTTGTCAGCCTTGAGGACGGTACCATGTCAACCAGAGAGGGCAGAGTCGTATTCTTAGAGGATGTTTTGAACAAGTCCGTTGAAAAGACAAAGGAAATAATCGCTGAGAAAAATCCGGAAGGCTTGGATATTGATAAGATTGCAAAGGATGTTGGAATCGGCGCTGTGGTATTCCAAGAACTATCAAATAACAGAATCAAGGACTATGTTTTCAGCTGGGACAAGGTTCTAAACTTTGATGGAGAGACCGGTCCATATGTTCAGTACACCCACGCACGAGCATGCTCACTTCTCAGAAAAGCCGAAGTGGCAGATGGCTATTTTGTTGATGTGGACTACGGAAAGCTGACAGGGGATGCCTCCTTCAGACTTGTGAAGCTTCTCTATCAATTTCCGGAAATCGTTGCAGATGCCGGGGCAAAGTACGAACCGTCCATAGTTACAAGACACATTGTTGACATCGCTCAGGCCTTCAACAGATTTTATCACGATGAGCACATTCTTGTTGATGATGAGGCTGAGAAAAAGGCTAAGCTTGCTCTTGTTTATGCAACAAAAGAGTCAATTGCCAAGGGGCTGTCTCTCCTTGGAATTGTCGCACCTGAGAAGATGTAGGTGTATCAAATGAGATATGAAGGAAGTATTTATAGGCCTCCAAGCGAGGCCTACAGCCTTCTCATACAGGTGACAATCGGCTGCTCCCACAACACATGTACCTTTTGCACCATGTTCAAGGATAAGAGGTTTAGGGTGAGACCCATAGACGAGGTTCTGGAAGATCTTGAGATGGCAAGGAGGGCTTATCCTCGTGTGGAGAAAATTTTCCTCTGCGATGGAGATGCTCTATGTCTTTCAAATGAAAAGCTCATGGTTATACTGGACAGGATCAGAGAGCTTTTTCCTGAGTGCAAGAGGGTTGCAGTGTACGGTACTGCCAAGGACATTAATAGGAAAAGTGATGATGATCTCAGGGAGCTTCTTAAATGCGGAATGAAGATGATATACATGGGTGCAGAATCCGGGAGCCAGAAAGTCCTAGATGCAATTCACAAGGATGTCACCTGTGAGGAGCAGATTGAAGCTGTGAAAAAAGCCGAGAGTTCAGGAATTCTCACATCAGTGACATTTATTTCAGGACTTGCAGGCCTTGAAGGATGGGAAGATCACGCTGTGAGCACAGGAAAGATGATTACGGAGATGAACGCATCCTATGTGAGTCTACTTACCCTAATGCTTGATCCGGCAGCCCCTATAATGAGGGACATAGAGTCCGGGAAGATGACCCTTTTGACACCGGAGCAGGTTGTAGGAGAAACATACCTGATGATTGAAAATGCAAAGCCGAAGAAATCCTGCGTTTTCAGATCGAATCATGCTTCAAACTATATTTCCCTGAAGGGGAATCTGCCTGAGGACAGGGAGAGAATGCTCGCCCAGCTCAAGGTGGCAATGGAGAATACAGGGCTTTTAAAAGATGAGAGATTCAGAATGCTCTAGACAACAAAACAATCAAAGGAGATAAACTTGGATAACCAGATTAACGATAGAATCGGACAGTTTCTGATAGGACACCTGCAGAATTATCTATTTGACGAATTGTCAGATAATTTTCTCGAAAAAAACGGTTTTGCAGGGATACTTTCCGGAGTGCCTGTCCCTGTCCGAAAGGACGACATGATAGACCTATCCATCAAGAAGCTATGCATAAACATGGCCTTTGTAATGGGTTGCGATGTGAATTTTAAGTACAGGGATAACTATGTGAGTTTCATACTGAAAAACTACGGCCCTGATTTCGGAAGGTATCTGCTTCAGGAGGGTATCGATGGGGCTGCTAAGAACGACTACGACTTTGCCTGCATAATGTTCAGAGGGGCGCTTCTTCTGGATCCTGAAAATGTTGACGCCATATACTGTTATGGAAGAGCATGCTCTGATGCCTATGCTCAGGGGGGAAGTGAGGACTTCGTAGGTGCATTCAAGGCAGAAGCCATTGAAGCCTTCGAAAAAACCACTTTAAAGAGGCCGGATTTTCGGGAAGCGTACTATTACCTTGCCTACGCATATATGAACCTGGGTCTTTACATTAAGGCGAAACTGACCTTCGAGGAGTTCAAGACTCTAACAGAAAAAGCCCTTGATGGAATTGGACTTGGAGCATCTAATGAGAATCCTGATGACCTTCACAAAGCTTTGAGAGAAGCAGATGAGTGGATCAAGAAACTAAGAGACCCTGTACGTATTGAAGAAGGCTACAATATGGTAATCTCCGGAAGATATCAGGAGGGAATCGAAATCCTTTCCCAGTATACTGACAGAGAAGAATTCAACACATTTTGGCCTATGTGGTACTACCTTGGACTTGCCTACAGAGAGGTTGGCATGCCTGAGATGGCGGAAGCCGCATTCATTTCCGTACTTAAGTATTCACCCTCAAACATAGATGCTATGGAAGAACTAATAGATGTATACGAAGTGATGGGAAGGGAAGACATGGCTGAAAAGTATGTCAACAAAATAGCTTTGGTCCGGGAGAACGCTGAAAAGGACAGGCGTGAGGCGGACCTTCTTGACACTTCAGAAGATGATACTTTAAGTTAATATTGAAATTCTATGGTAGAGGAGTTATAATGGAAGAAATTTCAAGTAAGGGAAAGCTTTTTGTGATTTCCGGTCCATCAGGAGCCGGGAAGGGTACCATAATCAAGGAGCTTATCAGTCAGATAAATGTCAAGTTATCTGTATCGGCAACCACCAGAAAGCCAAGACCGGGAGAAATCCACGGGCAGAGCTACTATTTTGTTGAGCCTGAAAAGTTCCAAGATATGATCAAACAAGGAGAATTTCTGGAGTACGCCAGGGTGTATGAGAATTTCTACGGAACACCTAAGACGAAGGTTTTGGAACAGCTTGACGAGGGGTACGATGTGATCCTTGAAATAGATATTCAGGGAGCTATGAAGGTCAAGGAAGTTTTTCCAAAGGCTGTTTTTATTTTCATTTTGCCGCCTTCTATGGCTGAGCTCAGGAGGAGGATTACCGGAAGGGGATCGGAAACCAAGGAGGTCATTGACCTGAGGATGAGCAAAACTCTCGGTGAAATTGCTTATGTTGATCAATACGATTACTGTGTGATAAATGGACAGATTCAAGAGGCCGTGGACAGGGTGAAGGCGATCATCATTGCTGAACACTCTAAGGTTTCTTCGGACATTCAGGGGATACTGGACGAATTTGAGGAGGAGAATTAAAATGTTATATCCATCTGTGAATCAGACTAGGGAAAAGGTAGATAGCAGGTATACTCTTGTGATTCTCGCTGCAAAGAGGGCAAAGGACATCGTGAACGGATTTCCGATTTTGACGGAAACCGATAGCAATAAGGCTGTAACCCTTGCTGCCGCTGAGATTGCAGAGGACCTTATCACCTACGAGAAATAGGAAGAAAGTACATAAAGACCCCACCGGATCCCGAAAGATCTGATGGGGTCTTCTTTTAAAATATCTTATAAATAAAGATTAGAGTTTAAACAGTGACCTTTAGTCAATAATAGTTCTAATTTTTACCGATTAGTTCTTATCAGCCTTAGCCTGATTGAACTCCTTTTCAGTCATGATGTCGCTGACCTTCATGTTAACAGATGTTACATTGAGACCGGTCATCTCTCTAACCTTCTCTTTGATAGTCTGCTTTACCTTAGTGAAAATCCTAGGTGCGCTCTGACCATATTCCAGGATAGCCTTAAGATCAACAACTACATTGTTTTCGTCAACTTCTACGCTAACACCCTGAGTATTAGTGTCTGTGCTGGAAGCGAATGCTTCAGTAATTCCTGAGAAGAATCCACCCTTAAGCTCTAGAACACCAGGTATATCTCTTGTAGCTATTGCAGCGATTTTTTCGATTACATAGTCGTCGAAAGTAAGAGTGTCAGTTCTCTTTTCGATTTCTTTTTCTTCTTTTCTCTCGTCAACTTTTTCCTGGATGTTGTCTTTTACTTCTTCAAATACATTCTTGTCTTTCTCGTTAGCCATCTTAAATTCCTCCATTCACTTTTAAATAAATTTTAATAGCTACAAAATTAACTTACAAAATACTGCAAAAATTTGCTATTTTATTACTTCAGCATTTTCTTCATCATGTAATATACCCATAGAGCCTTATCCTTGTATTGGCCATATATAAATCCTGCGCCTGTCAGGAGTATGATGAGGATTGTTCCCCAGAAGCCAATGATGATAAAGCAAAGTGCAATTACAAGACCTAAAATGCTGAGTGTAACCGTGTTTGGGTTCTCTCTGTACAATTTTGAGAACCAGCATTCCTTCTTTTCGGATTCCTGTTCCTTTGCTGCGACCTCTTTTGCATCCTTTGGAGCAGAGGAGGTAGTAGCTTTCTTTTCTTCAGGCTTTGAATCTGATTTTGTCTGTTTGGTTGCCATTTCTTCCTCCTTTACTCAATTACTCAATGGACATGGAATGAGTTCCATTTGAAACTGTGTTTTCACCGTTTCTGTCAATATTCTTATCAAGAACCACATTTACATCTGCAATAGGTTTGCCGATGAACAAATCGATGTCATTTTTCAGTTTGTCCTTAACCTGAACAGACAGATCGGATAGGTTTGTGGCTCCGTGAACGCTAGCTCTTACCTTAGTAACAACCTTCTTGTTACTTCCGTCAAGGATCTTACATGTAACATCAGGATCTTTAAGTTGAGGGAAGTTCTTCAAAGATCTATGAGCGTAAGCTTCTATAGCATCATCAGTTAGTTCAACCTTTCCGTCTTGATCAACTAGAGTCAAGCTACTTCTTGATGTCTGCCTAGCTAGTGTGGTAATGAATAGGATCAAAGCTCCAAGAACCACTAGACCCCCAACGATTGAAATGATGTAAAATCCGTAATCTGCATTTGCAAAGTCAATGAATGCATCCTGTACATTTCTCAAATCCGGACCAAATGCCATGTAGCCTTCTATTGTCAGATAAGTATATACAGCAAATATGATGACAAGCAGCACGAAAATACATCTGATAGTTTTAATAAATTTGGACAAGGTGAACACCTCCTAAGTAAAATTCTCATAATCTGCTTATTTATGTATAATTCTTGCCCTTTAGCGAAAGAATTAAACACTATAATGAAAAATAATTCAAATAGAAAACAAGTTTTTTTATTCTTATAAGTGGTATAATTAATATGCAAATTTGTAAGAGGATTGAAAGGAGGGATATGTTCCAAAATATGTGTGAGTCTTAGTTCTAACGGAGAAAGGTAGACACAAGTCCTAAGCGGAGAAAGGTAAGGTGTAGAGATGAATTCAAGAACGGTAGTGCTAGTAGTATGTCTTGTTTTGTGGGTTATCTCAGGCGGATTGATGATTGGATTTATAATGTATGATGTGCAGAGCACATATCAAACCATCGCAAGCAGGTCCTTTGACGTATTATCAATTATCTTAATCGGATTAATAGCATATTTTAGATATACGGATTACAAGGGAAAAAAGAAGAATAAAGACAGGGATCAAAAATAATTAAAAAATGCAACAGGTGCTTTGATAGCAAGACATCTGGAGAAAAAAATAGTCAAAGAGCCT
>JASBYX010000022.1 GCA_029983755.1 Anaerovoracaceae bacterium
AGAAAAATTAAAGAGATTATCAAGAAAAATCTCACACCTTAATTCGCAAAGTAAGTTCTAGTAAATTGTCCTTCTGAACAGAAGGCTAAGCTGTTGGATTCTATTATTGAAGCAGCAAATGAGAAATCAGGTGAACAAACTATCTAAAGTTTAGACACCTGCTTTTCTGCGATCTGAATCAATTTTAGAATATCCTCGTCTGCATGAAGGCTGTATAACAATCCGTATGGAATACTGTAGTCCCAATGAACCGGAATCGATACAAGCCCCGGATGCACATCCTGCCAACATTCAATCGTAAGCAGGACATTTCCTGTTTCTGCACAGCGATTGAATACGGACAAATCATAGAAATACGGCGTATCTTCAATATTTATCTGCGGATGATTTTTCTCCAGATCATTGCGGATAAAATCATTCACACCGGAATCCCCTTTGCTGACCATCATAAGCGTCTGTCCATATAATTCCTGAATGTCAAGACTGGATTTCTTTGCCAGTGGATGTTCACGGGACACGGCGACCATTTTTTTATATCTGCCAAGAGGCAGAAAATTACAAAGCGACAGCCATGCTTTTGAGTCACAGACACCGATCAGAAAATCAAACTTTTCGCCCAGTTTTTTTATTTCAGATAAAATCCCCTCATGGTTATCTTCAAATGGTACGAGATGCAATTTATACTCCGGAAAATATTGATTTAGTTTATACCATAGATCCATAAAAGGTTTTGCCGGATTCAGCATGGAAGTACCAACACAAAAGGTCGTATCACATTTTCCTGATGCAGCAACAGCTTCTGCAATCGATTTTTGGGAATAATCCATCATAAACTTGGCATTACGGCAGATCACTTCCCCGACAGGAGTCAGGCGAACTCCGACAGACGTTCTTTCTATCAATTTTAAGTTCAAATGTTCTTCCAGACTGTTCATCTGTTTCATCACAGCAGTTGGAGAAATAAAGAGTTTTTCCGCTGCTTTCGTGAAACTTCCACATTCTATGACTGCTAAAAAGGTATTAAGTAATGGATTATACATCATAACCTCCTATAACCTTTTAGTTTATACGATGATAACATATCGGAGATTCCATGTCAACGTACAGGTATGTTATGCTGATCACAGTCAAAGAAAGGTGGTATGAATGATGACAAAAAAATTGATTGCATTTTATTCCAAAGCGGATGAAAATTATGTGAGCGGTACATTAAAAATTCTGACCGTAGGTAATACAGAAGTTGCGGCGCACATGATAGAAGAACTTACCGGCGGAGATGTATTCCGTATCGAACAGGTAACTCCCTATTCGAAAGGATATAACGATTGTACCGCCGAGGCAAAAGCAGATCAGCAACAAAATGCCAGACCGGAACTGAAATACTATCCGGATTCCATTGATGATTACGATGTGATTTATCTGGGCTATCCAAATTATTGGAGTACCATGCCAATGGCTGTATTCACATTTTTGGAACACTTTGATTTCTCCGGAAAAATCATCAAACCGTTCTGCACACATGAAGGGAGCGGCATGGGATGTAGTGTTTCTGATATCAAAAAGCTCTGTCCTAATGCAATTGTTGAAAAAGGGCTTGCGATTCATGGCAGTCGTATCAGTAAATCTAAAAAAGAAATAGAAAGTTGGGTGAAATAAACGTATGAAAAAAATTACAGCAGGCAGAGACACATTAGGAAAATTCGCACCGAAATTTGCCGAATTAAATGATGATGTCCTTTTTGGCGAAGTGTGGTCAAGAGAGGATAAGTTATCCGCCCGTGACCGTTCTCTGGTTACGGTTACAGCTTTGATGGCACAGGGAATTTGTGACAATTCCTTAGAACATCATCTGAAAACAGCAAAAGAAAATGGAATTACAAAATCCGAGATAGCAGAAATCTTAACTCACGCAGCCTTTTATGCAGGCTGGCCAAAGGCGTGGGCAGCGTTTCGAATGGCAAAAGAAATCTGGAATGAGTCAAGCGTTTCAAAAGGAAAAGAAGAACATGAAAATGCTATGATTTTTCCAATAGGAGAACCGAATGCCACTTTTGCCGATTATTTTATCGGACAAAGCTATTTAGCACCATTGTCAAAAGAGCAGGTCGGTATTTTTAACGTTACTTTTGAGCCGTCCTGCCGGAATAACTGGCATATCCATCATGCTTCCAAAGGTGGAGGACAAATTCTGATCTGTGTGGCAGGAAAAGGATATTATCAGGAATGGGGCAAAGAGGCACAGCTTTTATTACCCGGTGACGTGGTAAATATTGCTCCCGGTACCAAACATTGGCATGGTGCTGCAAAAGACAGTTGGTTTTCTCACATTGCTATTGAAGTGCGGGGGGAAGATACGCAAACTGAGTGGTGTGAAATAGTCAGCGCTGAAGAATACGAAAAATTAAAACAGGAGGGATAGAACATGGATGTTATGTTATTAGTTGGTGCAGGACAGATTGGATTGGCGATTGCCCGCCGTATGGGAACAGGAATGAAAATCATAGTCGGCGACTATATTTCTGCAAATGCACAGACAACAGCAACGATTTTGAATACAGCAGGTTTTGATGCGACTCCCATAGAAATGGATTTATCAAGTCGTTCCTCTATTATTGCAATGATTCATGAGGGCGAAAAACATGGAAAGATAAAAATGTTGGTCAATGCTGCCGGAGTATCTCCAAGTCAGGCTTCTATTGAACAGATTTTGAAGGTCGATCTGTACGGAACTGCCGTCTTGCTTGAAGAAGTAGGAAAAGTGATTGCACCCGGAGGTGTCGGAGTTACCATTTCAAGTCAGTCAGGTTTCCGTATGCCTGCATTGACAGCAGAACAAGATGAATTGCTTGCAATGACTCCAACGGAAGAATTATTAAAGATTGATATTTTACAGCCGCAAAATGTTCAAGATACCCTTCACGCATATCAGTTGGCAAAACGCTGCAATGAGAAGCGGGTTATGACACAGGCTGTAGAATGGGGCAAACGAAACGCAAGACTGAATGCAATCGCACCGGGAATTATTGTTACCCCTCTTGCATTGGATGAATTCAACGGTCCACGTGGAGACTTTTACAAAAATATGTTTGCCAAATGTCCGGCAGGACGTCCGGGAACCGCAGATGAAATTGCAAATGTTGCCGAATTGCTTATGAGCGAGAAAGGGGCTTTTATTACCGGCTCTACTTTTCTTGCGGATGGCGGAGCAACGGCAAGTTATTTTTATGGAGAACTAAGACCTGAAAGGAGATAATACTTATGATGTATGTTACTTTATCAAACGGCGTAAAATGCCGCAGCTTGGATATGGTGTTTATCAAGTGACAAAAGGAGAAATTTTCTTGACTTCTAAAGTATGGATTGAACATTATGGATATGAAGAATGTAAAAAAAGCGTTCTTACATCTATGGAAAATTTGAAAACAGATTACATAGATCTGATGCTGCTTCATCAGCCATTCGGAGAAGGCGGAGGCGGTATGTTTGATCTGCCAGAGTTAAAAGCGATTGGCGAAAAATATGGAAAAACATCTGCATGCCATCCTTTTGTAGAACTTACTTTGCGAATTTACCGAAAAATCTCACAACTGAACTCCCTCATTGGAATTACAGTTCAAATATTACCACTCATCAATCGCCTCGTATAGCTTCTCGGCGTCAGAAATCGTATTGATTCTTCTTCTAAACTCATTGCTGCCATACTGACCCTTGGTGTACCATGCAAGATGCTTCTTAAGTTCATTCACAGCAACTCTTTCACCTTTGTATAAAATCAACGACTCTGCATGCCTCATCATCATAGCCTTGATATCCCTTCGTGAAGGAGATACAGGTATTTTGTTGCCCTTTAGCCATGCGTTCAGTTCACGAAAAATCCAAGGATTTCCCATAGCTCCTCTGCCTATCATGATAAAATCCACACCGGTTTCATCAAACATCCTTTTGCATGAATTAATATCCACAACATCACCGTTACCGATAACCGGGATTTTCACAGCGTCCTTAACCTTAGCAATCCACTCGTAGTCAGCTTTCCCGGAATAATAGGCTTCCCGAGTTCGACCATGTACACATACAGCATCTGCACCACCTTCTTCAAGAGCCTTTGCAACCTCAACGCAATTAATGGAGGATTCGCTTATTCCTAGTCTAATCTTGGCGGTTATTGGCTTTGATGAGGCCTTCTTCATCTTGCGGATTATATCGTGGCACTTTTCAGGGCTCTTTAGGAGGGCTGACCCGTCTCCATTTTTAAAAACCTTCGGCACAGGGCACCCCATGTTCACATCGATGAGAACGTTTTTGTGGGATTCTAGGCTATGAGCAGCTTCGGCCATAATCTCAGGATCACTTCCAAAAATCTGGAATGCCACCGGAGCCTCTCCCGGCAAAATATCCAAAAGCACTTTAGTTTTCTTGTCTCCGTAATGCATCCCCTTCGCTGAAACCATTTCAGAGTACACAAGGCCTGCACCCATTTCCCCATACAATAGTCTCGTAGGTGCATCTGTAACACCTGCAAGGGGCGCTAAAAAGAAGGGATTTTCAGGCTTGAAATTGCCGATGGAATTGCTTGAAATTACTGAACAACCTGAATTTGCTGTACTTACTGAACTACCTGCTTGCCACGGCTTTTCGGTTTTTGTATTGATACTTGTTTTTATCATAGATTAACCGTAATCCTTCTAGCGTCAACATCCTTTCAATTTTGTCTATACATCCGACTCCTGCTTCTATCATGCTGGCAAGTCCACCAGTTGCAATGACTTTCGCCTCAGGAGCCTCTGGATCGTACTCTGCCAGCTCATTCTTCATCTTTCCGACCACGTATTCAACCATGCCCATATGGCTGTACAACAAACCTGCCTGCATACTCTGTATAGTGTTTCGACAGATAGCATGTTTAGGGTCTTCCAGTTCTACCTTAGGCAGTTTAGAAGTCTTTTCGAACAGGGAGTCTGCGGATATTTTCACGCCGGGTGCTATAGTGCCTCCCAGGTATTCTGCGTTCCTTGAAATGGCACAGAATGTTGTGGCTGTTCCAAAGTCGATGACAATCACAGGGCCTCCAAATTTTTCGTATGCGGCTACTGCGTTTACTATCCTGTCTGCTCCAACCTGCTTAGGGTTGTCATATTTAATTTTAAGTCCGGTCTTTACACCTGATGCAACAACGATGGAGTTTATCCCAAAATACTTTTGGGAGAGATGCTGTATGGTGAAAAGTACAGATGGCACTACGGTGGAAATAATGATATCATCGATTTCCTCCATTTTTATTCCCTCGAATTCAAAAAGTTGATTTACTATCATACCGTATTCGTCTGTGCTTTTCTGAGCATCCGTCTTTATTCTCCAGCTTGTTCTCAATTCTCCATCATCGAAGACTCCAAGAACTATGTTGGTATTACCTATATCAAAAGCTAGTAGCATTTCCCCTGTCTTCCTTCCGCTTTTTGTTTGTAATCTTATTTATCGGCGTTTTCCAGTCGCTTGAGAGCCAAGGCTATGGTTAAACCCGGTATTACTCTGTTCCCAGTGATTTCAGCTCCCAGCACATCATTTATCCTCTTAAGTCTATACTGTACCGTGTTAGTGTGAATCCCCATGAAGCTTGCTGTCTTTGAGCTGTTCAGGCCTGCGTCTAAAACGAAGGTTTCCAGGGTTTCAAGAAGCTGCTTTGCCTTATGATCTCCAAGTTCCTTGCGAAATGGCTCCAGAAGATCCATATACGCCTTTTTCAGACCGGTGTTTTGCATCCTTATATTGATACAATTGCTCACCAGGGTCATATCATATTTTGTGAAAACTCTCTTATATGGGAAAACGCTTTCCACAAAGATCCAGTTTTCAGTTATAAGTCTGAACCCGTCTACAGCACCTTCGATTCCCTCAATCCCTGTTGAGTGGAAAATTCTCACAGCTTTGGATCCTTCCTTCATCCTGGAGAAAAGCTGCAGACATAGAGATTTGTCCGACTCTTCCTCCTCGGAGTCCTTCTCCAAAAGATCCTTCCTGTAGATCATTCCCTGCATCTCTCCGTCGCCGGAAATTCTGATGACTTCAATGGCATGTTTGCTAACCATATCATCTATGAGTTCGTTGGCATGGGCAATATCTATATCCTGGCACTGAAAAACGCTTATTATCTGCTTGTCCTCAATACCAAGCTCATTCCTTAAGGAATATGCCAAGCTCACGTTTCCTCTGCCAAGAGCTTTGATAATATCAGCCTTCGCATCCCGTTCCGGCGTGAACTTCCACATTCCCATGGCAATTTCAATTATTTCGGCAAGCTTAGTGATTTCACCTGCCGAGTAGTTATCATCGTTGTCCACTATGAATATAAAATGCTTTTGGCCGTCCACGGATATAGGACCCCAATAGGTCAAAACACCATTGACATCGATGAAGGTGTATATCCCTGACTTTTCCACATCCCTATCTTTTCCAAGCCTTATTGCATCTTCGATGGTGGCCTGATGTCTGGTTTCCACAGTAAGGATGGGATTATAATCCTTGCTCAGAAGAATTACCTGAAAATCATTGCTGATAGCGGCTTCCTTCAAAGCGGTTTGAAAATTGGAATACTTCTCGAAATTCAGAAGATGGTATATGGTCTTGGTAATGAGATCGTTTCTAAAGTTATCTCCATAGAGAATCTTATCCATAACACCTTCGATGACATCTGAGAATCTAATGTCAACGCCTTTGATGTCTTTAACACAAAGTAGCGGCAGGTCAAGCTCTCTTGCCACCTCAACTGTTCTATCCTTCAGATACAGGTCTCCATCTCGCCAAAAGACTACAATTCCTGCTATCTTTGCCATAGCAAGGCCTTTGACAATTTTTATCTGTAAGGCTTCATCCATGGGCTCATCTTTGACTCCGTGATCCCGAAAGCTTGTGAGCACAAGCTGATTTGGTTTGCCATTTTCGGCGAGAATCGCTTCAATGGAACCACCTTCCATGACAGAAACGCTGGTTACTCGTCTGTGACTTTGTGATTTCCCTGACAGTATCTGAGCGTGTCTTAATGAATCAATCTCCAAACAGTCGGCTATGGTTACTTTCATATCTTAGTCCTCCCGATCCTCCCGTGAGGTATCCTCATCGTCTTTTTCTATATCACCATTATTATCTTCTTTTTTTATCTCATCCTTATTATCTTCTTCGGTGATGACAACAAACTTTCTCTTAAATCCGTCAGGAGTCTTCTGGAAAGCCGGGCCTGCAACGGCAACGATGTTTTCGGATTTTTGCATGTTCTTCTTTGCTTCAGCAATCATCCTGTCACGCTCTGCTGCATCTCTTGCATTTTCTTCTTCAATGGCCTTTTCCTCTTCCATTACCTGTTCAGCCAAGGTTTCCGGATCCAGTTCCCCATTGAAAAGGGCTTCGAATTGCTTTCCATCGATGGTCTCCACCTTAAGGAGAGCCTGGGCAACCCTCTCAAGCTTATCCATATTCTCTTCCAAAATAGACTTAGTCTCCTCAAATGCCTTGTCTATTATCCTTCTAACTTCTTCATCGATTTCAGCAGCTGTAGTCTCCGAATGGTTCTGTCGAGTAGAAAAATCTTTTCCTAGGAACACTTCATCGGAGCCGCTGTAGTTCACAGGCCCAAGCTTTTCGCTGAACCCGTATTTTGTGACCATATCTCTTGCGATCTCAGTTGCTCTTTGGATATCGTTAGATGCTCCCGTGCTTATATCCTCTAAGGTGAGATGCTCAGCAACACGGCCTCCAAGCAGGTGTAGGATATCGTTGAACATACCCTTTCTAGTCTTGAAGAATCGCTCATTCTTAGGCAGAGACATGGTGAATCCCCCTGCCATTCCCCTTGGCACAATTGTAACCTGGTGCACAGGATCAGAGTCAGGAATAGATCTCATGACTATGGCATGACCGGCCTCGTGGTAAGCCGTAAGTCGGCGTTCCTCTTCCGAAATCACCCTGCTCTTCTTTGCAGGGCCTGCTATAACCTTAGTTGTGGCTTCCTCAACATCAGGCATTCTAATCTTCGTACCGTTTCTTCTTGCAGCCAAAAGAGCCGCTTCGTTGAGAAGGTTCTCAAGATCCGCAGGAGTAAACCCTGGAGTTCTTCTCGCCAAAATACTTGGGGAAACTTCCTTATCCATAGGTTTATTCTTAGAGTGAACCTTGATGATTTCCTCCCTGCCTTTAACATCCGGAATGCCTATAACTATCTGTCTGTCAAATCTTCCCGGTCTTAGGATTGCAGGGTCCAGAACGTCCGGCCTGTTTGTAGCAGCCATTATAATGACTCCAGAGTTTTCACCGAATCCATCCATCTCAACGAGAAGTTGGTTCAAAGTCTGCTCCCTTTCATCGTTACCGCCGCCCAGCCCGGCTCCTCTCTTTCGACCGACTGCATCTATTTCGTCTATGAAAACTATGCACGGTGCATTTCTCTTAGCTTGGTCAAATAAATCTCTAACTCTTGAGGCACCCACTCCCACAAACATTTCAACAAAGTCGGAACCGCTTATGGTAAAGAATGGTACTCCTGCTTCCCCGGCTGTAGCCCTAGAAACGTAGGTCTTACCTGTCCCCGGAGGCCCTACAAGTAGGATTCCCTTAGGAATTCTCGCACCTAAATGCTGGTACTTCATAGGATCTTTGAGGAAGTCAACAATTTCCATTAGCTCCTCTTTCTCCTCGTGAAGACCTGCCACATCATCGAATGTAATCTTCTTACCGTCACCCTTGTAGAGTTTTGCTTTGCTCTTGCCAAAATTGAAGGCTTTGCCCTGTCCACCTCTTGTCATCATTATGAACAAGAAAACAGCCACACCGATCATTATCAACGTTGGAAGAAAGTTCATGAATCCTTCCATCATTGACGGTGGCTTAGTGGTAATCTCCTTAATTTTTCCATCTTTCAGCTGTGGGAAAACATAGTTTTCCTCAAGCCAAGAAATCTCAGTCAGATACGGTGCATATGTAACCGCATACCTTTTCTTCGGACCTTCAGTCTCATCGCTGAAAATTGAGTTAAGGGATTTCTGGAAGGCTTCAGCCTGCTTATTAGGGTCTTTGCTCTTGCTGGCCTTCTCCTGTTCTTTCCTCTGCTCTTTCAGTTTCTTTTCGGCTTTTTCCGCTTCGGCACGCTCCTTGTCCGTCATGATTTGAGCGCGTATCTTTCTTTCGGAAATATCTATAGCTACAACCTGTTCTTTCTCCAGGTACTTGACCATGGTTGAGAAAGGTACTTGTTTTTCAGTTGAATCTCCACCTTTAAAATATGAAGCCATACCCAGAATTATGAGACATATGACAACATATATAATCAAATTCTTGCTGAATTTTTTCAAATCAAAGTCCTCCTTACTTACTGTCAAACAGCCCTACTATGATATCATATTCACATTAAAATTTCAATAGATATCCAGTCCTCACCTTCCGGATTTCTAAACTGGAAATGATGGGAAACTCTTCCCCTTGTATTGCCAAAAACGTCCCCGATCCAAATTACCTCAGAACCCACTGCAAGAATCGGCACAAAATCTCTCATGATTCTGGGAACTTTATCATCAATCAGAAGATTCTTGATCGTCTTCCTTCCGCCATTTGCAAGATAAATGTAGTCTCCGGGTCTTCTATAGCGCAAAACAGGTTCCGTCCCTTTGCCATATCTTTCTTCCAAGGTTTTCTTCGATAAGAAGATTTCTACAGACTTTTTGCTGAAATCATAATCTCCTTTTCCCGGAAAATCATCTCCGGAATTGCCCTTTGAAACGCTGTTTTTAGAACTTTCTTCTGTAGCATTCATAGTGTCATTTGTTACAGATTCGCCCTTGCCTAATGAAGAAATCCTCATCTTTAAATCTTCTTCCGTCCTTGAGAAAAACTCCGGGGAAAAAAATCCAATATTGTTGTAAAGACGACAGGCAACATAACCTCCGGGAAGATCTATCTGTGCTGACGGATTTTGGCTGGTTAAAAGACCCAAAACACCTTCTAAATGTTCATAGCTCACATTTTCCCTGAGCTCCACCTGTATCAATGCTTTTGCAATCAACTTTTTAGATAAGACCTTATGACATCCCAGGAATAATTTAACCGGAAGTATAATATGATCAACACTCCCCGGGCAATACTTAACTTCCCTCACCGAGTCAAATATTTTGTTGGCCTCTTTATCTAAAAAATCTTCATATTCTGCCGCTATACTGCCAAGGCGCACTATTGCACCCTTAGCCGAAGAATTTATACTCTCCATCTTGGGAATAATCTCTAATCTGATTTTGTTTCTCGCATAAAGGGATTCATTGTTAGTACAATCTACACAATATGGAATCCCTTCATTATCAAGAAATCCAACAATCTCTTTCTTTTCTATACCCAAAATGGGCCTTATGACTTCAAACCCTGACGCCAAGAAACTTGAGTGGCCCATAGCTTTTAGGCCATTGATACCGGTACCCCTTATAATTCTGTATATGATGGTCTCCGCCTGATCATCCTTATTCTGTGCAACAGCAATCTTTGGCCTGGGGCCGCCTTTTATACCAGTTCTTGCTGCGCCCTTGTCAGGTGATACACCATAATCCGGCAGGCGTTCTTCCGATAAAACTTCCTCAGATGCTACATCCCCATTAGGTGATGATACGCCCTTACCCGCCAAACGTTCTTCCGTTAAAAGTTCCTGCGCATAGTCAGAAAAGGCCTCATACCTTGCATCTCGACCGGCCTCCTCAACAGAAATTTTTCTGTCCTTTGCAAGCTGTTCACAATTTATTTTCACAACACGCAGAGGCACATTCCATCTATTGCATAAGGATCGAACAAAGGCCTCGTCACTATCACTGGATTCCCCGCGTAAACCGTGATTCACATGCACACAATGAATGTCCAGCTTTAATTCATCTTTCAATGAATTTAGAGCACAAAAAAGACACACAGAGTCCGGCCCTCCTGAAAGGCCCAAAACTATGCGATCTCCCTTTTGAATTACCCCCGTATTCTTAATGCGGTTTGTCAAAATTTCTAAATTCATGATTGGATTATACCACAAATTTTATACAACTTCACATTATTCCCTCATTATTATTATTTATTTTTGGTTTTGTCAACAAAACAGCAGTAAATCATTAGGTTAAAGCCGTTCCCGAAACAAATCAACAGAGTTAGCTGTCAGCTGCCAACAAAATAACAGCCACATCCAATGTCATAAACAAGGAATGTGGCCTGCGTTTTAATTTCATATACAAATATATTCAAAAGCTGGAAAATGCAGCAAGCAAGAGCTTTGAAAGACATGCTTTCAGGAGCTACATGGAAAACTTTAAAAGCAACAAAAGACAGCTCTTGCTCTCACTTTATCAGCTCATCCAGCTCTTCCACCGTTCTTGGAGTATACTTTGACTTTTCCACGACACCTTTATCCACCAGCCTGTCGTAAAACTCCAGAACCATTGGTTTCTCAAGATTAGCCTTCTTAAGAACTTCCTTGTTGTGGAAAACAGCCCTTGGCTTATCGTGCATCAAAACCTTACCCTGATCAACTACCACGACCTCGTCCGCCCATCCGTAAGCATAGTTCACATCGTGGGTTGACACAAGGACGGTTATCCCTTCATTTACCATCATTTCTATAATGCCGTTTACAATGGTGGTATGCTTTGGATCAAGTGAGGATGCCGGTTCGTCTAAAATTACGATCTTAGGCATCATCACCAGAACATCAGCGATTGACACTTGCTTCTTCTGCCCCCCTGACAAGGCGTGGGTCGCCTTATGAACAAAGGGCCCGATGAGAAGTTTTTCCACAACCTTATTCACAGCCTCTTCAGCCTCTTCCTGACTCATCCCCATGTTCATCGCCCCAAAGGAAATCTCCTGCCTTACACTTGCCGAAAAAAGCTGATTATCCGGATCCTGAAAAACTATTCCAACCTTGGACCTGAGTTTCATAAGTGACTTTTTATCATACTTTACTTCCTCACCGTCAACCTCTAAATGCCCATCTGCTAACTTATGAATCCCATTCAGCGTTAGGAAGAAGGTGGATTTTCCTGCGCCATTGGCACCCAGAAAAGCAATTTTTCTGCCTCTCTTTATCTCCAGTGAGAATCCGTCTAGGGAATATGTTTTTTCGTCATCGTATGAAAAGTACAGGTTTTCGGCCTTTATTATTACTTCCTCAGAACATCTGCCCTCGTCGCCACTTACAACATATTTACTATCCACACCATTCTTATTTTCCATTGTGTTATCACCTGTTTTCATATCTCATCCTCATATATAAATTATGTTTTCAACTCTGATCCATACTGTTGCAGCCAGCAAAACAGCCCCAAGACAACCGATTAGCCAAAGAGTGCGGCTATTTTGTTCGTAATGCTCCTCTATCATTCTAAGCTCCCCGTCATAGCCCCTGGCCTCCATAGCGTCAAATAGGTTATTGGACCTTTTCATAGAGTTTATGAATAGAGCCGAAAGCATGGCAGCAAAGGACTTTAGAGATGTTTTGTAATTCCTGTACCCCAGACGGGATTTTTGAGAAATCGTTATGTTCGCAGCAACGTTCATCAGAATAAAAATGAACCTGTAAATCAGCATCATCAGCTCCACGAAAATCTTCGGAAGTCGGCACTTTCTTAGAACGGAGATTATATCCGGCATGGTGGTGTTCAAAGAGAGAAAGTACAGGCTGGAAACCGCAGCCATAGCGGTCATGATGAGCTGAATCCCTTGCCACATCCCTATTTTGCTCCCAGTCAGGTAAAAGCTTCCGATTGGTATCGCATAAAGATCCAGAGTCGTCCTTGAAATATTAACAAACAGCGCAATTGTTCCAAAGATGAGAAACGACAGCGGCCACGTGAGCAAAACCCGGTACCTCTTTCCGTTGAGACCACCCTTGTACACGTTCAGATAATAGTTCAGCAACAAAATAGCTGCAGCCATTATCATGGATCGGCTTGCGATGAGCAAAACGATGGTTACCATGGTGTACAGGGCCTTTTCCGTGGGGTTCACATATCGGAGCTTTGAATAATAACATAATTTATCTATGGTAAGCATAATTCCCCTTATAAATGCACATATTAACACAAATGCCGGCCAGGACAGCCCGGCCGACACGATTTAACATCAAATATAACTATCCCGTTATTGTTATTGTTCTATTCTTCCTCAGCATCATCAGGAATTCCGTATTTCTTTCTGTCCTTTGATCTCTGAGTGAGTCTTCCTAGGAAGAAAGCAACGATTCCAACACCGATACCTGTCTGAACGCAGAAAATAAGTGATTCGACTTCTCCCGGAAGTTCTCCGCCCAAAAGCTTTTCAAGTACAGGCTCAGCCCATGGCTCATACTCATAGTCCTTGTCAGTGATACCCTTGTTTTCCTTTACGATTTCGCTAATAGCATCGCTACCTGCATCATCTGATCCACCAAACTCAGCATCCTTAAGTGCGAATAGCGGAACGATTGCCAGAAGCACACAGATGATGATAAGCAGAACTGTAATCTTTGCGCTACCTTTCTTGTTCATCATGCACCTCCTATTTCTCAGCCACAAGGCCGATAGCTCTCATCTCAGGCTTAGCGTAGTTCATAAGAGCCATATATACAAGTGCGGACAAGATTCCTTCGATAATAGCTAGAGGAACCTGTGTTGCTGCGAAGATTCCGAGGAACTTAGCAACGGAAGCCATAACTCCACCTGTTTCAGATGGATAGGCAAATGCAAGCTGGAAGCTTGTAATGCAATAAGTGAACAAATCACCTAGGGCTGTTGCAATGAAAATAGCTAAAGGCTTGTTCATTCCTGTGCCCTTTAGACCTTTCCAAATGATCCAAGTTAGGAATGGGCCACCGATAGCCATTGAGAAAGTGTTAGCTCCCAGGGTTGTAAGCCCACCGTGAGCAAGCAAAATAGCCTGGAACAATAGCACAATGATTCCAAGAACGCTGGTTGCTGCAGGTCCGAACAAAACAGCGCCAAGTCCTGTTCCTGTCATGTGTGAACAGCTTCCTGTAACGGAAGGAATCTTCAATGAAGAAAGAACAAATACAAATGCTCCTGCCATTGCGATTAGAACCATTGTTCTTCTGTTCTGTTCGGTTAATTTTCTAATTTTAATAATTCCGGCAACTACGAAAGGAACTGAAATAGCTCCCCATACCAAGCAGTGCACCAAAGGCAGATAACCTTCCATGATGTGCATACCGTGTGATACAGGCACAACACCAAAGATTAATGCGAAGGCACAGCTCAGAGAAAGAATAGTTTTCTCTTTTCTAGTCATTTTGACCTCCTTTAGTAATATAAAACACTTGAAAAAAACACCTTGGAGCTTTGAAAAGTATTATATGTTACAGGAATTTCCGGAAATTTGCCCGTGGTATATCAAACTTACATTTTCTAATTAAAAAATGCCCAAACGGGCATTTGAAATTTTGCACCAAAATTTTTCAATGCCAGTCATCGCTCGTAACATAAATGCATTCTTTCAGTGGCAGTTCTTCTGACTTCGACCTCATCAAACGTTCGGCCTTCCCGGAAACTTAAAGTTCCAGTGGCATAATCGAGCGTTCTCCGTCTTCACAGCGGCGGGACCGTGGAAGCTTTTACTCCCTTATCTTTTAAACATTCGTACCAACTGAATTACTCCAAATACATTTTATCATTCGATTATAATGCCGTCAAGAAGAATGCATAAAATTCAATCCAAAATTTGTGACAAAGCCTATTCTTAATTCGTATAGATTTCAATAAAACCCTTTTGAATGTCAATTTTTGGTCTTGTATCAATTGTTTCGTGCCAATTGTATATTTATAACTGTTAATTCAGCCTTGGCGGAGGGTATACTTATGGGGAAAGAATATTTTGTTGATATAATCTTGAAGTGATGAAAGGTATTGAATATTTTGTTATAGATTTTTAAGTTCTATAACTGCACTGGAAAGGCGGTATGCTAAATGAAGAAAAAAATTGCTATAAACGGCTTTGGCCGAATAGGTAGACTTGCTTTTAGAAAGTTGTGGGAGGAAGATGTTTTGGAAATCGTTGCTATCAATGACCTGACAAGCCCAAAAATGCTGGCTCATCTTCTGAAGTTTGATAGCGTACAGGGAGGCTTTCACGGGCACGACATAAAGGCCGGTGAGTCATCTATCACTGTTGATGGGAAAGAGATACCTATTTATGCTGAGGCTGATGCTAAGAATCTTCCATGGAAGAAGCTTGATGTGGACATAGTCCTTGAGTGTACCGGGTTTTATACTAGCAAGGCTAAGTCTAAGGCCCATATCGACGCCGGGGCTAAGAAGGTTTTGATTTCTGCTCCTGCCGGAAATGATTTGCCTACAATCGTATACAATGTAAACCACGAAACTCTAAATCCTGACGATCTGATTGTTTCCGCCGCAAGTTGTACCACAAACTGCCTTGCACCTATGGCAAAGGTTCTGAATGAATACAGAGAACTTCGCACAGGATTTATGACAACCATACACGCATATACAGGTGACCAAATGCTCCTTGACGGTCCACACAGAAAGGGTGATCTAAGAAGAGCTCGAGCAGGTGCTATTAACATCGTTCCTACAAGCTCCGGAGCTGCTTCTGCAATTGGTCTTGTAATCCCTGAGCTCGATGGAAAACTCATAGGATCTGCTCAGCGTGTACCTGTGCCTTCCGGTTCTATAACAATCCTCGATGCCACTCTTAAAGATGAGACTGACTCTGTGTCCGTTGAAGGTATAAATGAGGCAATGAAGGCAGCAGCAAATGAGTCCTTTGGTTACAACGAGGAAGAAATCGTGTCCTCTGATGTCATCGGTATGTCCTATGGTTCACTGTTTGATGCAACTGAAACCCTCGCCCAGAAATGTGGTACCCATATATATGAGGTTCGTATCGTGGCTTGGTATGATAATGAGATGAGTTATGTGAGTCAGATGGTTAGAACTCTTGAGTATATGGTGAAGTTATAGGTCATTGAATCTATCATATTCTGAAGCTATCATCTGTTGAAACTATAATTTTTACACAAAATAGATATTAGGAAATTTGGATATTGAAAAAGGTATTGTGTCAAGGACATTTCACTCCCACACAATACCTTTTCTTTAATTATAAAACATCAGTTTGAATTTTAATTTCGATTTTACATTACCTTCTTTACCCTCAAGGCAACAAGGGCTGCAACTATCATCTTGATGATGTCCCCAGGGAGTGTCATCAAAAATCCATTCATGACAAGTGGCCAGAGTCCAATTCCATTGCCGGTGAACACATTGGCGAGCAAATACCAATATCCCAGCCCGAAAATATAGACCACGATAATATTCACAATACCTGCAATTATGTAATCACCAAAGGCAGGCAAGCCTGAGCTGATCAAAGGGTTTCTTTTCTCTAGGACAGCTCCACTCACAAAATTTGCTGCGATGAAACCTAGCAAATATCCAAATCCCGGAGTCAGAGCATAGCCAAATCCTCCTCCACTAGTGAATATAGGCAATCCCACTAGTCCAAGAACCAAATAGAGTGCTGCCGCTGACGTACTATACTTCTTGGGTAGCAAAAAACAAGCCAGCATAGTGAAGAATGTCTGCAATGTGAAGGGTAACATTGGCATAGGGATTTTGATAAAAGCCCCCACTGCAATCAGCGCCGTAAACAAAGCCGTAATAGTTAAGTAATAAAGTCTAGTCTTTCTCATATAAGTCTCCATTCTTTTTTAAATTACTCAACTATTATCTATCATCTAACGAGTATTGTCAACCTATTATTTTTAATAGGTGACATAATCCCCGGCTATTCCTCCTCATCATCCCCAAGGCTGCTCCAATACTGTGCAGTCTTCACAGCCCTGCTCCAGCCTCTTAGAAGCTTTTCCCGCTCTGCATCATCCATCTTCGGCTCAAATACTTTGTCAACAACCCAGTTGGATTTGATGTCTTCCTTATCCTTCCAATATCCGACTGCAAGCCCGGCAAAATAAGCCGCCCCAAGGGATGTGGTTTCTATAACTTTAGGTCTTACTATCTTCTCTCCTATTATGTCAGCCTGAAACTGCATCAGAAAGTCATTTGCACTGGCGCCACCGTCAACCCTAAGACCATCGCCGCCCATATCTTCCTCGGATTTTTTGTTGGCATCCTTCTTCATAACATCATAAAGGTCCTTGCACTGATATGCCATGGACTCAACTGTCGCCCTGATAAAGTGTTCTCTGCTGGTTCCACGACTGAGGCCCACCACGGTTCCCCTTGCACCTGAATCCCAGTGTGGAGCACCAAGTCCCACAAATGATGGCACAAAATACACACCTCCGTTATCTTCTACGGCTCTCGAAGCTGGTTCTGCGTATGGGGCTTTCTCTATTATTTTCAGTTCATCTCTAAGCCACTGAATCGCTGCTCCACAGACGAATACAGATCCTTCAACGGCATACTTAAGTTCGTCACCTATTCCCCAGGCAATAGTTGTCAATAGTCCGTTATCAAGGCTAATAGGCTTGTCTCCTGTATTCATAAGGAGGAAGTTTCCGGTGCCGTAGGTTGACTTTACATCACCTTCTTCAAAGCACGTCTGTCCAAAAAGAGCACACTGCTGATCCCCGCCTGCTCCGGCGATCTTAATTGGGCCTCCAAATATTGTGGTCTTCGTTTCACCATAAACCTTAGAGGAAGGTACAGGTTCAGGCAGCATCTTTTCAGGAATACCCAAAAGCTCAAGGATTTCCTTATCCCATGCGAGATCGTGTATGTTGAACATCATAGTTCTTGATGCATTGGAATAATCAGTGACGTGAGCCTTACCATCGGTCATTTTCCAAATTAGCCAAGTTTCTACTGTACCAAATAGCAGGTCTCCCTTCTCAGCCTTTTCCTTTGCCCCGTCTACATTTTCAAGTATCCATCTGAGCTTTGTTGCGCTGAAGTAGCTATCTATGACTAGGCCTGTTTTTTCCTTAAACATTTTATCGTAGCCTTCATCTTTAAGCTTTTTGCAATAATCTGCTGTCCTTCTGCATTGCCAGACAATAGCATTGTAAACTGGTTTACCGGTATTTTTATCCCATACGATTGTGGTTTCCCTCTGATTTGTAATTCCTATACCCTCGATGTTTTGGTAATCTCCGTTAAGCTTAAGTATGGCTTCCTGGGCTACATTCATCTGAGTCGTCCAAATTTCCATGGCATCCTGCTCTACCCAACCGGACTTAGGAAAAAATTGCTGAAATTCTTTTTGAGATGTTATCACAGGGTTTCCTTTTTTGTCATAAATGATGGCACGACAACTGGTAGTCCCTTGATCTAAGGCTAAAATATACTTTTCCATAGCATCCTCCACTTTGTAATATTATGTATTGTAGTATAGCTAAAAATAAATCCGCAAATTAATCCGGCTAATCATGGAATCAAAGATTCATCCGTAATATGCAGACTTAAACACAAAACGAGACCTTCTATGATTATCGCTTCTAGACAAACATTGCCATTATGCCATTGGAGATGTCGATTCCCCTCTCAGTGAGTCTTACTCCTCTACTGTCCACATCAACAAGTCCATCACTAACAAGCTTTTGGATTTCATCCCTTTGGTTCTTATAAACAGACCAGAAGGGAACACCGATTTTATCCTCAAACTTTTCAAAATCAATTCCTTCAGATATCCTTAGAGCTGTAAAACAAAACTCGCCTGCTGAGTCTTTCAAATCATTATTATGGACATCTGTAATTTCCCAATTCTCGCCTACAGAAAAACGTATTCCATTGACAAAGGAGGCCGCTGAAGGTCCTATGCCAAGATAGTCCTGAAAATTCCAATATTTGAGATTGTGCCTGCATTCAAATCCGGGCTTTGCCCAATTGGAAATTTCGTAATGCTCAAATCCCCTGGCTCTCAAAAATTCACAGGTCCAGTGATACATCTTACGATCTACCTCATCGGTGGTTTCGGAAAACTCCCCCTCCTGAAACCTTCTGAAAAAGTCCGTACTCTCTTCAAGTTGCAATCCGTACACAGACAAATGCTCCGGCCCCAAAATAGCTGCCTGTTGGAGGTTTTTGCACCACCCTTCAAACTCCTGACCCGGGAGGGAAAATATCAAGTCCAAGTTAATGTTTTCGAATCCGATTTTTCTGCACAACTCAAAGGTTTCTTTTGCTGTTTTTGAATCGTGAATTCTCCCTATAAATTTCAGTTCATCGTCATTGAAACTCTGGACTCCTAGGCTCAATCTGTTTATCCCCATATCTTTATAAGATTTTAATTTATCAAGGGTCAAGATCCCGGGATTTGCCTCAAGGGTTATTTCCACATTCTCTGCAACATCGAATTCATCATCTATGGTCTTCAAGATACTCTCAATCTGAGCAGGTAAAAGTATAGAAGGTGTACCTCCCCCGAAGAATATACTGTCCACGTAGAAGGAGTCACTTTGAACCATTGCTTCCCCATAAAATTTGGTGTCACCTTGAACCATCGGTTCCCCACAAAACTTGGACTCCCATTGAACCTTGAACGTTCCTCGAATCGCTAATTCTCTGATAGCGAGTTTTGCTTTCTCTGTATATTCCTCATAGTCCTCAAGGGTTCCTTTGTGGGAATAAAATCCGCAATACCCACACTTTGATTCACAAAAAGGCACGTGAATATATATGCCAAGGGGCTTCCTCGAGTTTTCTTTTTCCAGTGCATTAACTTTTGATGTCATGGCTTTCTACTTATTGTCATCATTTCTACTTTTTGTCATGGCTTTTTTACTTGTTCTCATCGTATTTCAACACTGCGGTAAAGGCTTCCTGTGGAACCTCAACTTTACCGAACTGCCTCATTCGCTTCTTACCCTGCTTTTGCTTTTCCAGGAGCTTTTTCTTTCTGGATATATCACCACCGTAACACTTAGCTATAACATCCTTACGGTAAGCTCTAACAGTGGTTCTGGCTATTATCTTTTGACCTATAGCGGCCTGTATAGGCACTTCAAACTGATGCATAGGAATAACTTCTTTGAGCTTTTCGCACACGAACTTACCCCTTGCATAGGCTCTTGACTCATGGACAATCATTGAGAAAGCATCTACAAGTGTTTTGTTCAGGAGCACATCAAGTTTCACAAGCTGACTCTTCTCATATCTGTCAAAATCATAATCTAATGATCCGTAACCTCTTGTCTTGGATTTAAGGGCATCGAAGAAGTCGTAAATAACCTCATTTAAAGGCATATCGTAGTGTAAGTCCACACGATCACCTGCAATGTATTCCATGTGAAGCATGGTGCCACGCCTCTCCTGGCACATCTCCATAACAGATCCAACATATTCCTTAGGAATAATCATATTGGCCTTAACCATAGGCTCCTCAATGTGATCCACCTCAGTTAACGGAGGAAGGTTTGTAGGATTTTGGATCATTTCAACTGTGCCGTCGTTTCTAACTACCTTGTATACTACGCTTGGCGCTGTGGTTATTACACCGAGGTCAAACTCTCTTTCAAGTCTTTCGACTATTATTTCCATGTGGAGAAGCCCCAGAAAACCGCATCTGAAACCGTATCCCAGCGCTGTGGATGTCTCAGGTTCAAAGAGAAATGCAGCATCGTTAACCTGAAGTTTCTCTAGAGCATCTTTCACGCTTTCGTATTTCTCACCTTCTGCAGGATAAATTCCGCAATAAACCATTGACTGCACCTTCTTGTATCCCGGAAGTGCCTCTGCAGTAGGGTTACCTGCCAAAGTTATGGTATCTCCTACTCGTGCATCCTTAACCTGCTTGATGGAGGCAACGATGTAGCCAACATCCCCGGCGGAAAGCTGTTTTGTTGGTGTATGGGAAGGAGCCATTACCCCCACCTCAGTAACCTCATACTTCTTCTTGGAATTCATGAGCAAAATATCATCACCGACTCTAACCTGGCCGTCGAGTATTCGTGTATAAATAACCACTCCCCGGTAGTTATCGTAAACCGAGTCGAAAATCAAGGCTTTCAGACTGCCCTCAGGATCTCCAGTGGGTGCAGGAATGTGCTTAACCACTGCCTCTAGAAGGTCTTCAATCCCAATTCCCTCCTTGGCCGAAACAAGTGGTGCATCCTCTGTATCGATGCCGATCATGTCTTCAATCTCTTCCTTCACCTCATCTGTGCGAGCGCTGGCCAAATCGATTTTGTTCAGGCAGGGAAGAATCTCAAGGTCTTCATCCAAAGCAAGATAAACGTTTGCCATAGTTTGAGCCTCAACTCCCTGGGTGGCATCCACCACAAGAACAGCCCCTTCGCAGGCTGCCAAACTCCTTGAAACCTCATAGGTGAAGTCCACGTGCCCCGGTGTGTCAATTAAATTGAATATATATTCGTGGCCATCTTTTGCCTTGTAAACCAGTCTGCTGGTCTGGAGCTTGATGGTGATTCCCCTTTCCCTTTCAAGATCCATGTTGTCAAGGAACTGCTCCTTCATATCTCGACTTGCCACCAGGCCTGTATTTTCAATAATTCTATCCGCCAGTGTACTCTTGCCATGATCGATGTGAGCGATTATGCTAAAGTTTCTGATATATTTCTGATCCATACTTTCTCCCGTACCTAAAATTTCTTCTTTAAGATAGTTTTAATGATACCATATTTTGGCTCCTTTTGCACGAATTAAACCCCTCACCTATGGAAATACCTCCATTATTCGGTTACAATAGAAATCATGAACACTAATAATGTATTACAGGAAAACGGTTTGAATAAATTAAGTCTGAGGAAGTCATTTGCCCTCTATGTCAGTCAGAGCATACTAGCCATGATAGGATTTTCTGCCTATATCCTAGCGGATACTTATTTTGTGGCGACAGGTATCGGTCCTATGGCCCTTGCCGGACTCAACATAGCTCTCCCCATATACAGTATAATTCTCGGTACGGGGATGCTCATGTCCGTTGGCGGATCAACTCTTTTTGCTGTGACCAAGGCTCGAGGTGACGAAAATCTAGCCAACAAAATATTTACCTTCGCTGTAGGGGTTTCTGTTTTAGTTGGAATACTATTTCTTATTGGGGGGCGGATTTTTGCCTATGATCTTGCTTATCTCTTTGGTGGTGACAAGGAGACCGTTCCCTATGCCGGAACATATATTCGAGTTGTTTCAACCTTTGCTGTACCTTTCATGCTTAACAATATCGTTGTTGCTTTTATCAGAAACGATAACGCTCCAAGGTTTGCTACAGCCTCCCTTTTAGCAGGGAATTTCACAAATCTCGTTCTCGACTGGATATTTATTTATCCGTTGAAAATGGGCATGTTCGGTGCCGCCCTTGCAACGGGAACTGCCCCAATAGTGGGACTTTTAGTATTGTCCACTTATTTTTTAAGGGGTAAGAGCAGCTTTCACTTTGGTAATATTAGAGAAAGAGTTATCACAGATGAAAATAGAGAGATAAGTCCCCTTAGAAATATTTTTTGGATATTTAGGGGAGTTGTGGTGCTTGGGCTCTCCAATTTTATCATTGAAATTTCCTCCGGGATTTCTATGATTACATTCAATATTGCTTTCTGGACTATTTCTGGAAATTTGGGTGTGTCTGCCTACTCAATTGTGGCTAATATCGGTTTTGTGGTGAACGCTCTCTTTAACGGAATCGGTCAAGGTATGCAGCCCCTCATCAGCAATTGTCACGGTCGTGGGGAAAGAAGCGGCCTTAGATATGTGATTAAACTTGGGCTCATCACATCCCTTTGCATGGCTGCTGTTTTGTACCTGATACTCTATGTTTTTGCAACTCCCTTTGCGAATATTTTCAACAAAACCGGGGATCACCAGCTCAATATGATGGCTTCTCTTGGTATAAGGTGCTACTTCATAGCGTTTTTCTTTAGTGGGCTTAATATTGTAATTGCTGCGTCCATGAACGCACAGGAGGCGGCTCTTAAGTCTCTTCTTATAACTGTGGGCAGAGGTCTGATCCTTCTGGTTCCATCGATTGTTTTGCTATCTCAACTGGGAAGGATTGAGGCGCTATGGTTTGCCCTTCCAGTTGCTGAGGTCATAACTCTTGCTATTGCATTTGTTGCATTTTTGGTGGGAAAAAGATCCACCACTAGTTGACTTACAAGATTTTACATAATACTCTTACAAAATATGTCAAAGTCCTTGCGAAGGCTGATATTTTGTTATATAATGTTTGTTGCGAATTTGAAACAAATTGCTAAATTTAAGTAAAGTGGGGTGAAAATTAATGGCAAATATTAAATCCGCAAAGAAAAGAATCAGAGTTA
The DNA here is from genome assembly GCA_029983755.1 of Anaerovoracaceae bacterium. Lineage (GTDB taxonomy): Bacteria > Bacillota > Clostridia > Peptostreptococcales > Anaerovoracaceae > S5-A14a. Next base: position 23,252 of record JASBYX010000022.1, read on the forward strand.
TCGACAGAAAGACCGCTAGAAACAAGCGTGTTAAGAACCATGTAAAGGAAGCTCTCAAGGAGTTTGAACTTGCAATGGAAGCAGGCGATATGAATGCTGCAGGCGAGAAACTTGCAGTTTGCGAGAAGAAGCTTATGCAGGCCGCTTCTAAGGGAACACTTAACAAGAAGGCAGCTTCTAGAAAGGTTTCAAGAATAACTAAGAGATTCAACGCAGCTAAGTCTGCAAACTAAGTCTCACCCGTCCCCACCAGTGTATAAGTTAAATACACATGCAATGAGCAACATAAACGATGGAGTGTCTCCCATCGTTTTTTCTTTTTTGAGAATTAAGGGAATTGTAACTTGAATATCCGGGAGAGTTTTTTTGTGTAATAAAATGCCCTGCTGTGGTATAATTAAAAGGATAATTCAAAGAGATGATTAAAAGATATATTAAGGAGAACTGATTAATGTACTACAACAGAGAAGCATCTGAAGTTCTAAGTAAGCTGTCTTCCGGTATGACAGGCCTTACGGCTGAACAAGTTGAAAAAAGCCGAAAAGAAAATGGAGCAAACAAGCTTGAAGAGAAGCAGAAAAAGTCTGTTTTTCAGGTATTTTTAGAACAGTTTAAGGATCTTTTGGTAATAATTCTTATAATCGCAGCGATCATTTCAACCATTACGGGAAGTTATGAGAGCACTGCTGTAATCATAGCTGTACTGATTATAAACGCTGTTCTTGGTACCGTCCAGTATGTGAATGCCGAGAAGTCCCTGAAAAGTCTGAAAAGTCTCTCCTCCCCTAACGCCAAAGTTGTAAGGGATGGGAAGAAGGTTGAAATTCCTGCAGAGGAACTTGTTGTGGGAGATATTTTTACCCTTGAGGCGGGAGACATTGTTCCCGGCGATGGACGAATTATACAGAATTATTCATTGAGAGTAAACGAAAGTGCACTTACAGGAGAGCCGGAAAGCGTTGAAAAGCAGGAGGAACCCCTTTCAAGCACTTCAGTAGACGAGAAAGTTGCACTTGGAGATCAACTGAATATGGTCTTTTCAGGCTCCCTCATAACCTATGGGCGTGCAACCGTTGTATGTACATCAGTTGGAACAAATACACAGCTGGGATTGATAGCCGACCTTATGAACAAGGCTGAGGAGAAGAGGACTCCCCTTCAGATTACAATGGATAACTTCTCAAAGAAACTGTCCATCGGCATCATGATTCTTTGCGCATTAGTTTTCGCACTGAATATTTATAGAAACATGCCGGTAATCGACTCCCTGCTCTTTGCGGTAGCACTTGCAGTCGCTGCCATTCCTGAAGCACTTTCATCAATCATTACCATATCCCTTGCAATCGGCACTAAGAGGATGGCAGAAGAAAACGCAATAATCAAGGAACTCTCCGCTGTTGAGGGTCTAGGCAGCGTATCCATAATCTGTTCTGACAAAACCGGAACACTTACCCAGAACAAGATGACTGTGGAGGTAACTTATCTTCTCCCAGGAGAAGACATAGAAATGCTCAGGTTGGCCTCCGTCCTATGTAACGACACCACCATTGCCGGCGAGAATTACCTTGGTGACCCGACGGAAACTGCCCTTGTGGAATATTACATCAAGCAAGGTGGAAACTATGAGGATATTCGCACAAAATACCCGCGCTTTGCAGAGATTCCCTTCGATTCGGATCGCAAACTCATGACAACCTACCACGTTATCGACGGAGAAGGTGTTTTGTTCACCAAGGGTGCTATTGATGTTCTCCTTCAGAGGATCAACAACCTCACCGATGACGACAGGAAAGCCATTGAGGCCTTGAATCTCAAGTGGTCATCCCAGGGTCTAAGGCTTTTGGCTTTTGCAAAGAAGGAGATTTCCGGACTGCCAAAGAGCACAGATGCTGTCCTTGATAAATCCTATGAGGAGGGTATGGAGTTCCTTGGACTCATGGCTGAAATGGATCCTCCAAGGGTGGAATCTGCAGAGGCTGTGGCAGAATGTAAGAGAGCCGGAATCAAGGCTATTATGATTACAGGAGATCACAAAATTACCGCTTCGGCAATCGCAAAGCGCATCGGTATAATGGAGGAAGGAGATATTGCAGTTACCGGGCCTGAACTGGATGAGATGAGTCAGGAAGAACTCATGAAGAAACTTCCTCATATCTCCCTTTACGCCAGAGTTTCCCCAAGCAACAAGATAAGAATTGTAAAGGCTTGGCAATCTTTGGGGCATATAGTAGCTATGACAGGTGATGGTGTAAATGATGCCCCTGCTCTAAAGAGTGCAGATGTGGGAGTTGCTATGGGAATAACCGGTACGGATGTTTCTAAGGATGCAGCCAGCATGATACTAACTGACGATAACTTTGCTACAATAGTGAAGTCAGTTCTCAACGGAAGAAATATATATGCCAACATCAAGAACTCTATTTTGTTCCTGCTGTCAGGGAATATGGCTGGAATTTTCGTTGTTTTGGCTGCGGCGCTTCTAGCTTTACCTACGCCTTTTACAGCGGTACATCTGCTGTTTATAAATCTGCTGACAGACTCTATGCCTGCCCTTGCAATCAACATGGAGCCTATGAATCACAACCTCATAAATGATGCTCCTCGTTCAAGGAGTGAAAATGTAATCACCTCTGCAAATTTTGTCCAGATTCTTCTTCAGGGGGCATTAATCGGTGGAGCTACTCTTGGAGCATTTTATATAGGTCTTGGAAATGAAGGGAGCTACGGTGCTATGACAATGGCTTTCGCCACACTTTGTCTTGCCAGACTGTGGCACGGTTTCAATAGCCGCGGCAAGGAGTCAATTTTTAAACTGGGAATATTTACAAATATGGCTGTAGTGGGTGCATGGTTTGGAGGAGCCTGCCTACTCTTTGCTGTTTTGTTCGTGCCATTCCTGAGAAAACCTTTCACCATTGATCCTCTAACTACAATGGATATCCTATATGTGGTTCTCCTTTCCCTGCTTCCAACGGTTATAATTCAGATGGCCAAGGTGGCATTTGTAAGGGATAAGTAGTAAGCGGTGCACGATACTTAGCACAATACATGATTCTATACATAGCACAATATGGGGATAACTTGAGAAAATATTAATATAGTTATAGAAAACTGCTAGACCTCTAATGAGATTTAGCAGTTTTTGTTTTAATGTATATAATAATTTCCGTTTTCGAATAATCAAGTTTAAAAAGTCAAACTTTATCAATCAATTTTGAACAAACAAAAAGAGCCACACCGAACTTACTTCATTCGTCATAGCTCCTTTCATGGTGCGGTCAAAGGGATTCGAACCCCCATGAGTCGCCTCACACGGACCTGAACCGTGCGCGTCTGCCAATTCCGCCATGACCGCATACCGGATCGAAATCAGGCGACTCATTAAGTATAATAGAAATTACTACTAATTTCAATAGATTTGGCAAAATCCCTTACAAAAAATTCACAAAAATCAGATTTATTCAGATGCTTCTGCGATGAACCTTGCCACCTGAACTCCACAGGCTGATGCCTGAGATAAGGAATGGGTAACACCTGAACCATCTCCTATCGCATACAGCCCCGGCACCTTTGTTTCCATCTTCTCATCCACAGGAACCTTTGAATTGTAGAATTTAACCTCAACACCGTAGAGCAAGGTATCCTCGTTGGCAGTCCCCGGAGCAATCTTATCAAGAGCATATATCATCTCGATGATACTATCAAGCTGTCTCTTTGGAATTACAAGGCTCAAATCTCCTGGAGTGGCCTTCAAAGTAGGCCTTGTGAAGCACTTCTCCATTCTCCTGTCGCTACTTCTTCTGCCCTTTTCAAGATCTCCAAATCTCTGAAGCAAGACGCCTCCCCCAAGCATGTTGGAAAGTCTTGCAATGGACTCACCGTACTCGTTACTGTCATCAAAAGGCTCCGTGAACTTGTTAGTAACAAGGAGTGCAAAGTTTGTATTCTCAGTATGAAGCTTTGGATCAGCATAGCTGTGTCCATTTACAGTAACGATGCCGTTAGTGTTTTCGGCAACAACTTCCCCATACGGATTCATACAGAACGTCCTTACCATATCGTTATACTTATCCGTCTTATACACGATCTTGCTTTCATAAACATCATCTGTAATATGCTTAAAAACTTCAGCAGGAAGCTCAACACGGACACCGATGTCCACACGATTACGCTCCTGTGGAATATTGAATTTAGAACATACATCCCCTATCCACTTGGATCCTGAGCGTCCGGTAGCCATAATTACCTTATCACACAGGAAATCCCCTTTGTTAGTTGTAACCTTGAAGCTACCATCATCCATAAGTTCCACATCATCACAAGTGGTGTAGAACTTAAAGTCAACCTTCTTGGATACATAATCATAGATATGCCCTAGGATTCTAACGTTTCTGTCCGTTCCAAGGTGTCTAACCTTGGCCGAAAGCAAATGAAGATTGTTCTGTAGGCATTTGGTCTTAAGATCCGTCTCTGCAGTAGAGTAAAGCTTTGCCTCAGAGCCTCCCATAGAACATAGAACGGAGTCCACATACTCCATAAGCTCCATCGCCTTCTCGAAGCCTACTGTTTTGTGCAAATCTCCACCGAATTCTGTTGTTATGTTGTACTTTCCATCTGACAAAGTACCTGCCCCACCGTAGCCGTTCATGATGTGGCAAGGGGTACACCTGATGCATTGAGGGGTTACCCCCATCTTGATTGGGCAATTTCTCTTTTCCAGAGGAGCGCCCTTATCGATTACTAGAACTTTACCTGGATAGTCCAGCTTGGTGAACTCATAGGCAGCAAAGACACCACCGGCACCTGCTCCTATGACAATTACATCATATTTATCCATTTCTCATCCTCTCCCTCAGATTGTTAGCATTATAATATATTGCTTTTGTTTCAAAAAATGTTAGTTTTTCAATAGATTGTTGAGGTTTTAATTCACAACGAAAAAGCGTCAGAATCCTGACGCTTAACTTTCTTTACTGAAATCATCATTAGCCTTAGCCGAATCAACGAATTAGTTTAGAACTTCAGCCTCTTCTTCCTCTGCCATGATGCTATCGAATGTCTTGACAACCTCTTCAAACTGCTTGTCATCATCGATGTCGATGAGCTCAAACTCAACGCCCTCATCATCCTGAGAAACTTCCTTGTATTCGTAAATATAAATATCATCGGAATCATCAAGAGGTATCAGAGCCATGTACTCCTTGCCGTCATGCTCAAATGTTCCCATAATCTCGCATTCGATAGATTCGTCCTCAAACTCCAATGTCAAAACATCGTCTTCGTTCATCATTTCTTTTTCTTTGTCGCTCATGTAATTATCCTCCATGAAAACTTAAGTAGAATTTTGCAATCCCTTCTTCTATACATACTATAACATTTTTAGAATAGGTTTTCAATGAAAATAAATCGGGAAAAGGTTCTACTT
>JASBYX010000023.1 GCA_029983755.1 Anaerovoracaceae bacterium
AAGTGAAAACGATATTGGAAAGGTTCTAGGTAATGCATTAAAAGTTCAGATGGGAATGGATCGCAAAATTATTAGTATCGATAATATCTTTGTTAAAGATGGGGATTACATTGATATCGGCGAACCGGTAGCCGGTGGAAGAGTAGTACCTGTCGTGACGAAGACATTAATATTTAATCGCTAAAATGAATGAAAGCATGAGGTGAAGAAAGTGATTTTAAAAACAAAGTTATTTGGCCACACTTACGATTTCAAATCTGTTAAAGAAGTAATGGCTAAAGCTAACGAGATGAAATCAGGTGACACTCTGGCAGGAATTGCTGCTGAGTCAGCTGAAGAAAGAGTGGCCGCAAAGCAAGTTCTTGCGAATTTAACTCTGAATGATCTTAGAAATCATCCGGCTGTACCTTACGAAGAAGATGAAGTTACAAGAATTATACAGGATGACGTTAACGAATCAATCTTCGATGAACATAAGAACAAAACAGTCGCAGAGTTTAGAGAATGGCTTTTGGATACAGAGACTACCGGGGATATGATCAAAAGAGCATCCAGAGGTTTGACAGCAGAGATTATTTCAGGTGTTACAAAGCTCATGGGTAATCTTGACCTTATCTATGGAGCAAAAAAGATCGAAATTACTGCAAAATGTAACACTACTATTGGTAAAGACGGTACATTCTCATCTAGACTGCAGCCGAACAACACAACAGATGATCCTAAGGGAATCATGGCATCGACTATGGAAGGCTTCAGCCTAGGATGTGGTGATGCTGTGCTAGGATTGAACCCTGTTGATGACTCTGTTGAAAGTGTAGCAAGAATACTGAATCAGTTTTATGAGTTTAGAAACAAATGGGAGATTCCTACTCAGATTTGTGTATTAGCACATGTAACTACTCAGATCGAAGCCGCGAAGAAGCTAGGGGCACCAATAGAGCTAGTTTTCCAGTCCATAGCAGGATCCCAAAAAGGTAATGAAGCTTTCGGTATAACAGGAGATATGATACAGGAAGCTCATGATTATGCACTTAAATATGGAAAAGCAACCGGTCCAAATGTGATGTACTTTGAAACAGGACAAGGTTCTGAGCTATCCTCCGAGGCTCATAACGGTTGGGATCAGTTGACAATGGAAGCTAGATGTTATGGATTTGCTAAGAGATTCCAGCCTTTCCTAGTAAATACAGTCGTAGGATTTATTGGCCCTGAATACTTATATGATTCTAAGCAGGTAATAAGAGCAGGTCTTGAAGATCACTTTATGGGAAAACTTACTGGTATTTCCATGGGGTGTGATGCTTGTTATACCAACCACATGAAAGCAGACCAAAACGACATCGAAAATCTAGCTACTCTTCTTGTAGCAGCAGGATGCAACTACATCATGGGTATACCTGAAGGCGATGACTGCATGCTTATGTATCAGTGCACAGGATATCACGAAGCTGCAGCACTTCGTGAAGTATTCGGACTCAGACCTATCAAAGAGTTTGACGAATGGTTGGAAAAGATGGGCATTTCTAAGGATGGAAAGTTAACACCACTAGCAGGAGATGCATCTATCTTTCTTAAGAAGTAAAGGAGGATAACCCAGTGGATACAAAAGAATTAAAAGCGATAATTGAGGAAGTGTTAAATAATATGGATTTGGACCTAGGTACTGGAACAGGATCTGAAGCCGGTGCTAAGGGCAGTGTGGAAACTACAGAAGTTGTTAAAAATGACCAAGCAGTTGAAGCACCTTCTCCAGGAGAGTTGAAAAAGGCTGAGGACAAGGTAGAAGTTCCTGTAACAAAACCAAACAGAGAAGAATCCAAGATTGAGGATGGCGAGCTTGTAGATATGAGCACCATAGACATAAAGGAACAATATCTAGTGGAAGATCCGTACGATAAGGAAGGCTTTTACGAGTTAAAACTTCATGCGCCTTGTAGACTAGGAATAGGAAAAGCTGGTGCAAGATACAAAACATTGCCTCAACTAATGTTTAGAGCTGCGCATTCAGCAGCACAAGATGCTGTATTTTCAGATGTAGATCAGGATTTTGTTGATGGGCTTGACCTGTTTACAGTTCAAACAAAATGTGAAAGCAAGGATCAGTACCTTACAAGACCCGATTTGGGAAGAAGACTTAATGAAGAAGGCGTAGCTACGGTAAAAGAAAAATGTGCTAAGAATCCAACGGTACAAATCTTCGTTTCAGACGGACTTTCTTCTGCAGCTGTGGCAGCTAATACTGAAGATGTTTTGTCAGGATTAATGCAAGGTCTTAAGGCAAACGGTATAAACGTAGGGACTCCTTTCTTTGTAAAGTACGGAAGAGTGGGAGTAATGGACGAGGTTAGCGAACTTACAGGAGCAGATGTAACTTGTGTGTTGATCGGTGAAAGGCCTGGGCTCATAACAGCTACTTCAATGTCGGCATATATTGCATATAAAGCAACAATTGGTATGCCTGAAGCAAGAAGAACAGTTGTATCAAACATTCATTCTTCAGGCACTATTCCAGCAGAGGCAGGAGCACATATTGCTGAGGTTATAAAGATCATGCTCGAAAAGAAAGCAAGCGGCACAGATCTAAAATTATAAGGAGAAGAAAATGAAAAGAGATCCATTAAAGACAAATGTACTTGCTGCAAAGATCATCCCAAATGCAACTCCGGAAATGCTCAAGGATTTTGATGACATACCAGAAAACTATAAATCCCTTGCGCTTATTACCGCTGATTGCGACGATGTTACGTACACAGCTTTAGATGAAGCTACTAAAAAGGCAGATGTAGTTGTAGCTTATGCTAAAAGCTTTTACGCAGGTGCAGCAAACGCTAACACAAAGTTAGCTGGAGAAATCATAGGAATTCTTGCAGGTCCAAATCCTGCAGAGGTGAAAAGCGGATTAGATGCTTGTATCGACTTTATTGAAAATGAAGCACATTTCGTATCAGCAAATGAAGATGATTCAATTTGCTATTATGCACACTGTATATCAAGGACAGGATCATATCTTTCAGAGGGAGCCGGTATTCCTGAAGGTCAAGCTTTGGCTTATCTTATTGCTCCGCCCCTTGAAGCAATGTATGGAGTTGATGCAGCAATGAAGGCTGCAGATGTTGAGCTATGCGTATTATATGCACCACCATCAGAAACAAACTTTGGAGGAGCATTATTGACAGGAAGTCAATCAGCATGCAAGTCCGCATGCGATGCATTTGCTGCAGCAGTAGAATTTGTTGCGGACAACCCAATCGCTTACTAAATGTTTTGTGGATACGTTGTTAAAAATATTCGCTTTGTATGAAACATAAGAAAAAACTAGAAATAGAATAAACTGATTAAATTTAGGAGGAATGAAATGGCTAATTTACAGGCACTAGGAATGATTGAAACAAAAGGATTGGTTGGCTCTATCGAAGCAGCCGATGCAATGGTAAAGGCCGCAAATGTATCACTGATTGGAAAGGTACATGTTGGCGGTGGACTTGTAACTGTTATGGTTAGAGGAGATGTAGGAGCTGTAAAGGCAGCAGTAGATGCCGGAGCAGCTGCAGCAGAAAGAGTTGGAGAGCTTATCTCAATCCACGTAATTCCAAGACCACACTCTGATGTAGAGATGATTTTGCCTACAATTGAGTAAACTCTGAGAAGGTAGATATAAGGATTAATAGGAGAAGCATATGGAAGCACTTGGAATGATTGAAGTCTACGGAAGAGTAGGCGCCATTGAAGGCCTGGATAGCGCTCTTAAAGGTGCAAATGTTTCCCTCGTGAATATGGTCAGAGTTGGTGGAGGGCTGACAGCGGTCTTTGTTGAAGGAGACGTTGGAGCTGTAAAAGCATCTATAGATGCAGCCTCTGCAGCAGCAGAAAGGGTGGGTCAACTTGTGTCACAACATGTAATTCCAAGACCCGATCCATCAGTTCGCGCTATGCTGGAAATGGATTTAAATCCTGTACCGGCGCCTGGCAGCAATGGTGGTAGCAAGGGGAATAATAGAGAAATAAAAGAATCTGAAGCTGAGCAGGTTATAGAATCTTCAGTAAAGCAAACGGATGTAAAGGCAAAAAGCAGTAAAAACGATGCTGAAAAATCTTCAGAAGAAGAGCTTAAGGCAATGACAGTGGGAGAACTTAGGAATCTTGCAAGAACTTACGACGAGTTTCCTCTATCAAAAACTGACATCAAATTTGCGAAGAAAAATGAGTTAATCGAGGCACTACAAAGTATTTAGAAAAATTATTAATATTTAATTCAAGATTCGAAAGAGAGGAAATAAAATGGCAAATCTACAAGCACTAGGAATGATTGAAACAAAAGGATTGGTTGGTTCTATTGAAGCAGCCGATGCTATGGTAAAGGCCGCAAATGTATCACTGATTGGAAAGGTACATGTTGGCGGAGGACTTGTAACTGTTATGGTTAGAGGAGATGTAGGAGCTGTAAAGGCAGCAGTAGATGCCGGAGCAGCTGCAGCAGAAAGAGTTGGAGAGCTTATCTCAATCCATGTAATTCCAAGACCACACTCTGATGTAGAGATGATTCTCCCTACGATTGAATAACATAGAAATAAGGAGGTGGTATAGTTGAAAGTTATCACCGAAGCTATTGTGAGGAATGAACTTAAGACGACCAGACCTGAGGTTTATTATATACCTGAGGGTAAACTGCTATCTCCAGCTGCTAGAGAATATCTTCAAAGTTTACAAATTGATATTGATTTTGAAAAAAATCGAAGTGTCAGGGAAGCTGAGGGGACATCTACTCCATTGGAAAATATCCACGGCAATGACAAGAAAGCAACATTAAGCGATAAAGATGCCTCGACTCCGTCACCTAAATATGTTGACTATGAGACAGGTGCAGGATATATTTCCAAGCCTGAACATATGACTCAGCTTTACTCAAACAAACTGGTCGACAAGTGTCATCCTAGGATCAAATACAGAGGTAAGATTGACAGCTTAGAAGCTTTGATAATCAATGCACAATGTATTATTAAAGCAAATGACGGCCCGCAAATGATGATAGATGATCTCGATAACATCTTGGAAGTTGTTGGAAATTTAATGAGATGCGAAGTTCTGGATGAGCCTGTGACCAATGAATATATTCTTGGTTTCAACCATGCTGAGCTTAGAGAACGCTCACATTTCCCAATGAAGTACTATAAGATAAAACAGCTTCTGCTTCCTAACTATAATATGGGGATTGAACATGCGCAGCTTAATGTAATAAGAGCAGCTATTAGAGAATGCGAAGTTATCGCTGTAGAAGCCTTTAGGCAGAGTAGAGCGATGGACAGAAGTGATGTAATTGAAGAACTCAATAGGCTGTCAAGTGCATTACACATAATGATGTGTAAAAATCTCGCTGGAGAATATGACAACAAGTAATCAAAAAGAAAGGAGGCAGCTGATTGGATAGAAATAGTTTAATTGAAGAAATTTTACGGAAAGTTCTTGTTGAAATAAGTAGGTTAGAGTCAAAGGAAGACGTGCTGACCAATTCTAAGAACTGCACATCAGCAAATGAAAAAACAAAATATCTTGATGAAGATACAAAGCAAATTCTGGTATTGCCTCCGGACGAGAACTGTTGCTGTCTAGACTCTCTAGGGGAAAGAAGCTTGCTGAAAGATAAGATTTTTATATATGATAAGAGTAAAAAATTTATTGATACGACAGAATATAAAGATGTTGTGGTATGTTCCCTTAGCAATATGGAATTGAGCAAACTCTCAGCTGGTCTCTGTGACAGTTCAAAACTCGAACTTGTAGAAAAAGCCATCATGACAGGGGCAAGCATCCATATTGTTAAGGAAGGCATTCAGCTGATAGCGGAGGGTGTGAATGCTCCAAGGACTTTTTTAAGAGGTTACAGACAAAAACTGGACACTATAAAAAGTTGGGGGATCAACATCGCGTCTCTCGATGAGATTATTAGGACTCTGGATAAGAAGTATGGTAAAGCAAGCTCAAATGGAAATAGCAAATTCGGCAGCAACATAATAAATAAAAGATTCGTAACCCAAAGAGACATTGAGGAAGTGTATCTGTCAGGTTATGATACAGCATTTATATCATCGGGCAGCAGAGTAACCGATGTGGCCAAAGAGTACGCAGAGAAATATAGAATAGTTCTTAAAGTTGAGAATCAGTGAATGGGGGATAAATGTTAATCGGTACAGTGGTTGGATCAATATGGGCAACACAAAAAACGCAGACCCTGAGTTCTTATAAGCTACTTGAGGTTTCTGTTATGGATAGAGGAGAAGAAAAAACCTTTATAGCTGCAGATAATCTTGGTGCGGGTATAGGAGAAAGGGTTATCCTAGTAGGAGGAAGTGGAGCCCGGGTGTCTGAACAGCCAAGTAATATCCCCCTTGATCTCACAATTATCGCTATAGTCGACGATAAAAATAATGACTAAATAAAGAAACATTGAACGAAAGGAATAGAGTATGTTTCAGGAACTTATAGATAATATTACTAATACATCCGTATTCACTGAAAGCATATCAGATTGGATTAGCAATATTTCCATTAACTCAGTAATCATATTCATAATGATGATTTTTATGATTGTTGGGGCGATTGATAAGATGAGAGGAAATAAGCTGGGATATGGAGAACAGTTTGAAGAGGGATTTAATGCTATGGGGCCTTTAGCCATTGCTATGGCAGGAGTTGTAGCTGCAGCACCGGTACTTGCTATCATTTTGAGACCGATTATAGCCCCTATTTATGAGCTAGTAGGTGCTGATACCTCAATGTTTGCAACTACACTTTTAGCTTGTGATATGGGTGGATACCCACTTGCGATGCAGTTGGCGGAAAATGAAAATATCGGCAATTTTGCAGGGTTAATACTTGGTACAATGATGGGACCTACAATCGTATTTACTATACCTGTAGCATTGAGCATTATAAAAAAAGAAGATAGAAGCTATCTCGGAGCAGGAATTTTAGCGGGTCTAATCACAATACCTATTGGATGTATTGTTGGTGGGCTTGTAATGAATTTAACACCATATAAAATTAGTATCGGAACAATCTTAGTCAATTTGATTCCTGTTATAGTAATCGCTGCATTGATCGTTGCAGGTCTTTGGTTTATACCACAAAAGATGATAAATGGATTTAATAAGTTCGGCGCAGGAGTTACTATTGTTATAACATTTTTTACGGCTGTTGCTGTATTTGAGTACACCACCGGCATCAAGTTCCCTCTCATGAACATTATGGTAGAGCCTGATGCTAACGGAGCTATTCCACTTGAATCAGGACTTCTGGTATGTGGCCAGATTGCTGTTGTTTTGATAGGTGCATTCCCTATGGTTAAGTGGATAACAAAAACATTCGGAAAACAACTTGAGCACATAGGTGGTAAATTGGGAATGAACGAGGCAGGTTCTGCCGGTCTTATAGCAAACTTAGCAAATAATATTGCAATGTTTAACATTATGGGAGACATGAATCCTAAGGGGAAGCTACTCAATGTGGCCTTTGCAGTTTCAGCAGCTTTTGTATTCGGAGATCATCTTGGTTTTACGGCAGGTGTTAATCACGAAATGATTTTCCCAGTAATAGTGGGTAAACTTACTGCAGGTATAACTGCATTGATTCTTGCCAACATTTTAGCACCTACGCTATTAGCTAAGGTTGAATCAGCTAAACCGGTTAAAGAGTAAACAAACAAGAGTAAGCATATTTTCAAGGAGATAGATATGGATATTAGCGAAAAAGTGCTCCGGGAAATTATTGAAAAAGTTGTAGAGGAAACCATTAAAAGAAACAAAGGTGAAGACTTCGAAAAAGAGGTTGATAAGAGCGGTATTTTGGTGGTAAGACCATCTACAGTAAAATGTGAACCATTTGCTGGAGCAGAGGGCGTTTATTTAAAAGATATTGTAACCCTAGACGAGGCTCCAAGGATGGGTGCAGGTATTATGGAACTTGATCATACAAGCTTTGAATGGACATTAACATATGATGAATACGACTATGTTATAGATGGAGAGCTCGAGATAGAAATAGATGGAAGAATAGTCAAGGGTGGTCCTGGAGATATCATATACATTCCGAAGGGGAGCCACATTCACTTCCAGACACCTACAACTGCAAGATATGCTTATTTTGTATATCCTGCGGACTGGCAGAGTCAATAAAAATGCGGATCAATATAGAGAATTAGAACCTGATTTAAAATCCGATAAATAGGCTATCTGATACATAGTCTATATGGCGCGGGAGGCATGGAATTATAACCTGCCTCCAGCCGGTTATTTTGAAAGAGATTTGATTAGATGGCTAAGAATGAAAAACTTTTTAAAGAATGCAACGTATTTGTAAGAGATTTTGAAAAAGTCATTAAGCAGCCTATTAAATCTGGAGCAACAAAATATTATACAGGTGTCGATCTTGGAACAGCCTGTGTGGTTGTGGCGGTACTGGATGAAAATCGTAAGCCCGTCGCAGGAGCATATAAGTATGCTGATGTTGTGAGAGATGGCATGGTTGTGGACTATATGGGTGCTGTCAAACTTGTCCGAGAAATGAAGGAGTCCATAGAGGAAAAACTTGGAGCAGAACTTGTATATGCGGCAGCAGCAATTCCTCCGGGGACAAACATACTTGATGGAGGAGCGGTGAAAAATGTTGTGGAAGCAGCAGGATTTCAAGTTACAGCTCTACTAGATGAACCAACTGCTGCTAACAATCTGCTTAAGATAGAAAATGGAGCGGTTGTGGATATTGGAGGCGGCACAACAGGAGTATCAATTTTTAAAGATGGCAAGGTTGTCCTTGTGGACGACGAGCCTACAGGCGGCACACATTTTTCCCTTGTTATTTCAGGAGCATATAAGATGCCATTCAAAAATGCAGATGATTACAAGATGAAAAATAAAAACCACAAAGAAATCTTTCCAGTTGTAAAGCCGGTAATTGACAAGATTTCCTCGATAATTGAGAAAATCATCAAAGGACATGATGTACACCAGATTTATTTAGTCGGAGGAAGTTCATGTCTTACAGGTATTGAGGAAGTTGTGGAAACTAACCTGGGTATTCCTACTTTTAAACCTAAGAACCCGCTCTTTATAACTCCACTAGGTATTGCACTAGCTTGCACTAGTGAAGTTATGGAATAGGAGACGGAAATGGATTTAAGAATTATAAAATCTCCTTCTAAGGGGACAAGAGATTTATTGAAGCGGAGGATGGGATTTTATGGTCAAGAACCAAGCACATTTGTTGATACGGCAGATGCTGTTGGCCTTGTCCAAGGCAAAATGATAGATATGGTCTGTGCTTCCGACATAGCTGAAAAAGCCTCAGGTGTAGAGGTCTATGACGTAAAGGGACTTTGTCCTCAACATATGACGCTTCTAGCTATATTTGGAGACACGTCCTCTGTAAAGGCCGCTATGAGTGAGATAGAAGACAAAGTGAAAGAAGGAACATACAGTGATTACAGGGAAACTTATTGACAACATATGGGCAACAAGAAAGGCAGAGTCCCTAAAAGGATATAAGCTGATGCTTGCGGAGGTAATAGGCGGGAAAGATGCTGGCAAGCAAATGGTTGTCATTGACACTATCAGTGCAGGTATAGGAGATAGGGTTATAATTACTACAGGCTCTTCAGCAAGAAAGATGTTAGAAAGCGATAATATACCTGTTGATGCAGTAGTTGTTGGGATAATAGATGAAGACTGTGATGTAGTTAAGTAGACAGAGGGTGAGTAAATGGAGTTAGTTGAAAAAATAAAAGAAGCCGGCATTGTAGGTGCAGGAGGTGCAGGATTTCCAACACATGCAAAACTTACGTCTAATGCTGAATACATCCTACTTAACGGAGCTGAGTGTGAACCTCTTTTAAGAGTCGATCAACAGCTTATGGAGTTTTATGGTAAAGAAATAATTGGTGGTCTCTATTTAGCAGGTAAAGCTGTTGGTGCTAAGGAGGCTATCATAGGAATAAAAACGAAACACAAAAAAGTTATAGGTATTTTAAATGAGAATATCAGAGAACTGGATCTTCAGGACAAAGTTACGGTTAAGCCAATTCCGGATGTTTATCCTGCAGGAGATGAGCAGGTTCTTGTATACGAGTTAACGGGAAGAATTGTACCTGAGACAGGGATACCAATCATGGTAGGCTGTGTGGTGATCAATAGTGAGACTGCTTTGAATATTTTCAACGCTACCCAAGACAAAGCAGTCACTATGAAGTATGTCACCATAGCCGGGGATGTACCTAACCCGATAACAGTGAAGGTTCCGGTGGGTACACCAATTAAGTCACTTCTTAAAATGGCAGGTGTTACAGACTTTTCAAAATATTCAATAATAGACGGAGGCCCGATGATGGGACCTCTGCTTGGGGATATCGAGGGTTATGTCACAAGGAAAACCAAAGGATTAGTAGTACTCGAGTCTGATCATCCACTGATAGAAAAGAAAAAAGTTACTATCAAGAGTGCAAAAATGCTAAATACGTCAGCCTGTGAACAATGCAGACTATGTACAGACTTGTGTCCTAGATACTTGCTTGGACACAGTACACAGCCACATAAAATGGTGAGAGCAATGGGCTTTGACCTAGTTCCTGATGAAGAGAAAACCATAGCTTTTACCTGTTGCAGTTGCAATCTGTGTGAATACTTTTCATGTCCAGCAGGGATTAAACCTAAGACAGCAAACACCTATTATGCCGGTCTTTTGAGAGAGAAGGGCATCAAACATGAGCCCAAAGACCAGTATCATGTGAGAAAAAATAGAGATTTCAGACTGATTCCATCCAAACGACTGATGGCAAGACTGGGTATACTTAGATTTGAGCAACCAGCGCCTTTACAGGAGGGGGTTGCAATAAGTCCGGAAAAGGTTGGAATATCTCTGAAAGATTTTGTGGGTGCACCGGCAGTGGCTAAGGTTTCAGAAGGAGACAAAGTCACAGAAGGACAAATTATAGGAGAGTCTCCTAGCGATGCACTTGGTACTAAAATACATGCAAGTATAGATGGAATAGTTGATTCTATTGAAGATGATAAAATAATCATAAGGAGGGCTTAGGATGTCTGCAAAAGCAATAGGAATGATTGAATTTAATAGCATTGCGAGGGGTATCTATGTTGCCGACGAAATGGTTAAGACCTCCGATGTTGAGATAGTAACTGCAAACTCAGTATGTCCAGGTAAATACATAGCAATAGTTCACGGAGATGTGTCTTCCGTTGAGACGTCAGTAAAAAGAGGCCTTGAAATCTCTGAGGAGTTTCTCGTAGATTCACTTGTAATTCCAAATGTTCATCCTGGAGTTTTTCCGGCTATAGTTTCAGCTACAATGCCCGAAAGAATTCAGGCGCTCGGCATACTTGAATCATATTCTCAAGCTACAATGGTAATTGCAACAGACGCTGTGCTTAAAGCGGCAGAACTTGAAGCTATTGAGCTGAGATTAGCCACAGGACTTGGGGGGAAAGCATATTTTACTTTTACAGGAGATGTAGCAGCTGTAAAAGCGGGAATCGAAGTTGGCAAAGAAATAATAGGGAATAATGGGATGTTAATTGATGCGGAGGTAATACCATCGCCATCAAAGAGATTGATAGAAACCCTTTACTAGAAGCTAGAACCCTGGATGACAGATATTTTGTTGAATATTCATGGATACGAAAGGAAGGTTGAAATGAAGACACTTATAACAGAGAAAACCATTCGAGAATTTGCGAACACAGGCGAAAAGGTTTTCCCAATCGACGAGAACACCCTGATTACGCCATCAGCAAAAGATCTTGCTCGAAATGAAGGAATTGTTTTTCGTTGTAGTAGCGAGAAACAAAATAGCAGCATCGGTACTACGGAAAATGTAAGTCGTGCAAGTTGCATGATCCCTCGTGAGAATTCCGACCTAAGATCTGAAAAGAAGGTTAGTACTGAAAAGGACAGAGGCAGTGAAGATGGTCTTAATAGGCTGGCTAAGCATGCCGGCCGTGAAAAAATAGTAGAAGCAGTAATTAAAGCCTTGGAAGAAAAAGGTGTTTTGGATCAAATAATTGATAAATAGGGAGGGAATTATGGAACTGGATAAAGATTTAAAGTCGATACAGGAAGCAAGAGATCTCGCGAGAATGGGTGCGAAAGCGGCAAAAGCCCTTGAGGAATATACTGAGGATCAGATTGACAAAATCATAAAAAATATGGTTAAAGTAGCTGAGGAGAATGCTTTAGAACTGGCCAAGATGGCGGTTGAAGAAACCGGCTTTGGTGTTGTCGAAGATAAGGTTTATAAGAATCACATGGCCTCAGGGATGGTTTATGACTACATCAAAGATATGAAGACTCAGGGAATAATAAAAGAAGACAAAGAAAACAAGACCGTTGAGCTTGCTATACCTGTAGGTCTAATTATGGGTATTGTTCCATCAACAAACCCTACATCTACAGTAATCTATAAGTCAATTATTGCCATGAAAGCAAGAAATCCAATTGTTTTCTCTCCACACCCTTCTGCAGCAAAGTGTACTATTAAGGCAGCGGAGCTGATGAATCAGGCGGCAGTATCTGCCGGTGCACCTGAGCATAGTGTAGGATGTCTTAAAACATTGACTATGCAGGCAACGGATGCATTGATGCATGATCCATCTGTTAAGCTTATAATAGCAACAGGCGGGCCGGGTATGGTAAAAGCAGCATACAGTGCCGGGAAACCGGCAATCGGCGTTGGAGCCGGGAATTCACCTGCATATATTGAAAATACCGCAAATGTAAAGGATGCTGTTGAAAAAATAATGGCTAGCAAGACTTTTGATAACGGAACTGTTTGTGCATCTGAGCAATCTATAATTTGTGAATACAGAAATGAAAAGGAAGTAATTGCGGAATTTGAAAAACAGGGCGGATATTTTATGACTGAAGATGAAACCAAGAAGGTTTGCCAGCTTCTATTTAGAAATGGAACAGCTATGAACCCTAAGTTTGTAGCAAGAAAACCACAGGTCATAGCTGATGCAGCAGGCATATCTATCCCTTCAGGAACTAGAGTTTTAATTGGAAGGCAGAAAGGTGTTGGCCCTGATAGCCCTCTTTCTCACGAGAAACTTACAACCGTTTTGGCATTCTATACCGTAGAAAACTGGCAGGAAGCATGTGATCTTTCTATTGAACTCTTACAGAATGGCATAGGGCATACCATGAGCATTCACACTGATGACCCGGAAATGGCCTTGAGATTTGCGGCAAAACCGGCTTCAAGAATACTTGTTAATACCGGTGGCACACAAGGTGGAACCGGGGCATCAACAGGACTTGCACCTGCCTTTACGCTAGGATGCGGAACTATGGGAGGGTCTTCGGTCTCTGAAAATGTTACACCGCTTAACTTAATAAACAAAAAAGTTCTTGCATATGGAATCAAGGATGTTAGAACACTTGCTCAGGATGATGAAATCTTTCAGAAGTATCATGGAAATAATAAAAATAAAGAAACATCCGGAGAACCTTCTAATGGAAGCCTTTCCATATCAAAGGATGAGCTAAGCGAGATTATTACTGCAGTTATCAAGGCTATGAAGTAAAACTATAAATATAAAAATCTCATTGACAAACCTCATCATTAGAGGTATTCTATAGATGTAGCTAAATTAGAATTTCGTGTTCTTGCAATGCAAGCTAAGAGGGAAGCAGGTTAGAATCCTGCGCGGTCCCGCCACTGTAAGCGAAGAGCCGATCTCAAGGATTGTGTTTGAAATCACAGTCTAGTAGCCACTGGGAAACTGGGAAGGCTGAGAAAGGTAGTGATGTGCTGAGCCAGGAGACCTGCACGAGATGTTTCATCTGGGCGGTGAACCCTGTTGTGAAACGACCTTATATACAGCAAAAACGGGCTGTGGGCTTAACCCACAGTCTTTTTTATAGAGACTAGTGGAGAGCCAGATGCTTTTCATTCTTTTTGCAGAGACAGGACTCGTCACCCTGTCTCTTTTATTTGTCCTTGCATATTTTTAAAATGCCCCGCTTAAGTTTGGGAATGGAATAAGGATCTCTTTGTACTATTCAAAATATGGGGAATGTGATAAACTTATACATACAGATTAACACAGTAGAGAGCAAATTTTTAATATAGATAAATTAGGAGAGCAAATGAGTTTAGATAGATTAAATAAGCATCAAAGGGAGGCTGCAACCCGGATTGAAGGTCCTATCCTAATACTGGCAGGAGCAGGTAGCGGCAAGACCAGCACCATGACAGAGCGAATAGCATATATGATTGAGCAGGGAATTTCCAAATACAATATCCTTGCCGTTACCTTCACCAACAAGGCTGCCAAAGAAATGAGAGAAAGAGTGGAGGATCTAGTCGGCAACATAGAAGGGATGTGGATAACCACATTTCACTCAATGTGTCTTAGAATGCTGAAGATGGATCCCACCAAGATAGGATATGGGAAGAACTTCCTCATATATGACACCACAGATCAGAAAACTCTGATTAAATCAATACTGAAGGCCAGAAACCTCAGCGAAAAGGAATTCCCCATTCGAGGAATAATGAGCACCATTAGCCACTGCAAAGAAAATATTTTGTCGCCTAAGAAGTATCTTGCAGAGAACGAGGATAACTATAGAAACAGAATAATTGCCGAGATATATGCGGAGTACGATAAGCAGTTGAGAGCCAACAACGCAATGGATTTTGATGACTTGCTTTTAAATGGGTGGAGGCTTCTCAATGAGAATCCTGAAGTGCTGGACGAGTACAGGCGGAGATTCAGGTATGTGATGGTGGATGAATACCAGGATACCAACTATTTGCAATATCTTATTGTCAAGCTTCTTGCAGAGGAGCACGAGAACATCTGCGTTGTGGGGGATGACGATCAGTGCATCTACCAGTGGCGTGGGGCTGATATCAGGAATATTCTGGATTTTGAGAAGGATTTTCCGAGTGCGAAGGTTATCAAGCTGGAGCAAAACTACAGGTCTGTGGGGAATATTTTGGCGGGGGCCCACTCCGTTATTGAGAACAACCGGGATCGAAAGAAGAAGAAGCTGTGGACAGATCAGGAGGATGGCAAGAAGATTCGCTATTACAGGGCGGAGACGGAACGGGACGAGGCGAGATATGTGGCCCAGGAAATCGAGAACCTGAAAATCGCCGAAGACCTTGAGTGGAGCGACTTTGCTGTTTTGTATAGAACCAACGCTCAGTCCAGAACCTTCGAGCGCTATCTGATGGATCGAGGCATTCCTTATAGGATTCTTTCCGGAATGAGGTATTACGACCGCAAGGAACTCAAGGATATGATCGCCTACATGAGGCTTATTATAAATCCCAAGGACGATGTTTCTCTGAGAAGGGTTATCAACGAGCCTAAACGGGGAATTGGGCCAAAGTCTGTTGCAGCTCTTGAGGATATGGCTCAGGCTATGGGAAAATCCATGATGGAGGTTCTTCTTGATGGAACGGGGCTTAGCGTTTTCCGGGGCAAAACACTGGCCTCCGCTGAGGAGTTTACGGATCTTGTAAGGCTTCTTAGCAAAGAGCAGGAGAATTTGACAGTATCGCAAATATACGATGAGCTTCTGGTTCGAACAGGTTACGTCAAGATGTTGGAGGATGAGGGCACTGTGGAATCTGAGGGCAGGCTCGAGAATCTCATGGAATTTAAGTCGGAGATCGCTGACTACGAAAAAGAGGCGAGAGAAAACGGGGAGACGTCTGAACTTGGAGATTTTATGGAAAAGCTTGCTCTGATGGCGGAAGTGGATAACCATGACGAGACACAGAATGCAATTGTTTTGATGACTATGCACAGCTCAAAGGGGCTGGAGTTTCCTGTTGTATTTCTTCCGGGTTTGGAAGACGGGATTTTTCCGGGGAGCCGGGCAATGGATGATAAAGACAAGATGGAGGAGGAGAGAAGACTTTGCTACGTTGCAATGACAAGGGCGAAGAAGAGACTATTCCTTGTTAGTGCTGCCATGAGGACCCAGTACGGACGTACTGATTACACCAGAGAATCCCAGTTCTTAAGGGAGATTGATCCTAAACTACTCGAGGGAGATTCTGTTTACAGAGGTCGTGCTGGTGGGGAGTCCCTTGGGGTTTCCACAGGATCTTGGGATGGATTCCGAGCGGAGAAACCGAAGAAGCCTTTTGATATGTTGAAATTTGCAAAGGAAGCCACCAAGGCTAATGTTTCGGCTCCCCGTGGTGGAGATGATTTCCACGCAGGAGATAAGGTAAAGCACATCAAGTTCGGTGAGGGACTGGTTATTGAAGAAGATGCCAACACTCTGACAGTGATTTTTGACACGGTGGGAAGGAAAAAATTGGCGAAGGGTATCGCTCACTTGAGCAAAGCATAATTGTTCGAGACGATTATAGAGGTGTGAAAGACACTTTGTAGAGCAGAAGTGTTTTGTTGGAGTGTAGGAAGATTGTTTAGGAAGATTGTAAAGATATGAGTGAAAAGTCAAAAAAAGCAGAGATGCTTGGGCTGATAGAGAAGCTTAATGAAGCTGCCAAGGCTTACTACCAAGGCAGTGAAGAAATAATGTCCAATTTTGAATATGATGAGCTTTACGATGAGCTTATTAAATTGGAGACAGAAACGGGTATAACCATGGCGGGAAGCCCAACTCAAAAGGTAGGGTATGAGGTGATTTCAAGCCTTCCAAAGGAAGCCCACGATCATCCTATGCTTTCTCTGGATAAGACTAAGGACAGAGAAGCTCTTGCCGGGTGGCTTGGGAACCACAAAGGGCTTTTGTCCTGGAAACTTGATGGGTTGACGGTGGTGCTTCATTATAGGGATGGCAAACTTGCCAAGGCATTGACACGGGGTAACGGTATCATCGGTGAAGTTATCACTGGGAATGCCAAGACCTTTATCAATCTTCCCCTTTCAATACCATATAAGAAGAATTTGACTCTAAGAGGGGAAGCCATTATAACTTATGAGGATTTTCGCAAGATCAATGAGTCTCTCCCTGAAGACGAGGAACACTATAAGAACCCGAGGAATCTGTGCAGCGGATCGGTGAGACAGCTGAACAGCGAGATCACTGCCAAAAGGAGAGTAAGATTCATAGCATTCGGCCTTGTGAGCATGGACGATGTTGATGCGGAGAAAAAGTTTAAATATAGATCTCAGGAGATGGAATGGCTTGACAATCAAGGGTTTGAAACGGTTGAACGCAAATCGGTGATAGGCGATGAAGTCGTAGCTGCAGTAGACAGCTTCGAGCACAAAATAGAGAACAATCCATATCCTTCCGATGGCTTGGTCTTGGTTCTTGATGATATTGAGTATGGGAAAAGCCTAGGAAGAACTGCGAAATTTCCAAGGGATGCCATGGCTTTCAAATGGCAGGATCAGATAGCTGAGACCACCTTGAGAGAAGTTCTATGGAGTGCATCGAGAACAGGCCTTATAAATCCCATCGCCATATTTGACACTGTGGATCTTGAGGGAACCGAGGTTTCACGGGCCTCTTTACACAATGTCAGCATAATGAAATCTCTTAAAGTGGGTGTTGGCGATCGAATTCGTGTGTATAAAGCAAACATGATAATACCACAGGTCAGCGAAAATTTGACTATGAGCGACACGGTGGAGGTTCCGAAAGAATGTCCAGTGTGTGGAACGAAAACGGAATTAAGGGACGATGCAGGTGTTATAACCCTTCACTGTCCAAATCCTTCCTGCCCGGCAAAGAGCATCAAGAGATTTACCCTATTGACCGGCAGGAATGCACTGGATATTGAGGGAGTTTCTGAAGCTACTTTGGAACGCTTTGCTGAGGAAGGCTTCATCAGAGAATCTGCTGATCTCTTTAAGATAGGACGATACAAGGATGAAATTACTTCTATGGAAGGGTTCGGGGAAAAGTCCTTTGACAATATGATGAAGTCCATAGAAAAGGCCAGAAATACTACGGCGCACAGGCTATTATATGCCATCGGAATCCCGGGTATTGGTGCAGCAACTGCTAAGCTCATTGCGGATGCATGCGATGAGAATTGGGAAAAGATTATGTCCATGAGCGAAGAGGACCTAAAGGAAATCGAGGGCGTGGGGCCTGTGCTTGCAAGGGGGTTTGTTGACTTCTTCAAGGATCCTGCAAGGGCTGCCGAAGTGACAAACCTAAGGAAGGAGCTTCACCTAGAAGAGGGAAGCACCGTGAAAGACGACTATTTTGTTGGACTGACCTTTGTTATCACAGGGAGCCTTGAGGGGTATGAAAACAGAGACGAGCTTAAGGGGATAATCGAAAGGGCCGGTGGAAAGGTTGCCGGTTCTGTAAGCTCGAAGACTTCATATCTTATAAACAACGATGTGAGCTCTACCTCAGGGAAGAACAAGAAGGCTAAGGAGCTGGGAGTGCCTATTGTTGACGAGGCTACGGTCAGCAAGTGGATTCACGAAAAGAAAATATCGAAGTGAGAATTGAGAAGTGAGAATTTGAGAAGTGAGAGGTTTTAACGATATGGGGGAATTAGACCTGAAAAACATAAATATGAATATGGGGAAGACCGAGGAGCAAATTCTTCCTGTGGGGAAGTTGGATAGCAGACTTCTTGAAAATCTGGTGTTTAAGCATCTCACCTACAAGCGTAGCGATGTGAAGGCTCGCTCCGGTATAGGCCTTGATTGCGCCGCTTTGGAGTTTGGAGATTTTGACTGCGTGGTTTCCAGCGATCCGATTTCTGCTGCAACAAATGACATAGGCAGACTTGCGGTGCATATAAATTGTAATGATATTGCTACACAGGGTGTTGCACCTATGGCTATGACTTTGGTGTTGCTTCTTCCTTACGGCACCACAACAAAACAGGTTGAGGAGATCATGGTTCAAGCGGGGTCTGAGTCTGCATCTCTCGGTGTTGAGATCGTTGGTGGTCATACTGAAATCACAGAAGCGGTGAATAAACCCGTTGCCATCGCTACATGTTTTGGGAAGACACTTAGCGACAAAATGTCTGAGGAGATGAAGCCCGGGGATAGGGTTTTGATGTCTAAGGTTGCCGGTCTTGAGGGTACTGCAATAATATGCTCTGACATGGAAGATAAGTTGAGCTTTCTAAAGGATGATGAGATCCGTCATGGGAAGGAGTTTTTTAAAAAACTCAGCGTTGTAAAGGAGGGAATCATCTCTGGCGAAGAAGGTGCCTCCGGGATGCACGATGTAACTGAGGGTGGAATTCTCGGAGCTGTATGGGAAATTTGTCAGGTTGCAGGCCTTGGTGTGAGACTCTATGGGGAGGATATACCTGTCGACCCTGTGACTGTGAAGCTGGCTAAGAATTTAAATTTTGACTATTTCAGGCTGATTTCAAGTGGCTCAATGGTGATAGTTGCCGGGGAGGAAAAGGCGGCTAGAATTATTGAACGCTGCAAGGAGCTCGGTGTAAGGGTTTCGGATATCGGGGAGATCGTACCTTCTTATGAGGGGCGAAAAATCTTGGTTGACGATCGCCTTAGGGGGATTCACGGCAATGTATGGGAGGATATTGACCCTCCGGCAGGAGATCATCTCTACAAGGCTCTCAGTTATGGGAAAGATGGTGAATAGTAGGTGGCTGACAGGGAACCAAAGTTTTATTAGAAAAGTGGTAGTTGTTTGAAGGGCTTGTAAGTTCTAATATATAGTGAGGTTAAGAGGTTAAAATGAAGAATATGAGTGATGCTAAGCGGAAAATTTTTGTTTCAGATAAATGCCCTGATAGCGTTCCCGTTATGGAACTCATTGCAAAAGAAAATCTGGACATTGAGGTTGTTAATATCACAGAATCTATGTCTGAACTCAAAGAGTTTCTAGGGTACAGAGATAGGGATGACTTCTTTGCACAGGCAAGGGCTGAAGGAAGAGTTGGGATTCCGGTACTCATGTATGGAGACGGAGATATGTTTTTCTGGGTGGACGAAGAGAGCGAAATTTTGGAGTAAGTTCTCTAAATAGGGAATTTTTCAGTGCAAGATTTCCATGTTCCATGCATGGATGGAGGTTCTTATGGCGGAAGATAAAAGTCTTTCCATAGTGGATGGTAGCGAAATACAAGATATGATCTACACATTCCGGGGAAAACAAGTGATGATAGATAGAGACTTGGCTTCTCTATATAATGTTGAAACGAAAGTGTTGAACCAAGCAGTTAAAAGAAATATTAATAGATTTCCTGAAATGTTTAGGTTTCAACTAAATGATGAGGAGAAAAACGAACTGGTCACAAATTGTGACCGGTTCGAAACTCTGAAACATTCGTCATCAAGCCCTTATGCATTTACAGAGCAAGGCATTGCCATGCTGTCAGCTGTACTTAAAAGCGATGTGGCAGTAGAAGTTAGCATTAAAATCATGAATAGTTTTGTGGAAATGCGAAAATTTCTATTTTCCAATAGAGAAATGTTTGCCCGTCTTGACAGGGTAGAGTTAAAACAGTTGGAAACCGACAAGAAACTGGAAGATGTGTTTAATTATATTGCAACAAATTCTGAGGTAAAACAAAAAGTATTCTTTGATGGTCAAATCTATGATGCTTTCAGTTTTATTGTTAACCTTGTACAGAAAGCAAAGAAAGAGATAATACTGATTGACAATTATGTGGATGTAAACACACTTAATATTTTGTGCAAGAAAAATCAAGGTGTTGATGTACTAATTGCTACAGCTGGCAAAGGAAGTTTATCAAAAAAAGATATTGAAAAATTCAATGCTCAGTATCCAAAACTATCGATTAAAGATACAATGGAATTTCATGACAGATTTTTGATTCTAGACAAAGGTGAAGTTTATCATATTGGAGCATCTATTAAGGATGCTGGCAAAAAGAGCTTCGGAATCACTAAGATAGAAGATAATGATATAGTAGCAAGTCTCCTAAATAAAGTGATATAGAATTCATTTACAATATTTTTACTCATACTTTTAAAATAAAAGAATATGGGTAAAAATAAAAAACCGGAGTTAGTAGAAAATCTGCTCGGCTCGGTGACGATTTTAGCGACTTAAGGAATTTTTAAGGAGGATTTGACAACATGAAGAACGTAAAAAATGCAAAGAGATTCTTAGTAATTATTGCGGTGCTGGTTATGGCGATTGCGATGGTAGCATGTGATAATGACAAGGATGATGACCAGGATGCAAAGACAGATCAGAACCAGACGAACCAGACTCAGAGTAATAACTCTACAAACTCCAATACTTATCAGGGAAAGACTGACAACGTTGGAGATGGAGAGATCGCTATAAGGCAGAAAGGTGCAACAGAGGAAGCTTCCGGCACAGTAACACTTAAGCCGGTTGCAGGAGAGAACGAGATAGAGATCGAGATTATCCCAACTAATGTAAATGCTACAAACGAAACTTACATTTATGTGGATGGTAACCTTGTAGAGAAGGAAGAGCTTGACGAGCCTGCAGGCGAGGATATGGACCTCGAAGGTAAGGCAATCACAGCCGGAGAGCACAAGATTCAGTTCGTTCAGTATGAGAATAATGACCCAACAAAGGCTGTAACTTTCTACAGAGAAGCTAAGTACAATGTTGAAGGCTAATTTCAATGTCAGGTTGTGAGCACAAAATAAAGTGTCGGGCTTTGGCCACAAAATAAAGTGTCAGGCTTTGGCCACAAAATAATTTGACATCAAAAATCCCCATTGCCTCAGGATTTCCTGAGTATGGGGATTTTAAATATATCATTTTCAATATATCTATGTAGTTGTTACGCAATGGCTTACGTAATGCAAGGGAATCCGTCACGTTATGGTCTTCGTTAAGCGTGGATGTTTATTACATAATCATCGAACTCCGCTTGCATCTCCTTGGAAGGCTTTTCGGTTAAAAGTGAGACAACCACGATTGCTCCAAGGGCAAGTACGAAAGCAGGTAGAAGTTCATATATATCCCAAGCACCCCCAAGAGGTCTTATGAGATACTTCCAAAGGAAGATGGTAACCGCACCAACGAGCATCCCCGCTAAGACACCTGTTTTGTTGCTGCGGCGCCAGAACAGGGAGCACAAAACCACAGGGGCAAATGTCGCTCCGAAGCCCGCCCATGCGAAGGAAACGATTTCGAAAACGGAGCTGTCAGGGTTTGAGGCGATAAACACACCGATGACGGATATGAAAACCACCGTCAGCCTGCTGATTATCATGGCCTTCCTATCATCCATTTCGAGGCCGAAGAAGTCTTGGAATATGTTATGACTGACACTTGATGAAGCGGCCAGAAGCTGGGAATCTGCGGTGGACATGGTAGCTGCAAGGATTCCTGCCAAAATCAGGCCTGAAAGGAGTGCCAGAATAACTCCGTGACCACTTAGAAGTCTTGAAATAACAATGATTATAGTTTCGGATTGGCTCCCATCGAGGTGAGGGATTTCTCCGGCAGATGTCATGGCATTACCAACGATACCGATGAATATTGCCACGCCGAGGGAAATGACAACCCAAACAGTAGCGATTCGTCTGGACAAGGTGAGCTTTGCCTTATCTTCTATAGCCATGAAGCGGAGCAAAATATGTGGCATACCAAAGTATCCAAGCCCCCATGCGATTGTGCTGACGGTGGAGAGAATGTTGTAGTTTCCTGCCCCACCGGTTTCAGGAATGTGAGTGTGAGAAAGACTCAAATAACCTGCCAGATTCTCAGCATTGCTCATAACTGCATCTATTCCCCCGGCCTTAGTTATTCCGAAAGTTAAGATTACAACCATGGACACGGACATTATTATACTTTGAATAAGGTCGGTTGTTGAAGCAGCAAGGAAGCCGCCTAGGGCTGTATATCCAACGATTACTGCCGCACTTATAACCATCGCTGTGAAGTAGTCAACCCCAAACAGAGAGCCGAAAAGCTTTCCGCAGGCTGCAAATCCTGAAGCAGTATATGGTATGAAGAAGATTATAATTATGATTGCGGACACTAGGTTGATGATATTTTTGCTATCGTGATACCTCTTGCTGAAAAAATCCGGTATCGTAATGGCATCCAGATGATGAGAGTATGTTCTGATTCTTTTGGCTACAACAAGCCAGTTAACATAAGTTCCTATTGCAAGGCCTATACCGGTCCATGCAGCATTTGCAACCCCTGTCAGGTAGGCAACTCCAGGAAGCCCCATAAGGAGCCAGCTGCTCATGTCGGAAGCTTCAGCGCTCATAGCGGTAACAAACGGCCCAAGGGTTCTCCCCCCGAGATAAAAATCCGTGGTGGTTTCGTTTTTCTTGCTGTAATAGATACCTACATAGAGCATGGCCGCAAGGTAGAGCCCTATGGATATCATCATGTAAATTTGGCTTGTAGTCATAAAATCTCTCCGTTCTATAATATATCCCCATTTTTCAATAGGTTATTTAACTTAATCGCAGACTTATTATAACACAACAAAAATTAGACTGAAACACAGTATTTAGTTTAGACTATCGATACAACAAAATAACAGAATTGCTAAATATAATGGCTAATTTTACGGATTTTTAGTATAGACTAAAGTTCATATAGAAAATATTAATTATAAAAGACTAAAAAATATTTTATAGAAATCTTGCTATAGATCAATAAAACCTTTACATATTCTCTAAAAACATATAGACTAATGTAGAATGAAAGCGCATAGACAATCACGCTATTTTGTTGATTGAACATAAAGTATAATAAATATGATAAAAACAGGTGATTAAATGACAGAAGAAAAGAAACCAAGAAGGAAAAAACTAAAAGAAACAGGTTCCGAATCCTCAAAAAGGAAAAAGGAAACCGCAGATAAAGATGAAAATGTAACAAAAGCAT
Organism: Anaerovoracaceae bacterium; assembly: GCA_029983755.1. GTDB lineage: Bacteria > Bacillota > Clostridia > Peptostreptococcales > Anaerovoracaceae > S5-A14a. The sequence continues at coordinate 23,809 of JASBYX010000023.1, forward strand.
TCATAGAAAGTGATGATACCGAAAATCAATCCGTAGAATCTGATATGATCGAAGAAACCGATGAATTCGGAGATGAGGAAGCTTCCCGGGAATCAGAACCGGAGGAAGAGCGCCCAATTGTCGAGGGGATTTTGGACTTGGCAGAGGGTGGATTTGGTTTTCTCAGATTCAACAACTTCCTTACAAGCGACAAAGATGTGTATGTCGCCCCAACCCAGATAAGACGGTTTAACCTGAAAACAGGGGACCAGGTAAAGGGAATTTCAAGGCATCCAAATAAAGGAGAACGCTTTGGGGCACTTCTTTATGTGCAGGAAGTCAATGGAGAACCACCTCAGATGGCTAAGGACAGACCTCAATTCGAGGACTTAACCCCGATTTTCCCAAACGAAAGACTTACTCTTGAAACCGGAACCAGGGAGCTGGCTACTAGGCTAATAGATCTCATTGCTCCAATAGGAAAAGGGCAGAGAGGCATGATTGCCGCACCGCCTAAGGCGGGGAAAACTACGCTTCTCAAGCAGATGGCACAGGCAATTGAGAAAAACTACCCTGAGGTGGAAGTCATAGTGCTTTTGATCGGTGAAAGACCGGAGGAAGTAACGGATATGAAGAGATCCCTCAGAGGGGGTGAAGTCATCTACTCTACGTTTGATGAACTGCCTGCCCATCACGTGAAGGTTGCCACCATGGTTTTGGAAAGAGCAAAGCGCCTTGTGGAACATGGAAAAGACGTGGTTGTTTTGCTTGATAGCATAACGAGGCTGACAAGGGCTAATAATCTAGTGATTCCAAGTTCCGGCAGAACGCTTTCCGGAGGCCTTGACCCCGCTTCACTTCATTTTCCGAAGAGATTTTTCGGAGCAGCAAGGAAGATGGAAGAAGGGGGCAGCTTGACTATTTTGGCGACGGCCCTTGTGGAAACAGGCAGCAGGATGGACGACATGATTTTCGAGGAGTTCAAAGGAACCGGAAACATGGAGCTGAGGCTGGATAGAAAGCTACAGGAAAAGAGGATATTCCCTGCTATAGATTTGAATCAATCCGGAACCAGGCGTGAGGATCTGCTCATGACCGGAGAGGAACTTGAGGCGGTTTGGATAGTGAGAAAGGCCATGAATGCACCGGGCACGAAGGACGTAACGGAGTCAATCATAGACAGTCTGGCCCACACAAAAGATAACGCAAGTTTTGTTCAGGCGGTGAAGATGATTTTCGAGCAGTAAATTTCATTTTGAGAGTACGTGCTCCGGCTTGAAAGTACGTGCTCCGGCTTCCCATACATTTGGGGAGATTTGAAAATAAGACAGATAAGAATAACGGGATAAACAGGATATAGTAATGGATTTAGACAAAATATTTTTGGAGGGCGCTAGCCCTACTTCCATTGGCGGTCAAGCTGTCATGGAAGGCATAATGATGCGTGGGCCTAAGAAAATTGCTTTGGCAGTGCGCACCGGCGATAATGAGATTCGCTTAAAAACAAAATACGGGCCTCGGAAAAGTGCTTGGATGAAGGTGCCTGTGCTCCGAGGCGTTGTTGCCTTCTGGCAGTCCCTTGTTGAGGGCACCAAAACCCTCATGGACTCGGCGACAATACTTGAAGAAGCAGGACTTCTGGATGAGAAGAACACCGATGAGACTATGGCGCACCGTGGAAATGAGGATCACAACACCGAGGTCGCTGCCGGGGATGCTGGCCTAGATAGTGTGGCAAAGCCCAGAACCTTAAGTGAGAGAATAGAGGCAAGACTGAGGACAAAGTATGGGGACAAGGCAGCTTGGAACATAATGATTTACTTCTCTGTAATCGTTGCAGTGATTTTCAGCGTAGGAATTTTTGTTTTGCTGCCAACATGGATAATCGGGCTGTTTAAGGGAATTATACACAGCCCCGTAGCATTGAGCTTTATAGAAGGGATTTTCAGGCTCCTAATATTTCTCATATATATAATCGCCATAAGCTATCTTGAGGACATCAGGCGAGTTTTTCAGTATCACGGAGCGGAACACAAGACGATTCATTGTTTTGAGAAAGGCATGGATCTCACCGCAGAGAATGCACAGAGCTTTTACAGACTTCATCCTAGGTGCGGAACGAGCTTTTTGGTCTTTGTTATGATAATTACTTTGCTGGTTTTCCCTTTGATGGGTTGGCCGGACTTATGGGAAAGACTTTTGAGCAGAATAATTCTGATTCCTCTAATAGCAGGACTTTCCTATGAAGTTTTAAAATGGGCAGGAATGAGCAATTCAAAGCTTGTGAAAATCCTCAGCCTTCCGGGAATTTATCTCCAGAAAGTTACCACCAAAGAGCCGGATAAGTCCATGCTTGAAGTGGCGATAGTAGCAATGGAGGCTGTTTTGCCTGAAGAAAACGACACTCCTCTGTTTGATGGTACAGTAGATAACAATGGGAATGTTCTTAGCTATTCGGGCTCCTGCGATGATTTAGATTATTCCATAGCTTCGAGTTCTTGCGACTCCGAGGCCTCTTTTATATCTAAGGATCTTCAGGGATATGAGCACGAAAAACAGAACGGAAAAGAGGAGGGCGAAAAAAATGACCATGCCCGTTAAGGAACTCCTTCTATTGGGAGAAAAGCGCCTTGCAAATGCAGGAGTTTCCAATGCGAAAGGGGAAAGCAGGGATCTTTACTGCTATAGATTTTCTCTGAACCAGCGGCAGTTCCTCATGGAATGGCAAAACACTAGGGAGTTCGAGGATTGCGAGTCGTATTTTAGCCTTCTGGATCGCAGGGCGGAAGGGGAGCCTCTACAGTACATAATGGGGGTACAGAATTTTTATGGCTACGATATTCATGTTGAGCCAGGCGTCCTCATACCGAGGCTGGATTCCGAAACCGTTGTGGAAAATGCCATTAGGCTCATCTCAGAGAGAAAGTACAAAACCGTTCTGGATCTCTGTACGGGAAGCGGTGCTCTGGGGATAGCCATTGCTAAGGAGTGCCCCGGAGTCAAGGTAACCATGACAGACGCCTCGGAGAAGGCTGTAAAAATTGCCCGAGAAAATGTGCAGGCCCAGGGACTTTCCAAGGATTGCAAGGTGGTACAAGGTGATCTCTTTGAGCCGCTGAAAGGCGTTTTCGGAAAACAAAAGTTTGACCTTATCATCTCAAATCCACCATACATAGCCAGTGCAGTTATTCCGACCTTGGATACAGAGGTCAAAGATTTTGAACCTATGGAAGCCCTTGACGGTGGTGAGTCAGGTCTCGATTACTACAACAAAATATCTGCTTCGGCGAAGGATTTTCTCAAGAAGAGGGGTGCTATCGTTTTTGAAATTGGCTACGACCAAGGAGAGGCGGTGTCTGATCTCTTAAAGGCTGCAGGATTTGAAGATGTGGAAGTATACAAGGATCTTGCCGGAAAGGACAGGACAGTAATAGGGATAATTTAGAGCCTTGATACATGTTGTATAATACGAATGTTGGAGCAGCATTTGATGAATAGCGAAAAGGGGGACCTGCCATGGCGGTCCCCCTTTTCATAATTAACAACTAAATATGTGTGTAGATTTCTAAGATATATTAGGGCGGTATCCGAAGATACTATTCCTTTGAAATTGTAAGCTTTTCGAATGCTTCTTTAGCTTTCTTCTCATCTGATCCTGCGTTGATTAGAACTGCTGTGTCGGAGTCATCCACCATGACGATTATGCCTATTTTGTTCGGATTTGCTTTTTCCTTGAACATATAGTACTTGTTTCCATCCTGTTCTGACTCGTCGAGAATATCAAATGAGCCTTTCTCTTTTTCAGCGAGGAAATTCTTATAACCTTTCTCAAGTAGGAAAGATCCATGTAGAATTTTACTGTCATCTTTTGAAACCGTGAACTTACCCTCGTCCTGGGTCAGATCAAAGCCGTCCGAAGTATTCAGCTTAATCTGAATTTTGTCACCTGTATCTACGTTGAAAGTGTATGATTTGCTTGTTGTTTTGTTGCAACCGCTCAATAACACGAATCCTATAACTAGAGCTAAACCTAAGATAAATACTTTACTTGCCTTCATAAATTGCTCCTCTCGTTTTAACATGAGTTAAGGTTTTCTCTGATGGGATAATTATAAAGGGTAGAGATAAATTTTTCAAGTCTTTCTTTGTAAAGTTTGGGGCATAAAATCAGCTTAAAAGATAGGGTTGATAAATTAGAAACGAAGTGTTAATTATACTAGTATAAGGGTAAAAATAAACAAATCATTATAACAATTTAACGTTTAATGTTTCGGCTTTTGATAATGATGCAGAATTTGGTGGAGGATTAATATGGATAAGAAGATTAAGATGAGGAAACTCAGAACCCTTTTAAATGTATTGATATTTTTAGCCGGAATAGGTATTGTGTTGATGGGAACCATATATAGCAAAAGAGTAAGCACTGAAGTTTATGTTGTTATGATATTGGTATTTTTCGCTTCGGCAATTGCAGTTGATGGGCATAAGTGGAAATCCCTTGGTGAGAAGGTTTGCCTTGCTGAGATGCCATGGGCGAGGATTTCTTACTTAATCGTAGGCGTGATATTGCTTTCTGTTTATTGCATTATTACCTTTGTTGCAGATGACCTACTTGTAGAAAAAATTTTAAATTTTAGACCTTTGGTGTCTTATGGTTTGTGTCTCTGCTTTTCCATTAGTGTTTTGGTGGAGGATATTAGGCAGTGGATTGTATTGAGAAATAAGGGCTCGTTATGAAGTTGTGTCAGAGTACATCTCAAAGTGTAACATATGTCTTGACAACTAAGAAAATAACTTTTAAAAACTTCATTTATCGTAT
>JASBYX010000024.1 GCA_029983755.1 Anaerovoracaceae bacterium
AGACAGACAGACAGACAGACAGACAGACAGACCTATAAATCTGTGTTTTTGTGATGTAGATTTTTATAGTTGGCAAGAATATATACCTGATGGATAGGCATATACTCTTGTCAATTTTTGTGAATATAAATAATATTAAAGATGAAAGGATAAAATAAAAATGAAATTAAAAAGAAAAGGCATATCTATATTAATGGCTATATTAATGTTAGTTCCTGTTTTTTTTGGGCCAAAAACAGTAAAAGCTGAGGATACGAAAGAAGAAGGGAATCTCTTGAGCTTTGAAGTTTCCAGAGCGGAATTCTCTGATTACGAAAATCTGATTGCAACTTATAGCAACCATTGGATGAGTCAGCCTAAAAATGATATTTTTGATAGGGATAAATGGGCTTTAAATGATTTTTCCGTAGAGTATGAACTTCATATTGAGGGAAAGACAGATACTCTTATCAAGAAGATGTCTTATTCATCAGAAAATTACAGCTGGGATGGGAAAATCAACTATGATAATATAAAAATTCCATATGATAAGGTGGAGATTGAATACTATGAACCAGATGAAGGCGGTTTTGTGGAACCATATCTTCTTCACTATAATTTATATTTAAAAAAGTCAAATGATAAAATGATCTTGAGCATTCCTAAATTAAGCCCGCGTGAAAACTATAAAAATCCTACCGGAGATGAAAAGATACTTAAGGTAAATAATATAAATATTAAAGAAATAAATCCAACTATTAAAACTTTGTATTTAAATGGGCAAGCAGGAGATGATAATTTCGACGGAACGACTCCTGAAAAAGCTGTTAAAACATTTGAAAAAGCAAAAGAACTGTCTGCTGCCAATCAGAATATTAAACAGATAGTCGTAATTGGAACAACGGATATTCAAGGAGAGATATCACTAGCTGGAACAAATGCCGGAATATTAAGAGGAGAAGGCTTTAATGGCTATTTGTTCAGCGTAGGTTCAGGTAAGTCTGCGTCATTATCGAATATTATTGTTGATGGCAATTCAGAAAAAAACATCAATATAGAAAAATCGTTGATTGAAGTTAAGTCTAAAGCAACGCTCAATATTAATTCCGGAACTAATTTAAAAAATAATCAAATAAAAGCCATAAAGAATACTGCAACATTTGGAGGCGCTGTTTATGCTTATTCTGCAACCATAAATATGAGTGGCGGAACCATAGAAAATAATCAGGCAACATATGGTGGAGGTATTAAGTTATATGGGTCTACAATGAACTTTTCCGGTGGAGTAGTTCAAAATAATAAATCGAATTTAGTTATAGACTATGCATATGACAGACAAAAATATTCAGCAGGTGGCGGAATACTTGCAAGCGAGGGTTCTACTATAAATATGTCTGCCAATGCAAAAGTATTAAATAATTATGCAAAGGAAATCGGTGGCGGAATAAGTCTGGGCTCTAATCAATGGGGAGCTTCAAATATCTTAAAAATGAGTGGTGGAACAATTGATGGTAATACAGCAGGTTCAGCAGGTGGCGGAATTTTTGTTCAAGCGAAGTATTTTAGTGGGGGAGCTTCTAAAGCCTATATTGATGGAGGAAGAATTACCAATAACCAAATGGATGCCAGCGGATATACCGAAAAAATGTTCGGTGGTGGTGGAATTTATGTCAACGGTGCGAACAATAATTATGGTGTTAACGGAGCTAACGGTGAGCTTTACTTAAAGAATGTAGTAATAACTGATAATGAATCTAAATATGAGGGCGCGGGATATGCCTCTTGCCCGATATCAAAGACTAAGATTTATGTGACAAATGGTGGTGCTATCTACGGGAATAAGACTACATCAAAAGTTAATGATATATACATATTATCTAATCAATATCTTGGACTTCATGGCGGTAATCCTGAATATGAAATCTCAAAAAGGATGCTTGGCGGAGTACCTTACAACTGGAAGAACAAGGATAATTCTTTTTTGGAGGAGAGCAAGCATAAAGGTGTTTTAAGTAATAACAATGAATATCTTGGCTTACATACAGATGAAAAAGGCAACGATTTAACTTCAAATCTCAAAAAAGTATTAATTAGTGGCAATAAATCCAATACTAGAGGTGGCGGTATTGGCAGCAATGGAACTGTTACGATAGGTACAGAAGAAACGACAAGTGTATCAGTAGAAAAGAAATGGATAGATGATAATAACACTAATTTAAAGCATCCAGAAACTGTTACAGTTAAATTGATTGCTAAAGTAGCAGATAAAAAATATGAAATTGAAAACAGACGATTGAGTGATGAAAATAATTGGAAAACAACATTTACTGAATTACCTACTAAAGTAGGTGAAGAAGATATAACATATACTATAGAGGAAGTTGGAGTAGGAGGATATACTAGTAAAATCGAGGGAACAGCTAAAGAAGGATTTGTAGTTACTAATACTAGAATACCACAAAAAACAAGCATTCAGGTAACAAAGGCTTGGGAAGATAAGAACGACCAAGACGGAAAGAGACCTGCAAGTGTAACAATAAAGTTATTGGCAGATGGAAAAGAAACAGGTAAGACATTAACTTTGACAAAGGCAAATAACTGGACAGGAAGCTTTACAGACCTTGATGAATACAAGGGTGGAAAGAAGATTGAGTACACAGTTAAGGAAGAGCCTGTAGGTAATGGATACACAAGTGTTATTACAGGAAGTGTAGAGGACGGTTATAAAGTAACCAACACAAGAGAACCTGAAAAGGTAAAAGTGGAAGGCAAAAAGACTTGGAATGATAAAGACAACCAAGACGGAAAGAGACCTGCTGAAATTACCATTAACTTGTTAAAGAACGGAACAAAGATAGATTCTGTAAAAGTAACAAAAGCAGATGGATGGAAATGGAAGTTTGAAAATCTTGATAAGTACGAAAACGGACAAGAGATAACCTACTCCATCACTGAAGGACAGGTTGAAGGCTATTCCTCTGAAATCAACGGCTATGATGTTAAAAATTCCTATACACCGGGTAAGACAAGCATTCAGGTAACAAAGGCTTGGGAAGATAAGAACGACCAAGACGGAAAGAGACCTGCAAGTGTAACAATAAAGTTATTGGCAGATGGAAAAGAAACAGGTAAGACATTAACTTTGACAAAGGCAAATAACTGGACAGGAAGCTTTACAGACCTTGATGAATACAAGGGTGGAAAGAAGATTGAGTACACAGTTAAGGAAGAGCCTGTAGGTAATGGATACACAAGTGTTATTACAGGAAGTGTAGAGGACGGTTATGTTGTTACTAATGTTAGAACACCAAATATACCACCTGAAAAACCAAATAAGACATTGCCAAAGACAGGCGATGGTTTTAATGCAGGTTTGTATGTTACATTGATGGGATTATCAGGTTTACTGCTTATCACTATTGGAGTTAGAAAGAGAAGAAAAGAAAGTTAGTTTAAATCCCACATAAACTAGAAAATCGACCTTTGAAATTTGGCTATAGCTGATTTCAGAAGTCGATTTTTTAATTTCCAGCAAGGGGGTGCATTAGTAATTTCTATCGTGTAATTGTATTCATTTCATAGTGGCAATGAATCCTTGTCCATGTGGCAACTATACTGATCCCTATAGGGAGTGTAGTTGTTCTCCTAAGGAAATCAGCACTTACATGAAGAAGCTATCAGGACCTATAATGGAGAGAATCGACTTGCATATTTATATGGAACCATTGAATTACGGGGAGTTCCTCGAAAGTACGGGTATGGGGTCAAAGGAAATGAAGGATATCATTGCAAATGCTAGGAAAATCCAGAAAGATAGGTTTAGAGATTTCGACATAACGTTGAATTCTCAAATGGAAGGCAATTTGATTGAGACATTCTGCAACATAGATTCTGCCGGAAAAGAGATGCTAAGGAAGGCATTTGAGAAACATATTCTCACCCCGAGAACATATCAGAGGACATTGAAGGTATCCAGGACTATAGCTGATATGGAAGGTTCTGAAAATATTAACAGCAACCACGTTATGGAAGGTATTCAGTACAGGAGCAGACTAAATGGATATAATTAGATTAACCCCTAGTGATGAGTTTTTCCCCCAAGAACTTAAAACCATAACTTCTCCTCCAAAGGAACTATACTGTATAGGAAACTTGCGTCTTCTGAAAAACAGAAGGATTGCAGTTGTAGGATCAAGAAAGTGCACAGCCTATGGGAAAACTGTAAGCCAAAGTCTTGGCAAAAAGTTATCTTTGTCCGGAATTGCTGTAGTCAGTGGGTTGGCAAGGGGGATTGATAGGCAGGCGCACATCGGTGCACTTGAAGGCATAGGAAGTACCATAGCAGTTATGGCTACGGGTATAGATAAGTGCTATCCAATATCAAATAGGGATCTTTATGAGAGAATAGGGAAAGAAGGTCTATTAATTTCCGAGAACCCTCCGGGTTACAATTGCAGGAGGTTTGACTTTCCTCATAGAAATAGGTTGATAAGTGGCCTATCGGAAGGCATCGTTGTTGTGGAAGCACCACTGAGAAGTGGATCATTGATTACTGCAGAGAAGGCAGCAGATCAGGGGAAAGAAGTGTTTGCAATTCCCGGTAATATCACAAGTTTTTTCAGCATGGGGTGCAATTCTCTGATTAGAGATGGGGCTAAGGCAGTATCAGTATTGAACGATGTATTTTTGGATATGAATATAGAGATTCCTGAGAATGTTGTCAAAGCAGAAAATTTGGGTAAAGATGAGAAGATAGTTTATGATATTATTAATATAAGAGGAGAATCAACAACGGAATCCCTTTACAAATCCACAGGTTTTGATCATCCGAAACTCTCCGGAATTTTGACTGTTTTGGAAATGAAGGGAGTTATTACATCTTCAATGGGTAAATTTTTTGTTGAAAAAATATAAAAACTGTGCATAATCTATATGTAGCTGTCGATAGTGACTACATAGATTAATACCATTCCATTTTTTGCACTTGCATGATAAGGTATAATATATATAAATCTTATTTTTGATAGCACAATACTTAAATTGGGGGAATTTAATGGCAACTTCTAAAAAAACATCTAAGACTTCTAAGAAATCGACTCAAAAGAAAAAACTAGTTATAGTGGAGTCACCTTCTAAGGCGAAGACTATAGGTAAGTATTTGGGGTCTACATACAAGGTAGTAGCATCGGTTGGACACATAAGGGACCTGCCAAAAAGCAAATTGGGGGTAGATGTTGATAATGATTTTGAGCCCCAATATATAAATATTAGGGGAAAGGGCGATATAATCAAGGACCTGAAAAAGGAAAGTAAAAATGCTTCTCAGATCTACCTAGCGACTGACCCAGACAGAGAGGGTGAAGCGATTTCTTGGCATTTGGCTCACATCCTCGGATTAGATCCTGATGAAATTAAGAGAATAGAATTTAATGAGATTACTAAGGATACGGTGAAAAATGCTATATCTCAGCCTAGGAGTATAGATCAGGGATTAGTGGATGCTCAGCAGGCAAGGCGTGTTCTAGATAGACTTGTAGGATATCAGATTTCACCTTTGCTCTGGCGAAAGGTCCAAAAAGGATTAAGTGCCGGCAGAGTGCAATCTGTGGCACTTAAGATACTTTGTGATAGAGAAGAAGAAATTAAAAATTTCGTACCTGAAGAGTATTGGAACATATCTGCCGTGTTTAAGAAAGGCAAGGAATTCACAGCAAAGCTCATCAAGAAAGATAAGGAAAAGATAAAAGTATCTAACAAGGAAGAAAATGATGAGATAATCAAACGATTGACGGATAAGGAATTTCTAGTGGAAAAGGTAGACAAGAAGGAGAAATCTCAGAAACCTTACGCTCCCTTTACCACAAGCAGTTTGCAGCAGGATGCTTCAGCTAAACTCGGGTTCAATCCTAAGAAGACAATGATGATTGCCCAGCAACTTTATGAAGGAATCAATATCAAAGGCCATGGTACCACAGGTCTTGTATCGTATATAAGAACCGACTCAGTTAGAATATCTGCAGAGGCTAGGAACATGGCTAAGACATTCATTGTAAATACAATGGGTGAAAATTACTATAGCAATAACTATTATTCAAACAAGAAAAAAGATATTCAGGATGCTCATGAGGCTATTAGACCTACGGACATTAGACTGATTCCTGACGAAATTGAGTCATCCCTATCATCTGATCAATTTAAGCTGTACAATCTCATATGGAGGAGATTTTTGGCAAGTCAAATGTCTGCTACCAAGTATGATTCAGTAGCAGCTGATTTTAGTGCAGAAGGATACATTTTCCGCGCTAACGGATCTAAAGTTATCTTTGACGGATTTAGAAAGATCTACAAGACAGGAGAAGAAAAGAAAGATACTCTCCTACCTGAGCTTTCAGAGGGAGAAAAGCTTATCCCATCTAAAGTGTTCGGTGAGCAGAACTTCACTCAACCTCCGAATAGATTTACCGAAGCGGGCCTTATCAAAGAACTTGAAGACAAGAATATAGGAAGGCCAAGTACTTATGCGCCTACAGTTGCCACATTAACTGAGCGAAAGTACGTTAAGAGGCAGAAGAAAACACTAATTCCTACGGATCTTGGGATGATGGTTACAGGCCTTTTGAAGGATTATTTTAAGGAAATTATAGATGTTGGATTTACTGCCAACATGGAGGATAAGCTGGACGATGTGGAGATGGGAAAACTCCCATGGAAGGAAGTCATAAGATCCTTCTACGGAGATTTTGAAAAGGATCTTGAAGTTGCAAACCGGGAAATAGAAAAAGTAGAAAGGGAGCCAATTTTAACAGGTGAAGTATGCGAAAAGTGTGGGCGTCCTATGGCTATTAAAATGGGAAGGTTCGGAGAATTCCTCGCGTGTACCGGGTACCCTGAATGCAAGAATACCAAGGCAATAGTCAAAAAGATTGATGTAAAATGCCCGAAATGTGGTATTGGAGATATAGTGGCAAGGAAAAGCAGGAAAGGAAAACTATTCTATGGTTGCTCAAGATATCCTGAGTGCGACCAGGTATTTTGGTATAAGCCAACCAATAAGAAATGTCCTGTATGTGGAAACCTGCTCCTTGAACGGAAACTTAAGGGTAGCAAGTTGTCTTGCTCAAATCCTGAGTGCAACTACAAAGAGTAGATACAGACTTTTTAGTATATTCAGCATATGGTTAGAAGTAAAGGAGAACATAGATATGGAATTTAGAGGAACAACGATTTGTGCAGTTAGACGTGACCCTGATGATATTGCCATAGGTGGTGATGGTCAGGTTACCATGGGTCAGACTGCAATAATGAAGAATACAGCAAAGAAAGTGAAGAAAATCTATGGGAAGACTGTGCTCACCGGATTTGCCGGCTCAGTTGCAGATGCATTTTCACTTACAGAGAAATTTGAGAAAAAGCTTGAGGAACACGGTGGAAACCTTAAGAGAGCTGCCGTGGATCTCGCTCAGCTATGGAGATCGGACAGGGGTATGAGAAATCTTGAGGCACTTATGATAGTAGCAGACAAAGAAGACCTTCTAGTCATTTCTGGTAACGGTGAAGTCATATCTCCTGATGAGCCTTTCGTGGCCATCGGATCAGGAGGAAACTTTGCCTACTCTGCTGCCAATGCTTTGTTCCATCATACTGATATGAACGCAGAGGATATAGTTAAAGAATCTCTAAAAATAGCATCTTCGATATGTGTATATACAAACGATAATATTACCGTGGAAAAGCTATAAATCCCATGACACGTAGCTTTAATTTAAATAGGTGATATTGAAATTACGAAGAAAAAGATAAAAGAAAAGTTTAGGAGGATGAGATGACTATAAAGGATATGACGCCTAAAGAAATTGTAGCTCAGCTAGATAAATATATAATAGGGCAGGACGAAGCGAAGAAATCCGTTGCTGTAGCCCTTAGAAATAGATACAGAAGAAACCTGTTACCTAAGGAAATGAGAGAAGAGATTTCTCCCAAAAATATTTTGATGATGGGGCCTACAGGAGTAGGTAAAACAGAGATAGCAAGAAGACTTGCAAAGCTCATGGATGCTCCATTTGTCAAAGTCGAGGCAACTAAGTTTACTGAAGTGGGATACGTGGGACGAGATGTGGATTCCATGGTTAGGGATCTTGTAGAGGCAGCAGTAAGACAGGTAAAGCAGAAGAAACTATCGGATAAATACAAAGTTGCTGACAAAATGGTGGAAGACATTATCGTGGAGGCTATAGTACCGTCCAAGAAAGAGAAACATTCTGGAGGTATAAACAGCCCTCTAGACTTCATAAGAAACAGCGGTGGATACAAGAGTCAGAAATCCCAGTATGAGGAAAATCTAGCTGACAAGGAGAAGAAGGAAGCTTTGTCGGATGACGAGGTTGTTATGGCAAGAGAACAGGTTAGACAGCAACTGAGAGATGGATATCTGGAGGATCAGTACGTAGAGATAAAAGTAGACGATGTTCCAAAAGGAAACCAACTGGACATGAGCAATGAGGGAATGACAATTGCCATAGGTAACATCTTTGGGGATATGATGCCAAAACGTCAGAAAACCAGAAAGGTGAAGGTAAGTGAAGCGAGGAAGATCCTCAGAGAGCAGGAAGCTCAAAAGTTAATTGACATGGATCAGGTGACTGATGAAGCTGTGGAATCCGCTGAGCAAAACGGGATAATCTTCATAGATGAAATAGACAAGATTGCCTCCGGAAATAGCTTTAGACAAGGTGCAGATGTTTCTAGAGAAGGGGTTCAAAGGGACATACTTCCTATCGTTGAAGGAAGTGTCATAAACACCAAGTATGGCCCTGTTAAAACTGACCACATTCTGTTTATCGGTGCCGGAGCTTTTCATGTTTCAAAGCCTACCGATTTGATTCCTGAACTTCAGGGACGTTTTCCGATAAGAGTTGAGCTCAAAAATCTTGACAAGAAGGATTTTCTCAGGATTCTGACAGTTCCACAGAATGCCATAATCAAACAAAACATTGCACTTCTTGAAACTGAAGGTATAGAGCTTGAGTTTACTGATGATGCCTTGGAGGAGATTGCTTCAATGGCATACATCATCAATGAACAGACAGAAAACATCGGTGCAAGAAGACTCCATACAATATTGGAAAAGCTTCTGGAAGAAATTTCATTTAACGTTCCGGACATCGAAGAAAAGAAAGTCACAATAGACAGACAATATGTTTGTGATAAATTCAAAGAAAACATTTCTGAATATGATGTAGACAAGTATATCCTGTAGGAGTTTCATGGTAAAATTTGACGAAGGGAATAATATAATTACAAAAGATTCTTTTAGAGCAATTCTTGTAGGCGTGCAAATTACTGGACAAGCCCTTTCTAAAAGCAAGAATGCCAATACTCCGGTTACGGATGAAATAGATGATTCCATGGATGAACTCAAAAGTCTAACTGAAGCTGCAGAGGGCACGGTACTTGGAAAGGTAATTCAAAATCTTGATAGACCTAACAGTGCTACATTCATAGGAAGTGGCAAAGTTCTCGAGATAGCTGATTTGGTTAAATCAATGGAAGCTGATACTGTAATTTTCAATGATGAGCTTTCCGGAATGCAGATCAGGAACCTTGAGGATGCCCTGGATGTTAAGGTAATTGATAGAACGATTCTGATCTTGGATATCTTTGCAAATAGGGCAAGTTCAAAAGTAGGTAAGCTGCAAGTTGAGCTGGCTCAATTGAAATATAGACTTCCTAGGCTTGTAGGATTTGGCAAAGCACTTTCTAGGCTTGGAGGAGGTATTGGAACTCGTGGGCCAGGCGAGAAGAAGATGGAAACAGATCGCAGGCACGTGAAGAAAAGAATCGATGATATCCGTAGGGAGCTCTCTGATGCAGAGAAGACCAGACAGCTTCAGAGAGAAAAGAGAAGCAAGTCAGAAATTCCCATTGTAGCCCTTGTGGGGTATACCAATGTGGGAAAGTCGGCCATAATGAACTACATGATCAATCACTTTGGTGCAGAGGACAAGCAGGTAGAAGAAAAAGATATGCTCTTTGCAACTTTAGATGCCAAACACAGGCTTATAAAACTGGATAACCATAGAGAGTTTATTTTAGCAGATACTGTCGGTTTTGTGAGCAAACTTTCTCATCACCTAGTTGAAGCATTCAAGGGGACCCTAGAGGAGGCTAAGTTTGCAGATCTAATAGTACAGGTAGAGGACGTATCTAGAAAAGATGGAGATTTCCAGCGTGAGGTTCTCAAAAATGTTATGGAAGAAATAGGTATTGCGGACAAGCCTAGACTAGTCTTGCTCAACAAAATAGATAAACTGTCTAGGGAGGACTCTAAGGAGAAGCTTTCAGATGGAAGGCACATTTTCGTGTCTGAAAAGACCGGGGAAAATATGGAGAAATTTGTCGATGCTGTATCTAAGGAAGTTTTTGAGTCAAGAGTGAAACTAAATTTAGTAATTCCTTTTGAAAAAGGAAATATAGCAAGCAGATTATGTGATTCTTCGGAAGTATTGAATATGGAGTATGAGGAAGATGGTATTCATATTACTGCAATGTTAAAACAGAAAGAATTGAACGCGGTAAAAGAATTTGTTCGCATTTAAATTCAAATTCAGAAATATGAAGACTTTCCCTAAATTTTAACATAAGTTCAGCCTTATCAAAGCCGGTATCCTGCATAAATCGTAATGAGTATCGGCTTTTAATCTATTTCGGTGGAGGTATATGCTACTTTACAAGACTATCAGAAAAGAAGCTGTTGTAGAGCAGACTATTGAGAGATCAAGATTTATAGGACATATCAAGCCTGTTGAAAACAGGGAGGAGGCAGAGGCTTTTTTTCAAGAAATCAGGAAGAAACATCGCACTGCCACTCACAATGTTCCTGCCATGGTTTTGGGGGATAAGTTCCAAATACAGTGGGCCAGTGATGATGGAGAACCTCAAGGTACTTCGGGAGCACCGATGATGCAGATGCTGATAAATGAAGGCATTACTAATGTAGCCGTCATCGTTACCAGATATTTTGGTGGAATCAAACTAGGTACAGGTGGACTTGTTAGAGCTTATACTTCTACTGCAAAGATGGCTTTGGAAGAAGCTGAGATTTGCGGCGTTGAAATGATGAGGATTTTCAAAGCAGACATTAGCTATTCAGACCATGCAAGGGTGATAAGACTCATTCCTGAATGGGGAGGAGAAGTCTTGAACGAGGAATTCACCGATAAGGTAACGCTAAGCATTAAGACGAAACCTGAGATATTTGAAGATTTGAAAGAATCAATTGTTAACTTCACAGGTAATCAAACCGAATTTAGCGATGAAGAAGAAAGAAAAGAGAAAACAGATTTAAAATAGCAGTCTAAAAAGATAAATCAGAACATTTAGCTACACCTGAGGTCAAAAAACATGGCTAAGACGGAGCTTGTATTTTGACTTGAATTTCAGTACTTTATGAATATGTATTTTGTTTACACATAATAATAAAAAGAAAAGTTATCGAAAGGACAGGTGTTTATGAAAGAAAAGATCAGAGACAATTTTAGAGGCAGAAATCTAATCAAAGAGATTCTGATGGATTGTATAGGATCCTTCCTTTATGCAGTGGGGATATATTATTTCGCAAAGAATGCAGACTTTGCACCGGGAGGAATTTCAGGAGCAGCAATTATTATCAATCATTTTTTTGAGTCCCTTCCGATAGGAACGATTTCCCTAGTTTTAAATATACCTATCATTATTGGGTCATTCAGATACTTGGGGGGAGGCTATCTTCTGAGGACAGCCAGAACACTTTTGATAAGTGCATTCTTCATGGATGTGGTGGCTCCTCAAATAGGAATGTATGAGGGTATGCCGCTGATGGCAGCTATTTATGCAGGAGCGTTTGCCGGAGCAGGACTTGCCATAATCTATAACAATCAAACTTGTACAGGTGGAACGGATCTTATCATCATGTCAGCAAGGAAGGTTAAACCCCACCTTTCAATAGGACAGATCACTATAATAATAGATGGCATGATAATTTTTGCTGGTTGGCTTGTATTTGGAAACATTGACGCTGTTTTGTTCGGATTCTTGTTTACTGCTGTAGAAACAATGGTAATCGACAGGCTCATGTTCGGATTCACTGCAGGAAAGCTAGCTATGATTATTTCTGATCACAATATCGAAATTGCAAGAAGGATAGGAGAGCAGCTTGACAGGAGCTCTACAAGGCTTTTAGCAAAGGGTTCATACACGGGAGTAGATAAGGAAGCACTTATTTGTGCATGCAGCAGGGCTCAGCAGGTTGAGATAAATCACATAGTTAGGGAGATCGACCCTGATGCCTTTGTTATCGTTCTTGATTACAGTGAAGTCAGAGGATACGGATTTCAGCCCTTTGACTGATGAAATGCATGACAGTTCATTTGTGTCTTAAAAGGATTTTACAATTGAAAAAGAGCCCGTATTTTGTTAGAATGGACATAACAAGAAAACATGGGGGCATATGATGGAACCGAAATATAAGAGGGTGCTTTTAAAAATTAGCGGAGAAGCTTTGGCAGGAGAAACGAAATTCGGCATAGACAATGCCATGGTTAATAAAATTGCCAGGGAAGTCGCTAGAGTTCACGAGCTTGGCGTCGAAGTTGGAATTGTCGTTGGTGGAGGAAACTTCTGGAGAGGAAGGACCACAACCAATATGGATCAGGCAACAGCAGACTATATGGGTATGCTTGCAACAGTTATGAATTCCTTGGCTCTTCAAGAAGCCTTCCTTGCCATAGGTGTAAAAGCGAGAGTTCAGACAGCCATCGAAATGACTGAGATTGCTGAACCATATGCAAGGAGAAGGGCTATCAGCGAACTTGAACATAAGGATATCGTTATATTCGGGGGCGGAACAGGAAGCCCATTTTTCTCAACGGATACAGCAGCCGCCCTTAGAGCCGCAGAGATAGGTGCAGATATTATTTTGCTGGCCAAGAATATAGATGCAGTATATTCAGCTGACCCAAAGGAAAACCCTGATGCCATTAAGTACGACACCCTGTCTCACAGAGATCTGGTGGAACGTGATCTTAAGGTTATGGATCAGACTGCTGCGACTCTATGTAGAGATAACAACATTGCCATACACGTTTTTGCAATATCTGAGGATGGGAACGTCCTCAGGGCGGTACAAGGTGAGCGCATAGGAACATTTATATCGTAAATGTTTTTCAAGTTACACTTCAATTATTTTTAGGAGGAATAGAAGATGAGTCACTCACACAAGACAATGGAAGAGAAAATTTCAAAGACGATAGATGTCTTAAAGTCAGATTTGAATACTGTAAGAGCAGGTAGAGCAAATCCTGCCCTTCTCGATAAGGTTATGGTTGATTATTACGGATCCCCAAATCCACTTAGAAATCTTTCTAACATTTCGGTACCGGATCCAAGAACAATTATGATTACACCATTTGATCCTAAATCAATTGGAGAAATCGAGAAGGCTATCAACTTGGCAGACCTAGGAATCCCACCAACAAATGATGGAAAGGTAGTAAGGCTTACGATTCCACCTTTAACAGAAGATCGTAGAAAGGATCTTGTAAAAACTGTTAAGAAAATGGGTGAGGATTCAAAAATTGCAATAAGGAATCTTAGAAGAGAAGCAAATGATGCTCTCAAAAAGAGTGAAAAGGCCGGAGAAATCTCAGAAGATGAATTCAAGGCAGATTTGGATAAGGTTCAGAAGACAATTGACAAGGCAGTCAAGGACATCGATGATGTTATAGCCGATAAAGAAAAAGAAATCATGGAAGTTTAGTAAATATGGCTGCTCTGCAGCCATATTCCTTTAAGAAGGGTAAATTGACAATATGGAGTTTTCAGGAAACAAAACAGATACGGCCCAAGGGAAAAGCTCTCTTAATACCAGTGCTGAAGCCTCGGGGGATATAACGACCTCAAAGAGGTTCCAAATTCCTTGCTGTGATAGTGGTGATCTAAAAATGCCGACTCATGTTGCCATAATCATGGATGGGAACGGAAGATGGGCTAAGAAACGTAGTCTACCAAGACTTGCTGGCCATAATGCAGGAATGAAAGCAATGATAGAGGCGACGAGAGCAGCTTCTGATTGGGGAATCAAATATCTGACGGTTTATGCCTTTTCAACTGAAAACTGGAAGAGAAGCCAGGAAGAAGTTGGAGGGATATTTAAGTTGCTTATCAAGTATGTGGAAAGTGAACTTAGAGAATTGCATAGAAACAATGTTAAAGTTAACGTAATGGGTGATTATGAAAAGATTCCTGCTGCTGCCCTTGTTAAGCTAAAGGAGACAATTGAAACCACAAGTAATAATACAGGTTTGAACTTGAATATTGCTCTAAATTACGGAAGTAGGGCCGAAATTATAAGGGGTATCAGGTCCCTTGTTCAAAAATCATTGCAGGAATTACGAGAACTCGAAATCTCTGAGAAAAATGACTCAGAACTCAAAGCCAGACTTGAGGAAATAATAACTGAGGGCTCCTTTTCTAGGGAATTGTACACAGGAGATGAGCTTGGTAATATCCCGGACCCTGATCTTATTATCAGAACAAGCGGAGAAGAGAGGTTATCAAATTTCCTATTGTGGCAGGCTGCCTATAGTGAGTTTGCCTTTACTCCTGTTATGTGGCCGGAGTTTACAAGGGAAGAATTTAAGAAAATACTTGACGATTATTCTAACAGAGACAGAAGATTCGGAGGACGTAAATAGTGAAAACTCGAGTAATATCCGGACTAATTATGGTTCCACTTTTGATACTTGTGTATCTTGGAGGATATTTTATACTAGCTGCAAGCACAATAGTTGCCATCATGGGAGTCAGAGAATTCTATAGCGGATTTGAAGCCATGGGAATAAAGCCATGGAAGATTATTGGAATGATCTCCGCATTGCCACTGGCTGCAATCGGATGCTACGCACCTGATAGGTTTGACCTAATTGCTCTGTGGCTCATGGCATTTGTCATGCTGTCACTTCTGTACATGTTCAAAATTCAGGAAAGAAATCCGGAAGATTCAATGGCGACCATCCTTGGAATTATTTATGTAGTTTTCTTTGCATACCATGTATATTTGGTGGATAATGCAATGCATATACTCGTATGGCTTATCTTCATAACAGCATTCGGATCAGATATTTTTGCGTATTTTTCCGGATATTTCTTTGGAAAACACAAGATGGCACCTGTGCTCAGCCCGAAAAAAACCGTAGAAGGCGCAATCGGCGGAGTGCTTGGAAGCGCAGCATGTTCATTTGTTTTTGCATTGGTGTTCGCTCCGAACTTGACACTTCACTGTATAGTTTTAGGAATTTTATGCAGTCCGATATCCATGGCAGGCGATCTTGCAGCCTCGGCATTTAAAAGAAAAATGGGTATTAAGGATTATGGGAATCTCATACCCGGCCATGGAGGAATCATGGACAGGTTCGATAGTGTACTTTTCGTAGCTCCTGTGATTTATTACTACATACATTTTATAATCAAGTAATGAATTGCCCGAGTATCCGACGAGGATTTGTTAAATAAGCGTAAATTAGGAAGGATTTAATTTGAAAAAAATATCAATTCTGGGTTCGACTGGTTCAATAGGAAGACAAGGTCTTGAAGTAATTAAAAGTAATGGGGAAAAGGTTGTAGCCCTTGCGTGCGGCAGCAACATAGAGATTTTGTCTAAACAGATTGAGACTTTTAAACCTGAGCTTGTCTCCGTGTCTACCGAAGAAAACGCGAATCTTTTAGCAACAAAATATCCATCTGTTGAAGTTGTATGGGGAAGAGAGGGGCTAATTGCAGTTGCCGAAAGCGAAGCAGATATTTTGTTGAACGGAATAATGGGTATGGTAGGCCTCGAACCCACATACAGAGCCATCCTCAAAGGAAGAGACATTGCCCTTGCAAATAAGGAAACCCTCGTGGCAGGAGGGAATTTAATCATGGATGCTGTTAAGAGAAATGGCGTGAGACTCCTTCCTGTTGACAGCGAGCACAGTGCTATTTTTCAGGCGCTCAATAGTTATTCCGGAACCAGAAGCACTTCTGAGGTTATACGCAGGGTAATTTTAACAGCTTCAGGGGGACCGTTCAGAGGATATTCTAAGGAAGAACTGGAGAACGTTACCTTGGAGGAGGCCTTAAACCATCCAAACTGGTCGATGGGCAAAAAGATTACTGTGGACTCTGCAACCATGATGAATAAGGGCCTTGAAGTCATAGAAGCAAAATGGCTCTTTGACCTTGACCTTTCCCAGATTGATGTTCATGTTCATCCGGAGAGTATCATTCATTCTGCCGTTGAATTTGTGGACGGTGGTATTATTGCTCAGATGGGAGTCCCTGATATGAAGGTCCCAATTGCCTATGCATTGAATTATGGCGAACGGGTTTCGCTCGGGGAAGGTAAAACTCAATACACCGACCTATTTGAAATAGGAAGATTGACATTTGAAAAGCCTGACTTTTCCACATTCCGATGTCTTGCAATGGCATTTGCAGCATCTGAAGAAGGGAAGAGCTACCCTGTTGTACTGAATTCGGCAAATGAAGAACTTGTAAATCTGTTCTTAAAGGGTGAAATAAGATTCATAGATATACAGAATAACCTTCAGAATGTGCTGGAAAAACATCAACCGGTTGAACTGTCCGGACTTGAGGATATTCTTGCGATGGATCAAGAAGTGAGAACGAAAGTTAGGAGAAAAATATGGTAGCTATATATGCTATTTTGTTGTTTTTACTTATGATAATACCCCACGAGCTGGGACACTTCATGGTTGCTAAAGCCGTGGGAGTTCAAGTTAACGAATTTGCAGTGGGTATGGGACCGACAATATGGAAGAAGCAGAAGGGAGAAACCCAGTATTCTCTAAGGCTTTTTCCCATAGGTGGTTTTTGTGCAATGGAAGGGGAAAACGAGGAGAGTGAAAATCCCCGTGCATTTAACAATAAATCCGCTCTGGCCAAGATTGCTGTCCTCGTTGCCGGTGCAGGGATGAATGTTATTACCGCATGGATAATTCTTGTAATCTTAGCGTTTTCAGTCGGCATGGCTTCCACTGAAATCGATGCCGTCAATCCAGGAAGCCCGGCAGAACAGGCCGGAATTGTTTCTGGAGATAAATTAATATCCATTGACGGAGCAAAAATCAAGGACTGGAATCAGGCAGTTACCAAAATTCAAAACTCAAAAGGGGATCTTGAAATTACCCTTGATAGAGGCGGTAAAACTGAAGAAGTCACCGTGGCTCCCAAAATGGAAGAGGGTCAGAAACTTATAGGTATTCACAGTAAGCTTACAAGATCTCCGGGCAAGGCAATCACATCCGGGACTGCCGCCACATACCAAATGGGTAAGGCAATGCTTGTTGCATTTAAAGGTCTCATTACAGGAGGAATTTCGGTAAAGGAAGTTGCAGGTCCTGTAGGGATGGTATCAATGGTAGGACAGACAAGTAAGCTTGGAATAGCTTATGTTGCAAGCCTTGTTGCACTTGTAAGCCTCAACTTGGCTATTATAAACCTTCTACCGCTTCCAGCTCTCGATGGAGGTAGAATACTATTTGTAATAATCAGAAAACTGACGGGAAGGATGATCAGCGACAAGACAGAAGGCATAGTTCACGCTGTTGGAATGATCGCTCTACTTCTGATTGCAGTTCTTGTAACCATAAACGACATTGGTAGACTGATTTAAGAGACCTAATTCCGCTGACAAATTGATGAAGGAATACAGAATTACGGGGTGGTTTTTATGTCAAGTAAGAAAATAGTAAAGGTTGGAGATATTTCTATAGGCGGAGGCAATCCTGTAGTCATACAGTCAATGGCAAATGTGAATCCTTTCGATGAAGATGCTCTAGTAAATCAGATTTCTGAACTGGCTGATGCAGGTTGTCAGATAGTCAGGCTGGCAGTTCCAAACATGAACGCTGCGGAAGTGTTTGGCAGAGTGAAAAAAAAGGTTAGGGTTCCTTTAGTTGCGGACATTCATTTTGATTATAGACTGGCAATTGCTGCAATTGCTGCAGGAGCAGATAAAATTAGGATAAATCCCGGCAATATTGGCTCTGTGGATAGAGTGAAGAAGGTTGTGGAAGCAGCCAAAGAGAGAGAAATTCCCATAAGAGTCGGGGTGAACTCTGGTTCTCTTGAAAAAGATATTTTGGCAAAACGAGGGGGCGTGGATGCAGAAGGACTTGCAGAAAGTGCCCTCAGGAATTTAAAAAGTATAGAAGATATGGGATATGACAACCTTGTGATATCCCTTAAATCCTCCCATGTGTCCATGAATTATAAGGCTCACAAAATAATAGCACAAAGGACTGAACACCCGATACATATCGGTATAACTGAGGCTGGCACTCCGGAAATGGGTCGTCTCAAATCAGGGATAGGCCTTGGCGCGCTGCTCCTTGAGGGAATTGGAGATACCATGAGAGTATCTTTGACCGCCGATCCACTGGAAGAGGTGAAGTTTTCAAAGGACATTCTCTATGCTCTTGGTATGAGGAAAGACAGAGTTAATTTGGTATCATGCCCCACTTGCGGTAGGACAAGCATTGATCTTGTAGGATTGGCTAATAGGGTTGAAGAAGCCCTGAACAGAGAGAAAATCAGCGACCCCATTACCGTTGCTATAATGGGCTGTGTGGTAAATGGGCCGGGAGAGGCAAAGGAAGCTGACTACGGAATTGCCGGAGGAGTTGGGAAAGGCATAATATTTTCTAAAGGGAAAGTCCTAAAGACAGTTGAAGAAGATTATCTTCTTGATGAATTAATAAAAACCATCAAGGAAGATAGGGAAGATCATCAGTGATGATAGTGAAGTCAGTAATATAAATTAATAGATACAGAAAATCGTTAAACTATGATAGAACTAATCGAAAAATCAATTAATTTAGACAATTTAGATGAGGAAACTCGGAATAAATATAAATACAAGATTCTCAAAGCCAATTTTTCATCATCTGAGCAGGCGCTTTCACTCCTGCTTCAGACTAATTTTGTGATGGATTATTATTCTCTTGAGAAAATTAAGCTTCACATTAAGGCTGTAGTTCCGGCTATTACAAAGGTAAAAATCTCATTTTCTTACATCGACATGGTCCAGTCCGAGGAAGAGATTATTGCTGCAATCCTCAAAAACCTCAAAGCAAGTCCTCACGAGAGATCTCCTTGGATCAATGCTATGAAGATGGATGGATTTAAGGTGGAGGATAAAGTACTTAAGATTAAGTCATGTGGAATCAGAGCTACAGAAAGCTTGAACAACAAAACCGCGGCAATCATAAAGTCTGCAATAAGCAAACGCTTCGGCATGGAGTACGATGTTTTGTTCATCCATGACCAAGAGGAGTATGAGAGGGTTAAGGAGAGAAGGTTAAAGCAGGCGAAAATGGAGCTGGAACAGTCCATCAAATATGCCCAGAGTCTTGAAAACAACTCTTCATCCAGCAAAAATGACAGAAAGCAAAGTCAGGGAAGTGGTAGCAGGACGGGAAATGGGAACATATATGGCAGAGGAAAATTCGGAGATGTTATTTCAATCAATAAACTCAACCCGGATATTGGGAATGTAACCGTAAAGGGTATGATTTTTAAATCGGAAGACAAGGAGCTCAAAACAGGCAAACATCTTTTGTCAATATGTATCTCAGACAGCACCTCAAGTGTACTGGTGAAGCTCTTTACCGGTAAGAACGACTGGAAGACAATTAAGGAAAGTCTTCAAAAAGGGGAGAATGTAATTGTTTCCGGGGTAGCGGAGTACGATGCCTTTGAAGGGGAAACTGTCATAATGGCTAAGGCCATCAAGTCTGCTCCTGTAGTCTTGAGAGAGGATAATTACCAAGGTCCAAAGAGGGTGGAACTTCACGCTCATACGAAGATGAGTGCTATGGATGGATTGAATGAAGTTGAAAATCTCGTAGCTACGTCTGCAAGATGGGGTCATACAGCTGTGGCCATAACGGATCACGGAGTTGTCCAGAGCTTTCCTGACGGAGCAAAAAAAGCCGATGAACTGGCCAAACAAGGAATTGATATTAAGATTATTTACGGAGTTGAAGGTTATGTCTTTGATGACTCTGATGTGATAGATGAAAACGGCAGGATAGATTATAAGGCAAAGCCAACAAACCATATTATTTTGCTTGCTAAAAATCAAGAAGGACTTAAGAATATATATAAACTTGTGAGCCTATCCCATCTCAATTATTTTTATAAGAAGCCTAGGATGCCAAAATCCGTCATAGAAGCTCATCGTGAGGGAATCATTATAGGATCAGCCTGTGAAGCCGGTGAAGTTTTCAGAGCGATCGTAGCCGGAAAAACTGACGATGAGATTAGGGATATTGCTGAATTTTACGACTATCTTGAAATTCAACCACTTATCAATAATAGATTTATGGTAGAGGGTGGAATTGTAGATTCAAAGGAAGATCTGAAGAGGTTCAATCTCAAGGTTCTTGAAATCGGAGATTCCATGGGGAAACCTGTTGTTGCCACTACGGATGCCCATTATGATGAGCCTGAGTCTGCAATCTACAGAAATATTCTCATGGCAGGAATGGGATACAAGGATGCTGAAAGAGGACAGGGTCTTTACATGAGAACAACTGAGGAGATGCTTGAGGAATTTTCATACCTAGGAGACAGGGCGACAGAAATTGTAATAGATAATCCTCTGAAAATATCCGAAAGTATAGAGAAGTTAAGACCTGTTCCGAAGGGTAAGTTTCCACCTAAAATTGATGGTGCTGATAAAACCCTAAGGGATAGCTGTATGGAGAAGGCTTACGAGATATATGGCAACCCCCTACCGGAGAGAATTGCAACAAGATTAAATAAGGAACTGGATTCGATCATTTCCAACGGTTACGCAGTTATGTATGTAGCTGCGCAGATGCTGGTAAATAAGTCCATCAAAGACGGATATTTGGTGGGGTCACGAGGTTCTGTGGGAAGTTCCCTTGCTGCTACCATGGCAGGTATAACAGAGGTAAATCCCCTTGAGCCTCATTACATCTGTCCGAAATGCAAACATCTTGAATGGGGGGATATGAATAAGTACGACTGTGGTATCGATATGCCTGAGAAAACCTGTCCTGAATGCGGTGAAAAGATGAATCGAGATGGGTTTACCATTCCCTTTGCAACCTTCCTCGGGTTTGACGGAGATAAGGAGCCGGACATCGACCTTAATTTTGCAGGGGAATATCAGTCAAAAGCTCACAAATATGTGGGGGAGATTTTCGGTGAAGAAAATGTATATAAGGCAGGAACTGTAGGAACTATTGCGGACAAAACAGCTTACGGTTACGTGCGAAAATTCTTCGAAGAGACACAGACTCCGGTGAACAAGTATGAAGTAGATAGACTCACTCAGCACTGCACAGGTGTTAGAAGAACTACAGGACAACACCCCGGAGGCATTATCATAGTCCCTGAGGGGCACGAAATATATGAGTTTTGTCCGGTTCAGCATCCGGCGAACGACATTAATTCCGATATTATTACTACTCATTTTGACTATCACAAAATTGACGAAAACCTTTTGAAACTAGATATTTTGGGGCACACCGTTCCGTCCATGATCAGACATTTATATGACATGACAGGTGTTGATCCCCTGTCAGTACCACTGACAGATCCTGAAGTTATGGGAATATTCACAGGAACTGGGCCTCTTAAAATAATAGATGAGGAATACAAGCAGAAGCACGGATCCTTTGGAATTCCCGAATTTGGTACTAAGTTTGTGAGGGAAATGCTAGATGACACCAAGCCTGACAAGTTTGCCGACCTTGTTAGAATCTCAGGGTTTTCCCATGGAACGGATGTGTGGCTAAACAACGCCAAGGATTACATTACTTCCGGCATCGCAACCATGAGGGAAGCAATATCAACCCGTGATGACATAATGAACTACTTGATACTTAAGGGGATTGACAACAAGAAGTCATTTGAAATCATGGAAAAGGTTCGTAAGAACAGAGACCTGACTGATGATGACCTTCAAACCATGTATGATCATAGGGTTCCCCAATGGTACATAGATTCATGTATAAAGATAAAATACATGTTCCCAAGGGCTCATGCTGTGGCATACGTTATGATGTCAATGAGGATGGCTTGGTACAAGGTATATTATCCTAGGGAGTTTTATGCAGCCTTTCTAAGTAGCGTGGTGGAAGACTTCAATGGAGAGATAATAATACAGGGAAAAGAGGCTATAGAAAATCAATGTAAGTTTATTCAACAGAAAGGGAAGAATGCAACGGCAAAGGAAAAGAATACCTTGATTGTCTATGAGGTTGTCCTCGAGATGTTTGCTAGGGGATATGGTTTCTTACCTCCTAAACTGGGTATATCCCATGCAAACAAGTTCACCGTTTCTGATGGAAAAGTTGTAATGCCTTATGCAGCAGTAAACGGTATGGGGGAGAATGCCGCCAAGAACTTTTACATTGAAAATAAGAATGAACCATACAGCAGTATCGAGGATGCTGTTAAGCGTGCAAAGCTCAGCAGGATAGCTGCCGAGGGACTTAAGAGCATGGGAGTTTTTGAAGGACTTTCGGAAACGGATCAGTTTTGTTTCTTTTAATCTATGCAGTAACTTTGTAGGGGTATGTGCATAATGATTTAATCAAAAGACTTTAAATCATATACGGATTTCAGGACAACTATTTTCTTTATTATTGCAAAGCAATATGGAATAATGTATAATTAATTTAACAAGATTAGTGAGGTGATTTTCATGGTTAAGTTAATCGTAGGTCATAAGGGATCAGGTAAGACGAAGCAAATGATAGCGTTAGCCAATGAGACTGTGGATAACAGCAAAGGCAGTGTGATTTTTATTAACAAGAATTCTCGCTTGATGTACGATCTCAAGTACAGCATAAGAGTTGTGTGCATGGAAGATTTCGAGCACATTACAAACAGCGATGAATATATAGGTTTTATTTACGGAATTATCAGTTCGGACCACGATATAGAGACAATCTTCATCGACAGCATTTTGAAACATGCGGATTTCTCCCTAGGTGATCTTCCTGAGTTCTTAACAAGACTTAAGAATATTTCCAAGAATTACGGAATGGATTTTGTTGTAAGCCTTTCCGCTGATATGGAAGAGATGATCGGTGTAGACTTCTCAGATTACGAGATTTTAAACTAATAGATTGGGATTGACATGGTGGGCTTTGACCCACCATATTTTTTTAGTGAGGTGAACATGTGAAGATAAAACTTAAAGATGTGGACAAAGTATTTCGAAAGCACGTTCCAAAACCCATAGGTGCACACAAGTACTTTTCTGTTCTTATTCCATTTGTAGAAAAGGATGGAGAACTGTATATACTATATGAAGTCAGATCCATGAAGTTAAAGCAACAGCCTGGTGAGGTGTGCTTTCCTGGGGGAAGGGTTGAACCCGGGGAAGGTCCAATGAATGCAGCCGTTAGGGAAACAAGCGAGGAGCTGGGTCTTGATCGGGACAAAATAACAGTCCTTGGCAGAGGGGATATTCTCTACGGCTATGCGAATTACACCCTGTTCAGCTATATCGGCATGATCGATTATAGTGACTATGAGAATTTGAAAATTTCCAAAGACGAAGTGGAAAGGGTTTTCTTGGTCAAGGTTTGTGATCTGATAAAGAACCCACCTGAACTGTTTTGGGAGAACGTAAATGCTCAGATGGAAGAAAATTTTCCTTATGCTGAGAAACTTTTTGTAAATGAAAGAAACCCGTGGAAGGGAACGAAGTGGTCCATCCCGGTGTATTCGCCATTCCCACATGAGGAAGCTATTTTGTGGGGGATGACTGCAAAGATTACAGCCTCGACCCTTGATACGTTGGTGGATAAGTTAAGCTCCATGGAAAAAGAATAGACTTTTTTGCAAAAATAGAGTATAATAATTTACACCAAACTTAATTTTTATAACTGAAAGTTTAGGAGGAATTTATTATGAAGAAAGCACTTACAGTAGCACTTTGTCTTGCTCTTGCAATCACTGCGTTTGCTTGTGGCAGCAAGGATGATTCCAATAAGGACAAGAAGGGTGATACCTATGAGATTGCAATGATTACAGACGTTGGAACTATCGACGACAAGTCTTTCAACCAGGGAACTTGGGAAGGCGTTAAGGAGTGGGCAGAGAAGAACGATGTTACTTACAAGTACTATCAGCCTGCTGAGAATTCCAACAAGGCAAGAATGGAGCAGATTGACCTGGCAGTTAAGAACGGAGCTAAGGTAATAGCTACACCTGGATTCCTGTTCCAGGAGCCAATTTTCCAGGCACAGTCCAAATATCCTGATGTTAAATTCATTTTCATCGACGGAGCACCTGCTGAAACTCCTGATTCTGAACCTGAAATTGCAAAGAACACAGTTTCCATCGTATACGCTGAGCAGGAACCTGGATACCTAGCAGGATATGCTATGGTTAAAGATGGTTACACTAAGCTAGGATTCATGGGCGGTATGGCAGTACCATCAGTTATCAAATACGGATACGGATTCGTTAAGGGTGCTAATGATGCGGCACTTGAAGATGGTAAAGAAGTTTCTATCAAGTACAACTACACCGGTGGATTCGTTGCATCCCCTGACATCAAGGCTAAGGCAGCCGGATGGTATGCAGACGGAACTGAAGTTATCTTCTCTTGCGGTGGAGCGATCTTCGATTCAATTTCCGCAGCTGCAGAGGAAAGCGACGGTAAGGTTATCGGCGTAGACGTTGACCAAAGTTCACAGTCCAAGACTGTAATAACTTCTGCAATGAAGCTTCTCAAAGAGTCTGTTAAGGACCAACTGGACGCATACAAGAAGGATAAATTCAAGGGCGGCGAGGCTCTAGTTCTTGGAGCTAAGGAGAAGAGAATCGGACTACCTATGAAGACTTCACAGTTCAGAGATTTCAAACAGGCTGACTACGACAAGGTATACAAGGATCTTGCTGAGGGCAATATTCAGGTTCCAACCGATCAGGATACCAAGGAAGATGAACTTGCTTCAAAGGCACCTAAGATCAACCTAATCATTATCAAATAAGAATTGCATTTATGAGACAAAGAATCCAATAATGTGATTTTAATTAAGGCTCTGCCGGTATGTGGCTTTTTAGCACACCCTTCGTAATATGGGGAAGCGT
>JASBYX010000025.1 GCA_029983755.1 Anaerovoracaceae bacterium
AGTTGAAATTCATAATTTTATGTTTTACAAAAAGAATTTTTAACCGAAGCAGCTATTTTGTTGCAATAGCTCTTGGGTGGGTCCTATCATAGACTTCCTTGATTTTGTTCTTCCTAAATTGCAGATACACCTGAGTTGCCGAAATGTCTTCGTGCCCCAAAAGCTCCTGAAGGGTCTTAAGATCCGCACCGTTTTCGATCATATGAACGGCGAAAGAATGACGAATTATTTGAAGAGTCAGCTTCTTTGATATGTCAGCCTTTTCCCCATAGGAATTTAGAATCTTCCATAACCCTTGACGGGTAAAAGCATTTCCCATAAAATTCACAAACAAGGCTGCCTCATCACTTTCCTCGTCCTCTGCCTTAACGAAGGTAGGGCGGCTTTCGTTAAGATAACGCTTCATGGCATCTTTTGCAAAATCCCCGAGAGGCACTATCCTAGCCTTTCCATGATTTCCGTTACAAGTGATAAACCCCATCCTCATATTAAGATCTTTAAGTCGAAGTTCAACAAGTTCAGATACCATAATTCCTGTGCCGTAGAGAACCTCAAAAATGGCCTTGTCCCTAATGCCCTTAGGGCTTTCGTCAGGCAGTGAAAGAAGGTTTTCAATTTCATCTATAGTTAAGTATTCAATTTCTCCTCGAACAACCTTCGGAGCCTTTATATCTTTTGCCGGATTAACAATAACATGATTCTCATCAAGCATAAACTTATAAAAGCTTCTGGTGGATGCCAGACGTCTTGTGATCGTTGCCGTAGAAAAGCTTTCTTTCTTCATTTCCATGAGAAAACCTATTATGTCTTCCTGTTTAACAGCGGTTATATCCTTCAGTCCTCTTTTCGAAAGATAGTTTTCAAATGCCGTCAAATCCCTTACATATGCCTCCACCGTGTTATCTGAGGACTTTTTCTTATTTTTTAAAAATGTTAAGTATGCGTTTACGTATTCGTTCATTTCAGTTCCGGTTCGCCTCTTTTTAAAAGTTCATTTGTCATTAATATTGCAACTTGACTCTTGGCATCTTGAATTTTTCCTTCCATGACCATATCAACAAGGTCATCCAAATGGTATGTAAATGAGTCAATATCTTCGCTAGGGTCAAAGTCTGTTTCTCCGGGAATAAGCTCCGTAGCAACGAAGATATATAGGCACTCCATTGAGTAGCCAACGGAGGGGTACATCTTAGTCAAAAGTCTAATGCTTTTAGCGGAATATCCTGTTTCCTCTCTGAGTTCCCTGGCTGCAGCAACTTCAGGAGTTTCTCCCGGGTCAATTTTTCCGGCAGGAACTTCCAGAACATCTCTTTCCAGTGGCTTTCTAAACTGTTTGATCATAACCACATGGTTATTTGGAAGAATGGGCAAAATAACGGCGCCTCCCGGGTGTTCTATTATTTCCCGAGTTGACACTCCGTTTTTGGTGTCAACGGTGTCGACTCTTAGGTTGAGGATTTTCCCCTTATATTTCATCTCACTTGAGAGAGTTTTTTCGATATATGACATTATCTGCTCCTTTATTAACAACTATTAATTGTTTGACAATATTATATCACCTGTCTACCGGAAATAACAGTACCTAAATTCCACAGTCAATTTTAATTCTCACCGAATCTATAAAGATTTTTCAGATTATTATAGAAAAAGACCTCGAAATACCACGAAAATTTTCACAAAAATCATTTTTTTATTTTCTCCAAAGAATTGAAATTTCAACATGTACAAAAATTTGTACACTTTCACGATGTGAAGTGAAGTGGAGAAAGTATTTTTTACCGCAGGAGAGATTGATATAATTTACACAACAAGAGGGAATACCTCTGGAGTGTCAATTTTAAATCTCAAAATTCGAAAGGAGAAAGTTATGGATTTCAGATTAAGTAAAGAGCACAGAGATTTGCAGCTAAAAGCAAAAGCATTTACAGAAGAAGTTTTATTTCCTTATGAGATGGAAGTAGAGGAGAATGATGGTTTGTCTCCTGAAAGCCATAAGAAGATTACTGAGCAGGTTATGGAGTGGGGATTCAACGCTACTAACCATTCTAAGGAGCATGGTGGTCAGGGAATGACATTATTTGAGCAGATGCTGGTATCTGAGCAACTGGGAATGTCAACAGGTGCAATTTGGGACGCTGTTCCACAGCCATCTTTCCCTATGAAGTTTGGTACTCAGGAACAGATTGAAGAATACCTGATTCCTGCTAACCAGTGCAAGAGAAGAGACGCCTATGCAATCACTGAGGCAGATGCAGGTTCCGACCCTACAATGTGCTTGACAAGAGCTGATAAGGTAGATGGAGGCTATAAGATTAACGGTGAGAAATGGTACGTTACAGTTGGTGATGTTGCAGACTTCCTACTGGTTCACGCTCACGTTGATGGAGATCCTGAAAAGGCTACTGTATTCTTTGTTGAAAAGGATACTCCGGGTGTAAGCATTAAGAGAACACCTAAGTACACTCACCATTTCGCATTTAAGCACCCTGAGTTCACATTTGAAGATGTTTACGTTCCTGAAGAGAAGATTCTTGGTAAGGTTGGAGACGGATTCAATATGACTAAGGATTGGTTCGTGGAGGCAAGACTTGGAATCGCTGCAAGATGCGTTGGCGGTGCGCAGAGAATCCTAAATGTTGCAAATGAGTGGGCAGCAGGCCGTGTTCAGGGTGACAGGGTTATCAGAGATTACCAGGTAATCGAGCATAAACTGGCAGATATGGCTCTTGATATCATGGCTGCAAAGAGCATGCTTTACAGGGTTTGCTGGGAAATCTCAGGTCCTATTTCTGACAGGAAGCTTAAGCACGCTCGTGCATCTGCAATCAAGCTTTACACTTCTGAGATGGTTGGTCGTGTAGCTGATGCCGGTGTTCAGATCCTTGGTGGAAGAGGATACATGAGGGAAAACCCTGTTGAGAGACTTTGGAGAGATACCAGAGTTGATAGAATTTGGGAAGGAACTTCTGAAATTCAGAGAAACATCGTTGGCGGACAGATTAAGAAGAGAGGCGTTGAAATCTACACCGGATGGGATGTTGAGGAATAGGATAGGTAAGTCCGATTTAATAATCTCTTAATATTTTTCAGCAACTTAAGCCTCTATGCGGCTTAGGTTGCTGGTTTTTTACCAAACCAAAACACAAGAAACATGTCACTATGTAAAAGCAATAAGTGAAAACTATTTTGTTTTTACATCAAAACCCATGCTCTCACTTATGACCAGGAGGAAACTATGAAACCATTAAAAGGTATTAGAATTCTCGATTTAACGAAACTATCCGGATATTGCGGTATGGAATTAGCTGATTACGGAGCAGAGGTTATAAAAGTAGAACAACCTGATGGCGGAGATCCGATAAGAAGGATGGAACCTTTAAAGAATGAAGTAAGTCCATATCATCTATACAGAGATCGAGGCAAGAAAAGTATTACTTTAGACCTTAACCAATCGGGGGATAGGGAAACTTTTAAAGAGCTCGTTAGAACAGCAGACGCTGTTATCGAAAATTATACACCGGGAACCATGGAAGAATGGGGACTGGATTACAATTCATTATCTATGCTTAATCCGATGCTTGTTTACGGAAGAATCACTGCTTATGGCTCAAATGGGGAAGAGTATGATACACCTTATTCTGATCTTGTCGCACAGGCTAAGAGTGGTGTGATGCACTTCACCGGATTCCCCGAAAATCCTCCAACAAGAATAGGATTCAAAATATCTGAGCATTATGCCTCCAGTTTCATGGCATCGGCGATCTGTATTGCAATTTTCAATGCTCAAGAAACAGGGGAAGGCCAGTATCTTGAAACATCCCTTGCAGGATCTGTAATTGCCATTTCCGAAGATAAGGTAATTACATATGGAGCTGAAAACGAAGATCCTATGAGGACAGGAAATGCTCATCCTCTGATTAACCCTTACGATATATTAAAATGTAAAAATGGATATGTGGCTATGGGAATTTCTTCAGATGCACAATGGGCTAAATTCTGTAATGCATTCGGAACTACTACTTGGCTAGAAGA
This sequence comes from Anaerovoracaceae bacterium, assembly GCA_029983755.1. Classification (GTDB taxonomy): domain Bacteria; phylum Bacillota; class Clostridia; order Peptostreptococcales; family Anaerovoracaceae; genus S5-A14a. The sequence continues at coordinate 4,033 of JASBYX010000025.1, forward strand.
TTCGAAATACTGCTCAAATCTCGTGAGAGGATATCACTATTTTGGTGATCTGAGAGATAAGATTGAAGCTCTTTTCGAAAACTATACGATGCAGGAAATCGCCAAGATATGCGATGACGCATTGATCCCCGGAACTATGTGTAGCACCACTAAGGAAGCCTTGGTGGAGCCTCAGCTTCATGCCAGAAACATGATAATTGATGTTGAAAATAAACAGGCGGGAAATTTTAAAATGCCTGGTAGACCGATAAAGATCTCAGGAGAAGAGGAAGATGACTTTAAACCGGCACCAAACCTCGGAGAACATAACGATGAGATTTTGAAGGATATGAAAAGTGAACCGACGATTCCAAAGGAGGCTGTTAAATTTACAAGAAAGAAAGACAGACCTCTGGAAGGAATCAAAATACTTGATTTCTCGCAAGTACTTGCTGCACCTTTCTGCGGTATGCTATTAGCTGACATGGGTGCCGAAGTAATAAAGGTTGAAAGGCCGGGAAGTGGAGACATCTCAAGAGAATACGGTCCGTATATCAATGATATAAGCCTTTATTTCTGCCAATATAACAGAGGTAAGAAGGGTATTGCCATCGACATGAGAAATGAAGAGGGCAAGAAACTGGTGATGGATCTTGTGAAGGATGTTGACATAGTCATTGAGAACTTTAAATATGGAACCTTAGAAAAACTGGGGATAGGTTACGATGAAATGATTAAGGTAAACCCTGAGATTATCTATGGATCTATAGCCGGTTTTGGAACCTACGGTCCACTGTCACATCTACCATGTATGGATATTATCGCTGCTGCAAGAAGTGGTCTTGTCGGAACCTCCGGAGAAGACGGAGAAGCCCCTATCAAACCGGGATTTTCACTGTGTGATACATGGGCTGGTTTACAACTTCTTAGAGGCTTATCAATGGCTTTATTGAATAAACAAAAAACCGGTAAAGGTATGAGGGTAGATATTGCCATGCTCGATTGCGCATTTTATATGTGCGAAGAACCTGTGCTGGAGTATTCAACCACAGGAGAGTTTACAAAGAGGTCCGGAAATCACGATCCACACTATGCTCCTTTTGGTGAGTTTGCCACATACGATGGGAATGTAGTAATTGCAGTCAAAGACCAAGAAGAGTGGAAAAATCTATGTAAATTCCTAGAAGCTAGAGATTTATATGAGGACGAGAGATTTAAGGATAACGAATCTCGAGTGAAAAATAGGGAAGCTCTTATAGAAGCTATAGAAAACTACACAAAAAATATGGGAAGATATGACATTGAAAGAGGCTTGCTCGAAAGAAATATCCCGGCCTCTGCTGTACAGTCTCTTGCTGAGTTTTATAATAATCCACAGACCAAGTCATTAAATGTGATTACCAAAGTCAATCAACCGGGGGTTGGAGATTATACTGTAGTTAACACTCCCATATATTTCAGCAAAACACCTGTGAATCCAAACAGTCCGGCTCCTAGCTTTCCGGGATTTAATACAGTTGAGGTTCTACAGTCCATTGGGAAAACAAAAGAAGAGATAGCAAAACTTCTTGAAAGTGGTGCAGTAGCATTTAGAGATAGATTGTAGCATTTAGAAATTAACTGTAGAATTTAGAGACAGAATGTAGCTTTTAGAAATAAACTGTAGCATTTAGAGATAGACATTATTTCAAATTTACGGCGAACAGAAAGGAAGTCATGGATAAACTTATAGTAGCAGACAAGGGTAAGTGTACAAGATGCAAGGCATGCCATATTGTTTGCCCCATGAAGGTTATAAATCTTGATGAGGATGGATTTCCGGTGCCTGACGAAAAAGCTTATAAACTATGTATAAACTGTGGTTACTGCGTGGATGTGTGTGCTTTCGGAGCATTATGGCATAGAGTTCGAAAACACGGAAGAGCCTCAAGAGCTGCTCTCAGAAGACTTGAAGCACTTAAACGCAGAGAACGAGAAAGCCAAAACAAAGAAGAATAATTTAAAACAAATCAAAAACGTACTCACTATAAATGCTGTGTTGCATAATAATGCATCCGTTCCCTCTAAATAAAGGAGGTATATAGTATGAAAGATACTAATAAGACAAGATTAGACAAGAATACAACAGAGATAGGCCTTATTATAGCTAGCGTTTTGATATTGGCGGGTTTCATTGTATTTATGGTTATGCACCCTGAAGGAACTATAGATTCCCTCAACACATTCTTTTGGAAGATTATTTCCATATGCGGACCATTTTTCATGATATTTACATTTGCAACTTTTATTATTGCATTGTTCCTTGCGTTCAGCAAATATGGCAAAATACGACTTGGAGATTGTAAACCGCAATTCTCTACACCTAGCTACATAATAATGATGCTTCTTGCCTCATTGGCATCTGCGGCACTGTACTGGTCCTTTACAGAATGGGCATTCTATTATGAAGGCCCGGGACTCGGAATGGAGCCTAGAAGTTTGAGAGCATTAGAATCTTCCCTAAGTTACCAGTTCTTCCATTGGGGAATTACAAACCAAGCAATGTATACGATAATGGGTGTATGTATTGCATACGGTGTATATGTTAAAAAGGTACCATCCTTCCAAACTAGTGCTGTTTGCAGTGCCATGATGGGAGAAAAAGTTAAGGGAAAATCAGCCATCGGAAAGATTATAGATTTCTGCGTAATCTTTGGAATCTTAGGAGGTTTGAGCTCTTCTTTGGGCCTTGTGGTTCCACTTGCCAGCGGCGGACTTAAGCAGCTATTCGGCTGGGAATCGACAGCAGTCATTCAAATTGGAATCATTGTGGTAATTGCGCTGGTCTACACCTTCACATCATATCTTGGAACCGAGAAGGGCATGAAAGTTATAAGTAACGCTGCAGCGGTACTTTGCATATGTTTCCTGCTGTATGTGCTCTTCATGGGTCCTACAACTTTTATAATCAAGAACATTGTAAATTCATTTGGATATATGATCAATGATTTAGCGAGAATGAGCTTGTTTACAGACCCTGTGGAGGATAATGGTTTCCCTGAAAACTGGACGATTTATTTCCAAGCATTTTATCTTAACTATCTTGCAATGATGGGGATATTCGTTGCAAAAATCTCCAAAGGTAGAACTATCAGAGAAATAGCAATGGCAACAATGGTAGGCATCTCAGCAGGTGGATGGTTTCTCTTCGGTGTTGACGGAAGCTTCTCAATCAAATCGCATCTTGACGGTGAAGTTGACGTTGTTGGCCTTATTAACAGTGGAATCGGGGATGCAGCTATTTACAAAATATTAGAGACATTGCCTCTAGGGGCAACCGTACTGCCTTTTGTAATTTTGCTTCTGATAATAGGCTTTGTGGCACCTTCCATGGATTCTGCGTCGCTTGCACTTGCAGAAACCGTAACTAAGAGGGGAACCCCGAGCATGCTTCTAAGGATTTTCTGGTGTGTACTCCTTGCTGTAATCCCAATGTGCATAATTCTTTCAGGGTCAAGCTTCGATGCTATCAAGCAGCTGGCAATACTTATATCAGTACCATTTGTAATAATAGTAATAGGCATGGAAATTGGGCTTTTGAAATGGCTCAAGCAGGATTCCTTATCCGGACTTCATGACGAAAACATAGCCCGTCAAGAGAGGGAAAGATTGGAGGAACTAAATGAGAAATGATTGCATATTTTTCTGTCCAATCAGGGTGAGATACGGTGAAGTGGACCAACAGGGAGTGGTGTATAACGGCAACTACTTCATTTATTGCGATTTAGCCTTTGAGGAGTTTCTCAGGCACAAGGGCTACAGTTACAGCGAGTTGGTTGAAAAATATGATTCGGAGGTTTGCCACAAAACATCTACCTTCGAGTACAACGGCAGTGCCTTTGAGGGTGACATCGTAGAGGTGGGGATAAAGGTTATTCATGTTGGAACCAGAAGCTTCACCTTGGGATTTGAGATATACAGAGAAGGGGAGGACGAACCTAGAGTAATTTCAGAGAGTGTTTTCGTCGGATATGATAAGTACAATAGAAAGTCAAAGAATTTAACTCCAACTTTGCTGGAGATACTTGGCAAGAAAGAACACAAAGAATCTCAAAACGATTAGTTTTTATACCTTTTCCTATTATACATAATTTCAAGTATTTTTATTCAACTATCGAAAACCCCGATTGCGTTAAAAAATGCAGTCGGGGTTTTGTCTATTATTTTGTTGCGTCAGGCTTCTTAACGTATCCAAGATTTTCTTTGATTTCAGCTAGGGTGCCGAAACGCTTTGAGAAATCTATCTCCATGCTGTTTCCAACATCTATGAGTATATCATCGTTGTAACTTTGAACATAGTTATTGCCGTCAATCTGAACGCAATTACATTTTCGCAGGCTTCTTAGCATTTTTTCCAGAGGATACTTCTTATCCGTCTGGAGCTGCAATATACGGGTCAGAACAAGAGCCAGATAGCTGATTAGATAATGAGCCTGCATGTGTTCCTCACGTCTTATGAAACGAGGCTTGATGTGATATGTGTTATCTATGTAACTAAAGGATTTCTCAATTTCCCAAAGACCTGTATAGGCAGAAATCAATTCCTCATCACTTTGCTCGATCTGACTTGTTCTAAATAAATAATATCCATCGTATTTTTCCTCTTCATTTAGACTCTCCTCATCGATAACAAAGGGTTGAGCTCCTTGGTTTTTAAATATACGTCCAGGTGAATACTGAAGGCCTCCGGACTTCCGACTCTGTGTGTATTCCCCGGGAATGAAGCGGCTAGGGGATGCTATTAAGTCTTTTGCCTTCAGGAGCATGTCTTCTCTTTGAGATTTGATGCACCTTGCGTAGGTTTCATTATATAAGATGATTTCCTTTTCCTTATATCTGACAGTTTTGCTACCTTCAGGTGTTTTTACCCTGAGGGTTCTATCGATAATTCTGGACTTATATCTTGCACGAGGGGATAAGGCAATATACCCTTTGTAGTCCAGGGCATATTTCTTTATGGAATCGGCTGCTGACCTTATGCTTTGAGCAACCATATATTTTTGCCCTTTGTGTACGTTTTCGTAAAGGGTATCAGGGCTGTTTACGCCATTATCTCCAATCAACACAAGATTCTTAATTCCAAGGGATTTTGCCTTCTTTGCAATTTTACTTCTGACAGTTGGAACATCATTACTATCACCTTGTGAAACTAAATCATAGGTTATGGGAAGGCCGTTTCTGTCAGTCAAAACAGCGATTTCAACCGTTGGATCTTTGTAATATTCCTTTATCCCTGTCTTACTTTGAGTTTCAGGCTGTTTATCCTCAAAATAGTGTCTTGATACAACGCAATATCCTACGCTTGTGTCAAACCGATATCCTGCCTCCATATTATCTTCAAGCCAATTTAAAAGAGGCGCTCTCAGACCTTGAAATTGCCTAAATGCAATATAAATATCGTCTAAATCAAAGTCCATGTGCTCAAAGAACTGATTCTTATTTCTATAAATCTGAGATATAGATCCCGGGTACAAAATACTACCATAGACTAGGAGCTTCATCATGTTGTTCAGATTACCGGCTATTTCCATTGTCCTTTGTCGGTTGTTGAAAAAAGAATCGAGTTTGAGTTTGTGGTAGATTGAGGAAAGTACGATATAGCCATAGTTCTTGATAAGATCCACTCCCGGTTCTAAAGACTCAGAAGGGTCGAGTTCTATCTCCATAGGTGAGAAGGCGCTTTGCTGCTCAAGTGTCATTTGCCTGGCTACCTCTTTAAAGTGAGAGATAGGATCATCGTATTGCTTTTTCAAATCCTCCAAATAACCAAGGTTCTTAATTCGTCGTTTCTTTGTTTTTTTCGTCACAGGATCTCTGTAAGACTCAACGATGCAAAGATTGGTTCCATTCTTTCTCTTTTCAGTGATTAAAAACAATTCCATCACCTCCACTTGAATCAATCATAGCTTTTTCTTAATTATATCTAATTTTTAACAAAAAACAAAGGATTTTACATTGATATTGCAAATTTATTTTCAATATTTCCTTGAAACTCAAACTACTCTTGTGTTATAATCAGTTAGTTATTACGGGCGGTCCTCTGGCAGATGTGACCATGAACGTCTTGGAGGGAAGGAGGAATTAATAATGAACGTTTTAGATCAAATCACCAAAGATTATCTAAAGCAGGAAGTCCCTGCATTTAACGTTGGAGACACAGTTAAAGTCCACGTTAAAATTAAGGAAGGATCTAGAGAGAGAATCCAGATTTTTGAGGGTTTTGTCCTCAAGAAGCAGAACGGCGGAGTTGCAGAAACTTTTACTGTTAGAAGAATCGCATCCGGCGTAGGAGTGGAGAAGACATTCCCACTACACTCACCTTGGGTAGAGAAAATTGACGTAGTCAGAAAAGGTCGTGTTAGAAGGGCTAAGCTGAACTACATGAGAGAAAGAACAGGTAAGGCTGCGAAAATTAAGACCAAGGTTGAACAATAACTTTAGATTAGAACTTAAATGTGATAAAATATAGAGGCTGGTAACACGGTCTCTATATTTTATTTTTTTGGAAAATATACAAATTAATTACCTGCACATAGAGGCCTTAAATGCCCACATTTAAAAACGAAAAGATCAGTTGGGAAATACGTTTCGAATTAGCAAGTTAAAATGATCGAATGAGGAAATAAAATGATTGAAAATATAAACTGGTACCCGGGTCACATGAAGAAGACTAGGGAACTTATTCAAAACAATCTAAAGCTTGTAGATGCTGTGGTTGAGGTAATCGACAGCAGGATACCTAAGTCAAGTCGAAATCCCATAATTGACGAAATTCTTGGGAAGAAACCTAGAGTGGTAGCCCTAAACAAAACAGACCTTGCATCGGAGACAGAAACTCGAAAGTGGTCAAAGTATTTTGTTGAACAAGGTTATCAAACGGTAGCCATAAACGCTCAAACCGGAAGCGGTGTACAGAGCCTCCTCAAAACCTTGGAAGGGATGGAAAACAGGCTGAACGAGGGCAAACTCAGGAACAAGCCCCTCAGAATAATGATAGTTGGGGTACCCAACGTTGGAAAATCCTCATTGATAAATAGGCTTACGGGACGGAAGAGCACTCAAATAGGAAACCGCCCGGGGGTTACCAAGGGGAAGCAATGGCTGAAACTGAAAAATGGCATGGAACTTCTGGACACGCCGGGGATTCTTTGGCCGAAATTCGAAGATCCGAAAGTGGGAGTTTATTTGGCGTTTTGTGGATCCATCAAAGATGAGATTTTGGATCTGCCAACCCTATGCCTTGAACTGCTTAAAGTGCTGAAGGAAGACTATATGGGGATGCTTGTTGAAAGATACGGTCTTGACAGTCAACAAAATAGCAGTGTGCCCGGGGATGACGAATCCTCTGAGGATTGGGAAGTGTCGCCGGAGAACGGCGTGTCGTCTGAGGAGAAGGATTGGAGCGAATCGCCTGAGGATTTGGGAGTGCCACCGGAACTTTCCCTTATGGAAGAAATTTCTCTCAAAAGGGGATATATTCTCCCGGGAAAGAGAATTGATTATGAGAGAGCCGGAAAAGCCATAATTGACGAGTTCAGGAGTGGAAAAATAGGCAGGATAACTTTGGAAAAAGCCCCTGGAGGTGGTTTCGGTGAATAAGAAGGAAAGGGCAGAGCTTGAGACTAAGCGTCTTGAAGATATGCTGGAATTTGACAAGGGGGAAAAAGGGAATTTCCATTGGCTCATAGGCGTTGATGAGGTGGGGAGAGGACCACTGGCAGGACCTGTGGTAGCCTGCGCAGTTGTTTTGCCAACTAGCTGGGATATTCCCGGGATCAACGATTCGAAAAAATTAAGCGAGAAGCGAAGAACGGAACTTGCCGCCATTATAAAAGAAAAATCTCCAGGGATTGGACTGGGATTTGTAAACAGCAAGAAAATTGACAGGTTTAACATTAGAAATGCAACCAAGATGGCAATGATCATTTCAGTAAGGAGGTGCCTTGAGAATCTGCAAAACCAGATTGGAGATGAGGATTACTCTAAAAGCATATGGGAAAGTGAAGATGTGGCTAAGCCTGATATGGCTACGCCATCGGAACTTGGTAGGATAAAGGTTCTCATAGATGGAAATATGGAGATTTCTTTGGACAAGTTCTTCGCCGAAGGATATGATTTGACTCAGGAAACTGTTGTTCAGGGGGATTCTAAGTCACTTTCCATCGGAGCAGCGTCCATAGTTGCGAAGGTTGCTCGAGATGAATTTATGAAGGAGTATGGGATACTTGAACCGGAATACGGTTTTGATAAGCATAAAGGATACGGAACAAAGGCTCATTACAGTGCTATTGAAAGCTATGGGCTTTCACCTATACACAGAAAGAGTTTTCTGAGCAGGGTTCTTGATAAAATGGAGGAGGAGCTTATATGATTGGCAAGGATGTAAGGAAAGAGGAAGAAAACCTTAAGGAAAAGACTTTCAAGTCGGATATTGAGATAGCTCAAGAGGCGGAGCTTTTGCCTATTGGAGAGATTGCCAAAAAGCTTGATCTTGATATGGATGACATAGAGCTTTATGGAAAGTATAAGGCGAAGGTGGGATACCATATGGTGAAAAAAGCCATGGAAACCTCTTCGGGGAGGGGAAAACTGATTCTCATGACGGCGATTTCCCCGACCCCGGCCGGCGAGGGCAAGACCACCACAAGCATAGGACTTGCGGACGGCCTGTCTGCCCTCGGCAGGAAGGCGGTGCTGGCACTCAGGGAGCCTTCCATGGGCCCCGTGTTCGGGATTAAGGGGGGCGCGGCCGGGGGTGGGTACGCCCAGGTCGTTCCCATGGAGGACATCAACCTCCACTTCACAGGAGACATGCACGCAATAGGAGCCGCAAACAACCTTATCGCAGCAGTCCTTGACAACCACATTCAGCAAGGTAACGCCCTGGGTATTGACCCTCGCCGAATTACCTGGAAGAGGGTCGTTGATATGAACGACCGTCAACTCAGGTTCCTCGTTGACGGTCTCGGGGGTAGAACCAACGGAGTCCCAAGGGAAGATGGGTTTGATATAACAGTGGCTAGCGAAATCATGGCAATATTCTGTCTTGCTGAAGGCATTGAAGATCTGAAAAAGAAACTGTCTCAAATAGTTGTAGGATATACCTATGAGGATAAGCCGGTAACCGTAGCAGACCTTGGTTGCCAGGCAGCAGCCGCTATTTTGCTGAAGGATGCCTTGAAGCCAAATCTTGTCCAGACCCTGGAGCATACTCCTGCCTTTGTTCATGGTGGACCATTTGCAAATATTGCCCACGGCTGTAATTCAGTAATAGCAACTAAGATGGCTTTAAGCCTAGGAGATTATGTAGTAACGGAAGCTGGATTTGCAGCAGATCTTGGGGCAGAGAAGTTCCTTGATATTAAGTGCCGAAAAACGGGACTTTCTCCTGACGCTGTTGTTATCGTTGCCACTGTTCGAGCTCTCAAATATCATGGTGGGGTACCTAAGGACGACCTGAATAATGAAAATCTTCAGGCCGTTAAAAAGGGTATTCCTAACCTCATGAGGCATATTAGAAATCTTCAGGAAGTGTTCGGGCTTAATGTGATCGTTGCCATCAATGAGTTTCCTACTGATACTGAAGCCGAGATGAATTTGATCAGAGAGGCTTGTTTTGAAAAAGGCGTAGATGTTGCACTCAGTCAGGTCTGGGCTCGTGGAGGAGAAGGTGGCAAAGAGCTTGCCGAGAAGGTGATAGAGCTTTGTGATAAGGGCAATTCCCTTAGATTTCCTTATGAACTTGACATGACCATAGAAGAAAAAATTAGAAATATTGCCACCAAGGTTTATGGGGCAGCTGATATATCATTTGATGTAAAGGCTCTTAAGGATCTTGAAAGACTTGAAAAACACGGCTTTGGCAACCTCCCTGTGTGCATGGCGAAAACTCAATACAGTTTTTCTGACGATCCTAAGGCTTTGGGAGCACCAACGGGATTTACAATTCACATTAAGGAAATGAAAGTTTCTGCAGGAGCAGGTTTCATCGTTGCTAAGACAGGGGATATCATGACCATGCCGGGACTTCCAAAGAAACCTGCTGCTCTCGGAATGGATATTGATGAGAACGGTGTTATAACAGGACTTTCATAAAGAACTCATAGGAGTTAACTCATATGAGTTGGTAATTAACCTTCGAAAGAATCTTCATAAGGAGCTTATTAATATAATCTTTTATAAATGAGCTCATAGGAGTTGGAAATGGAAACAACTTTATTTTATAACGGAAAAATTTTGGTGTTTGAAGATAAGCAGCACTCCGGAAAGACTGCATGCTCTTTTGTTGATGGAATGATTCTATCCGGAGACAAAATCCTCAAACTTGGTAAGGAAAGTGATATGAGGGACTTCCTCAAAGCTGAAAATTTGGATTTCCGAGAGGAAAATCTGAAAGGAAAATGTGTGATACCGGGGTTTGTGGACTGTCACGAGCATCCTGTTATGCTTGCTCACACAATGGAAGAGATTTCTGCTCTGCCTCCTGATGTTTCCTCCATAGAAGACCTAGTTGAAAAAGTTAGGCTGGCAAGGGAGAGAAGAGATAATTGGATATTGGGATGGGGCTGTGACGAAGGAAAGTTCCCTGAGAAAAGGCTGCCAAACAGGTGGGACTTGGACAGGGGAGCAAAGGATGTACCCGTCTCAATAGTTCGTGCCTGCGAGCACATAAGATGCTGCAATTCATTGGCTCTTGAAATTGCCGGCATTGACGAAAATACCAAGGACCCCGAAGGGGGGCACATTGGAAGGGATGAAAATGGAGTGCCTAACGGTATTTTGTATGAGAACGCCAGAAATCTAGTTGCAGAGGTCATACCTCATCACGACCATGATGAGGAAGTGGAGCTTCTCAGAAAACTTGGGGAGCATCTCTCGGCCCAGGGGATCACGTCAATTGGGGAAATGGGAAACCTCAGCTCCAAGGACAATCACTTCATCTATTACGATGTGGCAAAGCGAGGGTTCAAACAAAATGTCAGCCTGTTTTATATGTGGGAGTTCTACAAGGACAAAGAAGACTTCAAAATAGCTCCGGAGCATAAGGTTTTGGATCAGCAGATACATGTGGCGGGGCTTAAACTCATTGGAGATGGAAGTTTTTCCGGGCATACAGCATGGACTGATGTACCATTTTTAGGTACGGATGAGTGTGGGATATCAACTTGCAGCGATGAGCTCCTGGAGTCAGCAATCAAATTCTGTAAGGAAGAGGGTCTGCAACTGTCTTTCCATGCCATGGGCAAAAGAGCGATTGATAGGATCGTAAATAGACTGTATGAAGAAGGTCCATGGAGTATAGGAAAATCAGATTTTAACGAGCCTCCATTTGCACGAATCGAGCACGTGACAGAACCTTCCGATGAAGACATAAGGAAGGCTGCTCAGGCTGGGATTGCCTTTGCTACACAGCCGATTTTCCTCTTCAGCGAAATCGAGAGCTATGAGAAAAACTTAGGAAAAGATAGGCTAAGGGAAACGTATCCAATACGCAAAATGCTTGATATGGGAGTCCTTGTAGGACTTTCCACGGATGCACCCGCTACCGCATGGGCTGATCCCACAGACCCTTGGGCCAACATCAAAGGAGCGGTGACCAGAACCGCCTACAACGGAGTGGATACAGGAAAAGACCAGAGAATCACCTTGGAGGAAGCTATTTTGTTGTACACCAGGAATTCCGCAAAGATTGCAGGTTTCCAAAGGCGTGGAGCCCTGAAAGAGGGGAACTATGGGGATTTTGTTGTTCTCATGGATGATCCATTTGAAATGAAACCTGAGGACCTGGGCAGCGTGAGGACAATGAGAACTTACATCAGCGGTGAGAAAGTATTCGATAGAGAAAATATTCGATAGAGAAGGTATTCGATATTGAAAAGGAGTAAATTTTGAGCAAAATACTGTATGGGAAGGAAGTTGTGGCTTCCATTGAGGATGAACTGAAATCAGAGGTGAATGCCCTTAAAAATATGGGGATAACCCCCAAGCTGGCTGTTCTGAGGGTGGGGGAAAACCCCGGAGATATTGCATATGAGAATGCTGCTCTGAAAAAAGCAGAAACCCTTGGTGCTGAAGTTAAGAAGTTTACTTTGCCAGGTGAAGCGACTGAAGATAAGGTAATTGCAGCTGTTGAGGAGATTAATAATGATGACAGCATTCATGGAGCCCTAATTTTGAGGCCGTTTCCTAAAGGCATGGATGAGGAAAAAATCCGGAACCTTTTGAACAAAGATAAAGACCTGGATGCAATAACGGACGAGGCGTCAGCCCTTGTGTTTACCGGAAAGGCAAGGAACTACCCTTGCACGGCAAGGGCCTGCCTTGAGATACTTAAGTACAACAAAATACCTGTCTCCGGTAAAGTTGTTTTGGTTATCGGGAGATCTCTCGTAATTGGTAAGCCGGTGAGCATGCTCCTTCAAAGGGAAAATGCAACTGTAATCATGGCTCACAGCAAAACCGATAGCAGGCAGATGAAGGGACTTTCAGACTTAGCCGATATAGTTGTGGTTGCAACGGGAAGACCGGGTACATTCACAAGGGAGTTGGCTCATGAAGGTCAGACTATAATCGATGTAGGCATGAATCGAAACAGTGAGGGAAAATTGGTGGGAGACGTGGACTTCGAAGGTGTTTCAAAGGTTGTTGATGCCATAACTCCTGTTCCCGGTGGAGTTGGAAGTGTGACCACTGCAGTTTTATTTAAACAGCTTGTTGAGGCTGCGAGAAAGGTGGCAGGTTTAAGTGAGTGAAAAAAATAATTTCAAAGAACTAGCTCTTGAAAAGCATGCTATGTGGAAGGGTAAACTGTCAATTGAGAGCAAAGCCCCAATAACTAATAAGGAGGAGCTTGCCCTTGCATATACACCTGGAGTTGCTGAACCATGTAAAGAAATACAGAAGGATGTGGAGCTTGCGTATAAATATACAGGTAAAGGAAATCTGGTTGCCGTTATAACTGACGGAAGCGCCGTCCTTGGTCTTGGGAACATTGGGCCGGCTGCCGGGATGCCAGTTATGGAGGGGAAATGTGCTCTTTTCAAAACCTTCGCAGACATCGATGCAATTCCCATCTGTGTTGACAGTTACGATATTGAAGAAATCGTGGACACAATTTATAGAATTTCCAAATCATTTGGGGGAATTAATCTGGAAGATATTTCTGCCCCCAGGTGTTTTGAAATTGAGAGACGTTTGATAGAAATGTGTGACATTCCTGTTTTTCACGATGATCAGCACGGCACTGCAATTATCGCTGGATCGGGAATAATTAACGCCCTGAAATATACCCATAGGCCGGGATTAGGGTCGTTTGGGAACAAAATCGTAATAAATGGTGCAGGTGCGGCGGGAATTTCAATAGCAAGGATGATTCTGAAATTAGGGCTTGGAGACGTTATTCTCTGCGATAGGGAAGGAGTCATCTATGAGGGTGCAATTTACAACAACTCTGAGCAGAAAAAGATGGCAAAAGTAACCAACCGTTCAATGATAAAGGGAGATTTGAATGATGCTCTAAAGGATGCGGACGTTTTCGTTGGTGTGTCAGGCCCCGGACTTCTATCAGAAGAAATGATTAAGACCATGGCGAAAGACCCTATAATCTTTGCAATGGCAAATCCTGAGCCGGAGATTTATCCCGACAAAGCTATTAATGCCGGTGCAGCGGTTGTGGGGACAGGAAGATCAGATTTTCCAAATCAGGTGAACAACGTTCTGGCATTTCCGGGAATTTTCAGAGGTGCACTGAATTGTCGTGCAGATAAGATTACGGAAGAGATGAAGGAGGCAGCAGCCATTGCAATTGCAGAGGTAATCCCTGAATCAGAGCTTAGGTCAGATTACGTCCTACCTGATCCATTCAATCCTGAGGTTGTAAAGAAAGTTGCCAAGGCTGTGGAGGTTGCCTATATCAAAGGCGAGGAATCCCAAAACCTTGGAGGAAGTCGTGGATAATATGAAAAACGATAATTTTAAAGAGAAATATAGAATAGAGCATGATACGATTGGGGAAATCAAGGTCCCGGCAGACAAGTACTGGGGCGCTCAGACCCAGAGGAGCCTTGAAAATTTCAAAATCGGCACATACAAGATGCCACAAGAAATCATTCAAGCTTTTGCGTATCTCAAGAAGGCTGCAGCCATTGCAAACACAAAACACCGGGTTCTTAAGGATGTCCACTGCGATGTTATTTCTACGGTTTGCGATGAGATTTTAAGTGGGAAACTTGATGGGAATTTTCCGTTAGTTATCTTTCAGACCGGGAGCGGAACCCAAACCAATATGAATTTCAATGAGGTGATTGCAAATAGGGGAAATGAAATTCTAAAGGGTGATCCCATACATCCCAATGATCATGTGAACAAGTCCCAGAGTTCCAATGATACCTTTCCCACAGCCATGCACATTGCTGCCACAATTGCTGTTGCGGACAAACTGCTCCTTGCTGCTTCAATGCTTAGAGACTCCCTCTTACAAAAAGAAAAAGATTATATGGGAATAGTAAAGACAGGTAGAACACATCTTCAAGATGCTGCACCCCTTACCCTAGGTCAAGAAATTAGCGGATGGAGATCCATGCTTGATCATAACATAAATTTCATCGAAAAAAACCTCCGAGAAATTTCAGAAATTGCTCTAGGGGGAACAGCAGTTGGAACAGGACTGAACGCACCCACGGGCTTTGACGAAACCGTTGCAAAAGAAATAACCCGTCTCACAGGCCATTGTTTTGTGCCGGCTGAAAATAAATTCTATGCTCTAACCTCAAAGGGGGGACTGGTTCTTATGCATGGGGCAATAAAGGCATTGGCGGCGGATCTTTTGAAAATCGCCAACGATGTGAGATGGTTGGCATCGGGCCCAAGATGCGGAATAGGGGAAATTACAATTCCGGAAAACGAACCGGGAAGCTCCATAATGCCGGGGAAGGTGAATCCTACCCAGTGTGAAGCCCTTTCCATGGTGTGTCTACAGGTTATGGGAAACGATGGAACAATTGGAATGGCAGCCTCACAGGGAAACTTCCAGTTAAATGTTTATATGCCTCTCATAATCCACAATTTCTTGGAATCAGCCAGACTTCTGACGGATGGGATGAATTCCTTCAGGGTTCACTGTGTGGATGGAATCCAGCCTAACTTGGAAAGGATAAAGGAAAATCTCGATAAATCTTTGATGCTGGTCACAGCTCTGAATCCAATGATAGGTTATGAGGCGGCAGCGAAAATAGCAAAAAAAGCCCATGCCGAGGGGAAAACCTTGAAGGCTGTAGCCCTAGAACTGGGTCTTGTAACCGAAGCCGAATTCGACGAAGTTGTTGACCCCGGCAAAATGGTCGGAAGAGCAAAATAGTAGGAAGAATGTAACAGAATGATACCCACCCACGGTCGGAAGAACGTAAAAAAATCTCCCTTCAGGAGGAATAAATTAACTCAAAAATATCCCCATAGGAAAGGATCAAGAAAGTATCAGGAAAGGATCCGCTTCCCTATGGGGATTTGTTTTTTACTTATCGGATTTCTTCAAATGTCTGAAGAGGGATTTGGTCTTTCGCATAGGCAAATCAGAAATGAAATGGGCAACTGCCGCTTTCACAATCGCAGTGGTTCCTGTGGCCGCAATGGTTGAGCTTATGGCAGATCCTGCAAATGGGATCAGGTTAGCAAGTTTTGAAACCTGCTGAGCTATTGTTCTAAGAGCAAAACCTGCAGCCGTAACGCCGCCCAAACTCAAAATAAATTCAAATGCAGTCTTGATATTGATATCTCGTCCGCTGAGCCTTGCAATGAGCCCAACCATGAAGGATTGCAGTATCAATAGTACATAAAGGTCCGCAACAGGAATTGGTGTGAGTGCAACCACAGCCGCAAGCCCTGAAAACAACTTAACGATCCTGTTTGCAACGCTCGCCATTACCTCGGAAAGCCTGAATGTCATCCTGAATCCCATCTGAGCATCAGGATCCTTCATGGAATTCTCAAGAATTTTTCGGAACTCGCTCATATTGTAGAGGCTCAGAGAAGAAACAGCAACAATTTCGTCCACAACATCCCCGTGGGCCAAAATCCCGCTTCTGTAATGGCTGATGGCGTCTCTGAGATGATTCCTGTTAATGTCAACGGTCAGGGCAACCTTTCTGCCTTCCTCCCCGGCATTCATGAGAACCTCATAATCTTCCTCGCTGGCATCGTCAGCCTTACCTATTACCACTATGACAGGGAGCCTTTCAAGTCCCCTTGAAGCAAAAGCGTTTCTAAGTTCAGCGAAGAATCTAAGCTGAGAATCTATGTCAACACGTTTGGTACTGTCCAGGAGCAAAATACCTGCGTCCGGTTTGAAGTTTACGATTTGAGTGACTTTTTGCTCGCTTCCGGAGGGTAGCGTTTCAAATACTTCAAGTTCAGTTTCTCCACCTTTTTTACATGCATAAACATCAATGTCCTTATGAGTCTTGTCTGCGGTAGGGGCAACCCTTGCTCCACAGATTGCATTGACCAGTGCACTTTTACCTACACCTTCCTCTCCTGCAATAAGAAGCCTGGGAGGTCTTTGGGTGCTAATTGAGTTCATCAATTCGTCAAGTTCCTTGTCCTGTCCAAGGTGCTTCTTAAGCATTTTCTTAGTGGAAGAAGGTATGAAGAATGGAAGGTCATCCAGCATATCCTCAAATTTATTATAGTAATTACGAACGTTTTCCAGTCTTTCCAGTACTACTCTCTTGTCGTCTTTCATAATTTTCCTCCTGAAACGTTTTCAAATTCTCTAATTTTAATTTCTTCATTTGTATGCTTACAATTTTATATGAAGCTTCAATATCTTTTATACTAATAGACAACTTATCAAAACCTATATTTGTATATTTATAATTTTACCCCAAAATTGGGCCTAAATTCAATATAGTTCTGTTATTTATATAATTTTGCTATTTCCGAAACGTGATCCTTCATTAGTTTTACAGCGATTTCAGGACCCACAATCCTAACACTTTTTCCAAGCCCAAAGACCCAGCCAAGAAATTGCTTGCTCAGGCAGACATCAACGGAAATTCTGAAACTCCCGTCACAGGATGGAGCCACAAAGACATCTGTGCCGAACCTATCAATCATAGTCCCGATCATATCGTTATCACATTCCAAAATAACTTTTATCATTTCGCCACCGTACATTCCAAAGATCCCCTTAGAATATCCGGGTAGAGATTTACAATCGAATCTATCACATCCTGTTCTTTCGGTGTCTGTGACTGATAAGTTCTTGATCTTGTCAACTCTGAAATGCTTGATTCTGTCGGATTCCTCCTCAAAAGCGATAAGGTAGTAGTTCTCATCATCCCAGAGAAGTGCTATTGGGCTAACAAAATATTTTTCTCCGTTTCGCCGTGATTCCAGTTCCTTATCTATATTCCATCTGTAATAGTTGAATTCTATTTGGCGGTTTTGATTTATCGCAGCATGGATAAGGTCCACGCTGTAGAAAATGCTCTCATTCATCGTCTTAACCCTGCCTGGGAGAATCACCAGGCGGTGCAGCTGTTTTGCTTGATAAACGCTGGTAAGCCCTTCAATCTTTTTAATCAGCTCCCTTGACTTCTTTTCGGTTATGAACTTAGAACCCTGAACCGCATCCACCAGGAGCTTGAGTTCAGCAATTTGAAAGTCCCTCGAAAGCATTCGATAACCTCTGTGCCTGCCGTCCTTCACCATATCGATGTCAAGGTCAAAGTTCTGCAGTTCCAAAATATCCTCATATAGTGTCTTTCGATTGGCACTTATGCCGCATTCATCAAGCTTATCGATTAATTCGTTGATGGAAAGGTCATGGTCCTCATCGGTTTCCCGAAAAAATATCTCTGCAAGATAGAGGAGCTTCGCCTTCTGTCCGGCCTGTTTTGCCATATTACACCTCCGAAATCAGTATTTTTTCATATTATATCATAATTTTTCAACAAAACACTAGTCAGAGGGAAAATTTTTGGACACAATTGTTGGTATAATACAGTCAAAGAAAAGAATAGAGGGCGCTAAAGCAAGTCGCTAGAGTGTATTGCCAAAGTGCAATGTTAAATCAAATCGCTAGATTGTGGCGCTAAAGAGCAATGTATGGGGAGGGTTTAAAATGAAAAAAGTTTATATTACGATAACAGGTTGCAACTACAAGTATGGGATAAAATTCCTAAAGCCGGGCATGGAAATAATTCTGAAGAAAGACCCCAAAAACAAATATGACAGTGAGGCAATAAAAGCCACCATGCCGGGACTTAAAGGTGTTGGATATGTGGCAAACAGTGTACAGACTGTGCTTGGAGAGAGCATGAGTGCCGGTAGACTTTATGACAAGATTTATGACTCTGCAAGGGCGACTGTTCTATATGCTTTTCACGATTCCTTTATGGCAGAGGTGAATCCCGATGACCTGACATGGGAAGCCCTCGATCTCCTGAGCGAGGAAGAAGGGGAGGGAGCGAATCATGATGGTACTATTAACCTATGATGTTCAAACAACGGATAAACTTGGAATAAGTAGATTAAGAAAAGTTGCAAAACTATGTGAAGATTATGGCCAAAGAGTGCAGAATTCGGTATTTGAGCTTGTGGTGACACCTGCCGAATTAACAGAAATAAAAATCAAAATGCTTGAAACTATAGATGAAGAAAAGGATAGCGTACGGTACTATCATCTTGGTTCGAATTGGCAGATTAAAGTTGAAACAGCAGGAAAGGCAACCAGCTTTGATCCGGAGAATGATGTATTCATTTTTTAATATGCAAAAAGGACAAATTGTTTTAAAATTTGTCCCTCTTTAAGCACATGAATAAATTTCAATCCACGCAGATTACTGCGATGCTCAGATTATACCATAGAAAAAAATAAAATACTAATTAAATTTTTTATATTTGCTATGTCAAGCGCAAATGAAAATGTCCTAACTTTTTTCAAACATAAGCACTGATTT
>JASBYX010000026.1 GCA_029983755.1 Anaerovoracaceae bacterium
GCGCCTATGATACTTGGTGGGTGACTGCCTGGGAAAGCGGGTCGTTGCCGGTTTGACTGTAAACCGCTAGACGCTTGTTTAGCGGTTTTTGTTTTATTATAACTCCGTATATTATATAAAGGAGAAATATGGTATAATGATTCTGTTGAAAATTCTTTTTGTTTGTCTAATTGTTCTGCCATTTTTTGTTCTGTGCCTCTATCTCATCAGATATACAAACTATGTTTTGAGGAAGAGTAGTAAGAAGCAAACTAAGAATGTAGGGAATAGTAAAGGCAAGTTAAGGTGAAACTTTTGAATAGAGGTTTATTTTTATCAATTGAAGGACCGGACGGATCCGGCAAAACGACACAGATTAATTTACTGCGCCGTTTTTTGGAATCTAACAGAATCGCTGATTACGATGTAATATTTACCAGAGAACCTGGGGGCACTGTCATTGGAGAAAAGATTAGGGATATCATTTTGGACAACACCCACACAGAGATGGGAGATTTGACAGAGGCAATGCTTTATGCTGCCGGCAGAGCCCAACATGTTGAGCAGATTATTAGGCCTGCACTGGCCCAGGGCAAACTTGTCATATGTGACCGTTTTGTTGACTCATCTATTGCATATCAAGGCTACGGACGAAATTTAGGTGAGAAGGTTTCAGTTATCAACTCTATAGCCGTTGGTGAGACAATGCCCTATCGCACTATACTTTTGGACTTGGATCCGGAGATAGCCCACAACAGAATATCCGAGTCAGTCACGACTACTGATTTATGTGATACTGTATCGGATTCACAGGGGTCTATTAATGAGGAGGAGAAGCATAGGACCCACATGGATAGACTCGAACTTGAGAAGATCGGATTCCACAAAAAAGTTTACAAGGGCTACAAGGACATCATCCGTAACAATCCGGAGCGATTTGTGGTCGTAGACGGTAGGGGGAGTATCGACGAGGTACAGGACAGACTCAGGTCTTCTCTGATCAATATATGTGAATCATATATTAAGGAATCTAATAGTAATGAATAGTTTTGTATCCGAAAACCTAGGTAAGGCTGCTAACTCTGAAGCTATTGAGAACACAATTTTTGTAAAAGATTATTCCAATTTATCAAAAAGATGGCTATCCATAGCAAGTACTGGCAGGCTTATGCATAGCTATATCATTTCCGGAAGAAACGAGGAATTCCGCAAAGATTTTCTCATCCAATTCGTGGCTCGTGTAATATACCGTTTTGATAAGAGGAGACCCATAGACACGCTTGAGCGAATGCTGCTTGGGGGCAACTATGCTGATTTTCATTTTTTTGACCCTGCAGGGGTTAGAAACTTCAAGGTTGAACAGATAGCAGAATTACAGGCCCTTATTTCAAAAGCACCGGTTGAGAGAAGTTATAAATTTTTCGTAATCAACAGAGCCGAGAGGATGAATTCCGAAGCCCAAAACAGGTTACTTAAGACTCTCGAGGAACCACCTGGTATGTCCATGATCTTCCTTCTTGCAGATCGAAGAGATGACCTGAAAACGACCATCAAATCCAGATGCAGCAATATCCCACTGGGGGAAGATGTTTTGTTGAAGAAAGACGAAGAAATCTCTGAACTTGTGGACTTCCTCAGAGAGAACAGATTTTTCTATAAGGGGAAGAACGAGCTGCGAAAGTTTGGGAAGAGCAGAGAAGAGGCGGAAGGACTTCTTGATAGGATTGAGGACGAGCTCAGGAGGAGGCTTTATGGGGGAGAGTACTCAGAGGGTCTTGTTCGGGAAATCAATGCCGTGGAGGAGACGCGGCGAGCTATTAAGCAGAACATGTACGTCGACTATGCATACGGCGTTTTTATATTGAATTTTGGAGGGATTGATGACTAAAGTAGTCGGTGTTAAATTTAGAAGTACCGGGAAAACCTATTTTTTTGATCCAGGCGATCTTGAAATTGCTGTTGGTGATCAGGTTATCGTGGAAACGGCTAGGGGCGTTGAGTTCGGCAAGGTTTATTTGGGGATTACAGAGATGAAAAGCGATGAAATTTCCAAGCCGCTGAAGCCTGTGCTCAGAATTGCCAATGAGGAGGATTTGCGCCAGCACGAGGAAAACGAAGCAAGGCGTGATGAAACCATGGAGATTTGCCAGGACCTCATTGCCAAGCGGGGTCTGGACATGAAGCTGGTGGACGTGGAATTTACGATAACCGGGAATAAGGTGATTTTTTACTTCACTGCGGACGGAAGGATTGACTTTAGGGAACTTGTCAAAGACCTTGCAGGGGTTTTTCATATGAGGATAGAGATTAGGCAGGTTGGCTCAAGGGATGAGGCAAAGATGCTTGGAGGCATTGGAAATTGCGGCAAGAGTCTCTGCTGTGCGACTTGGCTCTCCGATTTTCAGCCGGTGTCAATTAAAATGGCGAAGAATCAAAATCTATCCCTTAATCCCAGCAAGATTTCAGGAGTTTGCGGCAGGCTGATGTGCTGCCTTAAGTATGAGAACGATTTGTACACTAGGCTCCGTGAGGGGATCCCTGATAATGGGGAGAAGGTGTTCACACCTGATGGCCCCGGGAAGGTCTTCGATACGAATATTCTTGAAGAAGTGGTGCGCGTGAGGCTTTTCACAGGAGAGCTTGACGAAAACGGTAATGACAAGCTGGAGACGGACCTGAAAATTTATCATAAGGACGATATTAAGAGGACTAAGAAACCTAAGTCAAAGGGGAAGCCTCAGAAGACTAAGGACTGTTGCGGAGAGTGCGGGGGCTGCCTATGAGAAAGCATGGAGGCTCAGATGTCCGAAGATAAGGACAAAGAACTTGTATGGGATGAAACCGGTTTTGGGGATCTGAGGATCCTTCAGGATCGAAGGCAGTTTTCTTATGGGGTTGATGCTGTCCTCCTTGGGGATTTTGCGGCAGGGTTCATTAACGAAGGGAAAAATGGATCGGACCCAAAGAAGGCTGTTGATCTTGGCACCGGGACGGGGATTATCCCCTTGATTTTGGCCCACAAAACACCCCTCGCCGAAGTGATAGGCCTTGACGTGGAAAAGTATTTTGTTGATCTGGCGAAAAAGACCGCAGCTGCGAATGGCCTGAATGGGCGAGTTTTCTATGGGGTAGCTGATGTTTCTATGGGGATTGATAGCTTAGGAGATTTTGGCGAATCAAGGGATTTTGGCGACCCGGAAGGTTTTGACAGGCTAGGCGGTTTGAAGAAACCTGGAGGCTCGGATGACATTGGAAATTTGGAATTTTCAGGCAACAAAACACTTGCCCCTCAAAGTGTCGACTTCGTTACCTGTAATCCCCCGTATTTCAAGGCCGATGGGAGTTTGGCGAGTCCCAACCCTATGAAAGATGCGGCGCGGAGAGAGAGCAAGGGGAAGCTTAAGGATTTCTGCAATTTTGCAGGAGAGATACTGAAACCGGGAGGAGAATTCTTCTTGATACATAGACCCGAGCGGCTAGTAGACGTGTTTTTTGCCCTTAGAAATTCGAAGCTTGAGCCTAGGGATATGAGGATGATTTCCTCGCAGGTTGGCGGAAAACCGAAACTTGTGTTAATTCGCAGCATAAAGGGTGGAGGACCGAATCTGAGATGGATGAGTCCCCTTTGGATATATGAGGAAGATGGCACCTATACAAGGAAATTAATGGAAATTTACGAAAAGTAGTTATTGCTAATTTTTGGAAAAAGTTTTATAATTTAGATTAAGCTATGGGGAGTTATTAGGCTAGGAGGAGAATTATGATAACTTTAGACGTGAAAACCGTATTATTGGGACTTTTGCTCGTTGCACTCATTGTTTTGGTGGTATACATCATCGTGCTTGTTGCCAATGCTTTGAAGGCTTTGAAGCGAGTTGTTCTAATTTTAGAGGACACTCAGGCTGTTACGGCAATTGTTGCAAATAGGACGGATCAGCTAGACGAAGGTGTTGACAGTATGATGGAATCCGTATCGAATTTTAAGGATGGTTTCAAGGAGAAGTTGAGTACAGATTCTCCAAGATCATGGCTTTCAAACCTGCAAGAGGTTAGGAATGCAGGGCGCACTCTCAAGGAGATGGCAAGTGGTTTTTCCGGCCTTAGAAGTCAGGCGAGGAACGGCGCAAGCGGCAGGGCAAGAAGGTCTATGGCCAGCGAAGATGCCAGAAATGAGAGAAGGGCAAGGGCTTCGAGATTCGCTCCAAGCAGGAGAAACGAGCTGAGAGAGAAGACTGCCGATAGAACGGCTGAAAGGATTGCTAAGCATGACGGCAGGGAGGAAAGAAGATGAAGACTACAGGTATTACAAGGCCGGTTGACGCCCTTGGCAGGGTGGTGATTCCGGTTGAGCTTAGGAGAGTACTGAATATTAATACAGATGATTACCTTGAGATTTTTGTTGATGGTGAGTACATCATGCTGAAGAAGTACGAGGCATCCTGCATCTTTTGTGGAAGTAAGGACAAGGTTAAGGAAGTTCGAGGTAAGAACATCTGTGAAAAGTGTCTAAATGAGTTGAAGAAACTATAGGATATGCATGTTTGTGGGAGAAGGAAGTGTGTCTTTCAGAGAGGATTTCATCGGGAAGGATTTCATCAAGAAGGATTTCATCGGGAAGGATTTCAGAGGGCAGACTTCTTCCTTCGAAATAGTCTGGGTCAAAGCGTTAGCTGGGGCTTGGACTTTTAATTTATATTAAAAGATAGCTCTTGATGCGAATTTAAAAGATACGATAGCTGAGATAACAAGCGATGGGAATGCAAGAGATACGATAGCGATATGACAAAAGAGATAGTGTAAGCTATTGTGTATTATACGAGGATTATATGAGGAGGTAAATGAATGGCACATTTTTTCGACGAACCATCTAGGACTTTTAATGAGTATTTGCTGGTTCCGGGTTATTCTTCAAAGGAATGCACCCTTGATAATGTGGATCTGTCCACACCTATAGTGAAATTCAAGAAAGGTGAAGAGTCTGAGATCAAAGCAAGGATTCCCCTTGTTTCTGCGGTGATGCAGTCTGTGTCAGATGACAACATGGCTGTCGCCTTAGCCAAAGAAGGGGGGATTTCATTTATTTTTGGATCCCAAACCATTGAAAATCAGGCGGAAATGGTACAAAAGGTCAAGTCATATAAAGCCGGTTTTGTGACTAGCGACAGCAACCTTAGACCGGATCAGACCATGGCTGATGTCCTAGAGCTTAAGAAGAGGAAGGGCCATTCAACCATTGCCATAACAGATGATGGTACTTCCGATGGTAAGATTCTGGGAATTGTTACCGGGAGGGATTACAGGCCGAGCAGAATGGCTCCCGACACGCCGATTTCTGAGTTTATGACTCCTTTCGAGAAGTTGATTTATGCTGAGGAGGGAGTGACACTGAGCGAGGCCAACGATATTTTGTGGGATCACAAGCTAAACGCACTTCCTGTAATCGACAAGAATCAGAGGCTCACCCACTTTGTGTTCAGAAAGGATTACGATAATCACAAGTCCAATCCTAATGAGCTTTTGGATCAGCACAAGAGATATATTGTGGGTGCCGGAATAAATACTCGTGACTATGAGGAAAGGGTACCGGCTCTTGTTGAGGCAGGGGTTGACGTGATGTGCATAGATTCCTCTGAGGGTTTTACGGAATGGCAGTCAGAGACCATCGCTTGGGTTAGAGAAAAATATGGGGACGATGTAAAAATCGGTGCCGGAAACGTGGTTGACAGAGATGGATTCTTCTTCTTGGCTGAGGCCGGAGCTGACTTTGTGAAGGTTGGAATCGGTGGCGGTTCTATCTGCATCACAAGGGAGCAAAAGGGTATCGGTCGAGGTCAGGCTTCGGCGGTAATAGAGGTGGCTGCTGCCCGTGACGAATACTTTGAAAAGACTGGAATTTACGTGCCGATTTGCTCTGACGGTGGAATTGTTTACGACTACCACATGACACTTGCCCTTGCCATGGGTGCCGACTTCCTGATGCTAGGCAGGTATTTTGCTCGATTCGATGAGTCACCAACTGCCAGACTTGTGGTTAACGGAAACTACGTGAAGGAGTACTGGGGCGAGGGCTCAAACCGAGCTCGAAATTGGCAGCGCTACGATATGGGAGGCGATGCGAAGATGAAGTTCGAGGAGGGTGTGGATTCCTATGTGCCTTATGCCGGGCCTCTCAGCGACAACGTTAAGCTTTCCCTGAACAAGGTAAAGGCGACCATGTGCAACTGCGGATTTTTGGATCTGGCATCTCTTAGGGATGGTGCCAAGATTACTTTGGTTTCAGCGACTTCTATTGTTGAGGGTGGTGCTCACGACGTAATTTTGAAGGATTCGTCACAAAACAGCTTAAGGTAGCAAGTATTTCTCGTGCCTTGAGGTTTCGGCTGTTTTTGTAATCCTAAGGGATCTCGTTAGGTTGAAAAGCTTGAAATTGCTAGAGCATCTTTAGGCCAACTCTAGGCCAACTCTAGACCAACTCTAGAGCAACTATGGAAGCTCAAATTTACTTCGGTGTATTTGGGAATAAAGATATATATGGAATAGGATAGTTTGACATGAATAAAGAAAAGATTTTTGTGCTGGACTTTGGCGGTCAGTATAACCAGCTGATTGCAAGGAGAGTTAGAGATAACGGGGTGTATTGCGAAATTCACTCATATAAGATGCCTGTAGAGGAAATTAAAAAGGCTGCTCCTAAGGGGATAATCTTAACCGGTGGCCCTAACAGTGTTTATGGGGATGATGCAATACTTGCTGACCCTGTACTTTTTGAGCTTGGGATTCCTATTTTGGGGATTTGCTACGGTGCACAGCTAATGGCTCATACCCTTGGCGGTGTTGTGGATACGGCTCCTACAAGTGAGTACGGCAAAACTGAAATGAAGGTAAAATCTGCCGGATCCATGCTGATGGCAGAGGTTCCGGAAAAGACGATAGCGTGGATGAGCCATACTGATTACATAAAGGAGGCCCCCAAGGGTTTCCTGGTGACTGCTTCTAGTGAAGTCTGCCCGATTGCAGCGATGGAAGATAGTGACCGTAAGATGTTTGGAATACAAAGTCACCCTGAAGTTACCCATTCGGTTGACGGAGATCAGGTGCTGAGAAACTTCATTTATGATATCTGTGGCTGTTCCGGTGACTGGGAAATGTCATCTTTTGCAGCCTCTGCAATAGAGGATATCAAGAAAACTGTGGGAAATGGGAAAGCCCTCTGTGCCCTATCCGGAGGTGTTGACTCAAGCGTTGCTGCTGTTTTGATGTCAAAGGCTATCGGGAAACAGCTTACCTGTGTATTTGTTGATCACGGTCTTCTGAGAAAGGATGAAGCAGAACAGGTTTCAAAGATATTTGGACCTGATGGTCACTACGATCTTAATTTTATTAAGGTAGATGCCAAGGAGCGCTTCTACGAAAAACTTGCAGGTGTCACAGATCCTGAGACTAAGAGGAAGATTATCGGTGAGGAGTTTATTCGTGTCTTTGAGGAGGAGGCGAAGAAGATCGGTTCTGTGGACTACATGGTTCAGGGTACCATCTATCCTGACATCATTGAAAGCGGTGTAGGTCCTTCGGCAGTAATAAAGTCACATCACAATGTGGGTGGTCTTCCTGATCATGTGGATTTCAAAGAGATTATCGAGCCACTGAGAGACCTGTTCAAAGACGAGGTTCGAAAGGTCGGCTTAGAGCTTGGCATTCCTGAGGAGCTGGTTTATCGTCAGCCATTCCCGGGGCCTGGCCTTGGAATCAGGATAATAGGCGACGTCACAGCTGAGAAGGTTAAAATTGTTCAGGATGCTGATGCCATCTATAGGGAAGAAATCGCTAACGCCGGACTGGATAAGGAGATCAGCCAGTATTTTGCTGCCCTCACAAACATGAGATCCGTTGGGGTCATGGGAGACTTCAGAACCTATGATTATGCTGTGGTGCTGAGGGCCGTTACAACCATTGACTTCATGAGTGCTGAGGCGGCCAAAATCCCTTGGGAGGTTCTTGAGAAGGTTATGAACCGCATAATCAACGAGGTGGATCACGTGAACAGGGTGTTCTACGACTGCACCTCAAAGCCACCAGGAACGATAGAGTTTGAATAGGGGAAATTAAATATGACTCCTCCGCAACGAAACTGTTGAAACAGTGAGTTTTGGCGTTTAACTGGGGCAGAAACTCTTTGGTGATGATGTGTTTTATATAAAATATTTCTAAAATGGATTCAAAAGATAGTTTTTAAAAATAAAGAAATAATTTATAAAGCCTTCCATCATTTTGGCGGGAGGCTTTTGTGAGAACATATAATAGTATATTTTAAGTTGTAGAAGAGGTGAAAAATATGGGATTTTGGATCTTTATGTTCATAATCACATTATTAATACCTGCTGCGTTATTATTAATTTACTTTTTATGTCCAAGGCTTAAAACGATTCACGGTGCAAGTGGATATAGAACGGAACGATCTATGAAAAATCAAGATACGTGGAATTATGCGCAAAAATATTGTGCAAGGATATCTCTGTACTTGTTTTTTCCTTCGTTGATATTGGCAATTTCAATTATGCCTACAGTTATTAGTAAATCAATGGATACGATAGGGTTGATAGGACTGGGTATAATAATAATTCAAATGATAAGTTTTGCTGTGATTATTGCATTTACTGAAAAAGCATTGAAGAATACATTTGATGAAAGTGGAAACAGAAGATAAAACCTTTAAAAATATAGAACATAAGCGGAAAAATTGAAGCGAGTATTGGAGTGCAAGAGAACTTGCTGTTGTACTTAATTATTCTCTCTGGAGAAATTTTCAAAAGGTAATTGAAAGAGAGATGAGGGCATGCGGACAAAAAAGCAACCAGATTATGTGCTTGCTTTTTTGATGCATAAATATTATATTGGAGAATTCGTAAACCCCTAAAGTTGCCCCCTAAACATATTGGATAAATTACCACCCCTAAAAAGTTGACCCCAAAACTTCTTGCTCCCAAATCTCTCGAATATCCGAAATGGTTTGCCTTAAAAGCATTCTATAGATAATTATCTTTTATCTTTAGAAGTTATTTGGGGTCTTAAATAAAAAAGAACGATAAACTCAAAAAAGCGACATATATGTGACAACTAAGAACAGAATATCAACAATATACGATTTTTCGTTTACTGAAGAGAGGGATTTTGATATAATACTAAGTACTAAATTGAATGATAGGAGTGAGAAAATGGCTAGGAATTTATTGTTAAGTCCTATGCTGAAGTGGGTTGGTGGAAAAAGACAGTTGTTAGCTGATATAGTTCCCATGATTGATGATAAGTGTTCGACTTATGTTGAGCCTTTTATTGGTGGTGGAGCAGTTTTATTCAATATACAACCAAAGAAAGCCATTATCAATGATTATAATACAGAACTTATAAATGTTTATAAGACAGTAAGAGATAATCTTGATGGTTTACTCGACGAGTTGAGAGTTCATGCAGAAAAGAATTCATCGGATTATTATTATGAAGTTCGTGCTTTAGACAGAGATGCTAAGTTTAATAAAATGTCTGATGTAGAAAAAGCGGCGAGAATTATATACTTGAATAAAACTTGCTATAACGGTTTATATCGCGTTAATTCTGCAGGACAGTTCAACTCCCCATATGGTAGATATAAAAACCCTAATATCGTAAACGAGGCAGTATTAAGGGTAATTTCAAATTATTTTAATGATAACGAAGTACGTATACTTAGCGGAGATTACAAAGAAGCTTTAAAAAATCTGGATGAAAATTCATTTGTATATCTTGATCCGCCATATATGCCAATTTCTGCATCTTCTTCATTTACCGGGTATACAGAGGGAGGATTTGGATATAAGAGACAAGTTGAGTTAAAAGAAGAGTGCGACATGTTATCAAAGCAAGGAATTCGATTTGTACAATCAAATTCAGATTGTGAAGAAATAAGGGAGTTGTATAAAGACTATAAGATTAAAACGGTTAAGGCTAAGAGAAGCATTAACAGTGTCGCGAAGAAGCGTGGCGAGATTAATGAGGTGTTAATATATAATGAGTAGGGGTACTATTACAGCTAATGAAGCATGGGAAAAGTTAATAGACAAGTATGATATCGTTAACCAAGTTGCCCAGAATGGGATTTTCCATATAAAAGCGAGTGAAATAAAAGAGTTTAAAGAACCAAGATTGATGGCAAAGTGGGACTGTATGTCAGCCTTGCCATCTGTATTTAAAAGCAATGATTTGAATATCCTGCCAGATAGTAGAAATTCCTACGTTCTGGGGGATTTTATTTTATATGAGGAAATACCACAACTGACGGAAACAGTGGATAAGATGGATTATGTAGAACTGCCGGAGTATGAATCCATAGATGTTAACAATATTTCATCTGAGGCGAATGCTATCAATGTACTTATACTTTCTGGTATTTTAGATGATTTTCTTGAGGATGAGGGAACCGTTGAAACATTTAATGGACGTATGGGAACCGGTGAGTTTGACTTTGTTGTTGATACAGTTAGGGGAAATAAGCAAGAGATATCTGTAAAAAACGCACAGTGTGAAATAGATGGTGGATTTGAGAATAACAACAATGTAATTATCATGGAGGCGAAGAATGTCCTAAATGAAGATTTTCATGTAAGACAATTATATTATCCATACAGATTGTGGAGAAATAGAGTTACAAAACCAATAAGATTGATTTTCTCTATTTACTCAAATATGATATTCCGGTTACTTGAGTATAGATTTGTTGAAGAGCATGATTACTCTTCAATAGAATTGATAAAAACAAAGAATTATTCCCTTCAAGATACAACAATTGAAATAGAAGATTTGATTAAGGTCAGAAATAATACTCCTGTTATTTATAAAGATGATCAGCACGATGATTTAAAGGTGCCATTTATTCAGGCAAATTCATTTGAAAGAGTTATTTCGTTACTTGAAAATATGAAAGATAATCCTATGACCACAGAGCAAATTGCAGAGTTAATGGAATTTGATATGAGGCAATCGGACTACTATTACAATGCTGGCGCGTATATTGGCTTGTTTGAAAAGAAAAATGAAGACAAACAAAAGAAAGTATTTTTGACAAAGCTAGGTGAGAAAGTATTTTCGTTGAACTATAAGCAGCGTCAGTTAAAGTTTGTGGAATTAATACTAGAACATCAAATTTTTGCAGATTGCTTTGATATGATTTTAGAAAATGGTGGAGAGATGCCAGACAAAGAAGTGATTGAAAATAGGATGAGAACCTACAATGTATGTAATGAAGGACAGATTGTTAGAAGGGCAAGCTCTGTTCAAGGTTGGTTAAAATGGATATTTAATCTTAAGAATATATAGGGGGAATTTTATGAAGTGGGGACCGGATGGTTTCGAACTTGAAAAGTCGTCAGTATGGTCTTTTCCCGAAAGAGGAAATTGGGCAACGCACGATTCAAAGTATAGAGGTAATTGTTCGCCATATGTAGTTCGCAATTTGCTTTTGCGATATTCCAAAAAAGGAGATTGGGTTTTAGATCAATTTGCAGGCGGTGGCACATCCTTGGTTGAGGCTAAGCTTTTAGGTAGAAATGCGATTGGGACTGATATTAATTCCGCAGCACTAGATAGGTGTAAAGAAAAGATAGCATTTGAATATAATAACTCAAAAATTGAAGTACGAAATGCGGATAGTAGAACTCTTAATTTTGTGAAAGATAGTAGTATTGATTTTATATGTACTCATCCGCCTTATGCATACATTATAAAATATAGCGATGGGATAGAGGGAGACCTTTCTCTGCTCAATTATGATGAGATTTTAGAGGCTATGGAGCAGGTAGCAATGGAAGCCTATAGGGTATTAAAGAAGGGAAAATATTGTGCTTTTATAATTGGGGATATTCGTCAAAAAGGCTCAGTCAGACCACTAGGCTTTGATACAATGAAGGTGTTTGAAAAGGCTGGCTTTAAACTGAAAGAAATAGTCATAAAACAGCAACACAATTGCAAGATGACTGGAAAATGGGAAAAGATTAGTATTGAAAAAAACTTTTTCCTGTTAGCACATGAGTATATTTTTGTTCTATTAAAGTAGGACTTGACAAATTAAATAAAGAAGACTTTCGAAAGATATATTCTAGAATTTAATTATAATTAAAAATTAAATGATAGGAGAATAAATGACGTTAATAGAACACTGACAGAAAACCTGCTTACCAAATATAAATAGAAAAATAGAAAAATAAAGAGACTTATTGTTTAGAAAAGGAAAATTCCCTGGAGAGTGATATAATTGATAATAGAACTAAAAGAATGGAGCTTTGAAGATAAAGAAACCCTCATAAACATGTGTAATGCCGTAGATAGGACCTATTTATCGGACAGAATTCCTGATCCATATACAAATGAAGCAGCAGAATGGTATTTAAATATGGTTAAAGAAACCGATGGATTGAAAGCTCTGTTTCGGGAAATAGTTGCCGATGGCAAAATCGTTGGCACAATATCAGTTGAAAAAAAGGAAGATGTATATCGAAAAGATGCCGAAATCGGATATTATTTGTTGCAAGAAGAATATTCGAAGGGCATTATGACAGAAGCAGTAAGACAAATTTGCATAATTGCTTTCAAAAAGTTAGACATTATTCGAATCACCGGGCTGGTATATGAACCCAATATTGCGTCAAAAAAAGTGCTAGAAAAGAACGGATTTTTACTAGAAGGCATCATGAAAAAAGCAATTATCAAAAACAACAGTATTCATGACCTATACATTTATGGGAAAGTAAAGGAAAAATCATGTCAAAAGGAATAATTTATGTAATGACCACCGTTGTGCCGGGTCTTATAAAAATCGGCAAAACCGGAAGTGATAACTTTGAGCAAAGGATGTATCATCTAGAGCGTAATGGCTACTCGAATGTGGTGGGTCTAAACAGAAAATTTGCCATTGAAGTAGAAGACTACGATGATAAAGAGAAACTGATCGACGAAATTTTCAGCAAGAGTCGGGTTCCAAACACGGAGCTTTTCGCTCTAGACATTGATTTGGTTGTGCAGCTTCTGTCATCCCTTGAAGGTAAGCAGATTTATCCTAAAGAGACAACAAAAGAGCAGTCTTTCGATCAGGCTGTCAAGGAGATGGAAGTAAAGGGTGACTCGGGGTTTTTGCCCGACGGAATATACTATCTGGAGAGATCAGTAAAAGGTTTTGGGAAAACAACAGGGAAAGCCATTGTTGAAGACGGCATTTTTACGGTTCTGAAAGGTAGCATATGCGGACCGATACGGGGAAAATTTGTCCCGGAAATTCGAAAAAATGCAAAGATCGAAAACCATGTGCTCATGGAGGATGTCATTTGCTCATCTCCATCAGCAGCTTCTTGGCTTGTTATAGGAAACAGCAGCAACGGCTGGGTCGAGTGGAAAGACGAACATGGAAACCGCATCAGCAAATATCGAAAAGATTTATGTGATTGATACAAAATAGCAGCATGATGTGCTCGACAAAAAGTAGCGGCTTGATGCGGTTGGCACGATAGGATGACATGCTTGGAACAAAGTAGCAGCACGGCGAGGCTGCTATTTTGTTTGCGTGCCACACTCTTGCATCCACCTATTTGGCAAGTCGGGGTCCTTCATCAGAGGCCTGCAAATTGATATTGCTGCAATCCCACGGTTTAGCCATTTTTCAATAGTTTCCGGGTCACGATAGCCACCTACACTGATGACATCAGCATGGACAGATTTTGCTATTTTTTCGGCATACTCTGAAAACGTTCCCTTTCCCGGGTTATCTTTGTCGATCCGGCCAGGCATGCTGAGGCTATCAACGCCTATGCCGCCACTAACCTCAATTGCATCGATGCCTCTTTTGTCCAATTCTTTGCAAACATATAGGCACTCGTCAAAGGTCATGCCGTCAGGAACAAAATCCGAAGAGTTTATTTTAACCCAAAGGGGATAATCACTTCCTACAGCATCTCTTATGGCATCGTAAACCTGAAACACCAGCCTAGCCCTTCCGGAGATGTAACCACCGTAATTGTCAGATCTTTTGTTGAAGTATGGGCTGAGGAATTGGCTCAAAAGATACCCGTGAGCACTGTGAATCTGGACACCGTCTGCCCCTGCATCCTTGCAGACTTTTGCGGCCTTTGCAAAATTTTCGATTACCGTATCTATGTCTTCCAAAGTCATGGGGTTAGAATTTCTCCCCTTATACTCCAAGGCGGATGGGCCGAGTGGGGAATTGCCCCGGTCAGGTATTGCCCGAATGCCGGTATGGGCCAGCTGGATTACAAGTCTTGAGTCGTTGTTTTTGACTAGATTTGCCAGCTTGGGAAGCCTTTCTTTGAAATCATCACCATAGCATTTGGTCATCTTGGTTGAAATCCTTGAGTTTTCGTCTATTCCAACCATGCCGGATATGAGGACGCCCGTTCCTCCGACGGATAGTTTATCATAATTATCCATTTGCCTTTGGCTTATTAGTCCATCGCCGTCAGCATCTTGAAGATGTGTTGCACTGCGAACTAAAGCGTTTCGGCTTGGTATTTTGCCGATAGTCGTTCGGCTGAATATTTTATTCATGGTCTGTACCTCCTGATGTATATAGATTTTTCCCATTAAAGTAGACTTATAATCATGGATATGCATTTTTCGTTAGTTTTCCCATATCGATCTGCTAGAACAGCTTGCAAAATGCTTAGAAAATGCAATATCGGATACACATTTTCCCAAATGAAAAGCCGTAACTTCCATTAGACAGCTTTACAATTCAAGGTGAATT
Organism: Anaerovoracaceae bacterium; assembly: GCA_029983755.1. Classification (GTDB taxonomy): domain Bacteria; phylum Bacillota; class Clostridia; order Peptostreptococcales; family Anaerovoracaceae; genus S5-A14a. The sequence continues at coordinate 14,759 of JASBYX010000026.1, forward strand.
CGTAGAGGTTGATGCCGGAAGTTACGGCCTTTACAAGAGTGTATTTAAAGTATGTGTATCTTATTTCTGGTATCCGCACTTAGGACATTTTCCGTCCTCTAGAAGGATTCCGCATACAGGGCATCTGTCTTTGCTTTCGGAAACTTCATAAGTCTCAGAAGCAGCGTTGTCACCACTAGTGAAAGTGATTTTAACGATGTTCAGCTTGTCCTTAAGAAGGGAGTGTACAATTTTGATCATTCCTTCTGTTGTGAGGGTTTCCTTAGTTACTACGAGTCTGCAGTCAGGATAAGCTGTAGCAAGTTCTGTCTTGAAAGCTTCGCCCTTCATTGTGTTTGTTGGTGTGCCGTCCTTGATTCCCTGCTTCTCATATACATCTAGGATTGCAGGAAGGATAGGGTCATCTTCTCTTAGAACCAAAGCGTGGTCAAAGTTCTTGAGCACATCCCAAGCGATCTTCTTAATCTCGTTACATGGGAAAACCATGTTAACACCCATGTTCACAGAGTCCTCAACTTCGATAGTCAGAGTTCCTGTGTGTCCATGAAGGTAAGCAGCTTCCCCACCGAATCCGAAAAATCTGTGTGCATACTGTAAGTCAAAAGATGTTATACTTCTCATTTAAATTCCTCCTTAAAATTAAATTATTATTTTCTTTCCATCATTACCGTCAGCCAATTTCTGTAATATAGCTTTACAGGGTGGCTAACTTATGATAGCATTATATTACACAAAATAACGGAAAGATAGCATTATTAAAGCTAAAAATAACACAATCGTTTAAAATAATGAATACGCGGTGAATATTCTGCAAAGAGCGAATATTCTAAACTTAGCGTAAATTTACAAAACAGTGATGTTTTGCGAATGTATAATAATGAAAATTCTGCAAAGGAGAATGTATGATAGAAACTATTTATGGAAGCAAACTATCTCACTCTATTGAAGATAATATTGCGCACTGGCACGACAAACTTGAAGTTCTGGAAGTCGTAAAAGGGAGAATAATCTGTCAGATCGACGGAGTAAAGTATTTTGTTGATGAGGGAGAAATATGCATATTAAATGCGAAGGTTGTGCATAATCTGAATACTCAGGAAGAGGGCACCCTTATACATAGATTTTTAATTTCGAGGGATTTGTTCACAAGGAATGAGGAGGCTTCTGAGAAATTTTTGGAGCCGATGATCAGCAGCGAAGAGTTTTCTCATATAATTTTGAGGAGAAGTGACGCGATAACTGAGGATATTCGAAATGTCTTGAATGGAATAAGAGATATGGATCAGAAGAGGCCACCTGCTTATTTTGTTGCAATTATAGGGCTGGTTCATTTGTTCTTGCAAAAGTTGTACGGTTATTATCTTCGTGGATTTAAGGGGACACCTGTGTCGGCGGATGCTTTTATTTACAGGAAGATGGCGGATTATATTTATAACAACTATACGGATAAAATCAGTGTGGATGATATTGCAAAGCGGGGTAATGTGAGCCGCTCCAAGGCTTATAGCCTATTCAACAAATATGCAGACAAAAGTCCTGTTGATTTTTTGAACCTGTACAGGCTAAAGATCAGTGCGGATTTGCTCATCGGTACGGAGGATTCTATTTCGGAAATTGCAATGGCTTCCGGATTTAACCAAGCCTCGTATTTCAACAGAATGTTTATGCGTGAATATTCAATGACACCATCGGAATATAGACGAAACTGTAGGTAATGAACGATATGTAAGGCGCGATTTTGAAGAAATCTTTGGAGATAGTTTGTAGAGGTGCTACTTTTAGGAAATTTTGGTGACAGCAGGTGGGGCTACTTATTTTTCAAATTGCATAAAAAAACGAGGTAGTGTGGCTTATAGTCAACAACCCCGTATTTTATTGCTACTTTTGTGGATGAGTGAATGGGAAAACGTCCCCATATCTTTGGTTGGCGGCAAAATGGGAAAACGTCCCCATATCCCTTACCTAGATTAAGCGTATTTAAACTCTGTCCTTGCCAAAATCACTTACCAAAAATCAATCCTCATCAAAGTCATAATCCTCATCTTCATCTCCGAAGAGGGAATCGCCAAAAAGATCTTCCAATACTATAATATTATTTACGTTCACGAAGTTCAGTATATCCTTATAAACCTCGTACTTCTCTTCCTCATAATTGTGTATTTCGTGCCTCAGTCCGGTGTATGCCTTAGTTTCAACGTCATGACCTGTTTCAGCAAGCCAGTTGCTGCACTGATAAACGCCTCTAGCGTAGTCTCCCACAGGGTCTTGGTCTCCACATATGTTATAAACCGGTAGATCCGTCGGAACCTTTTTAGCCCACTGGATACCTTCAACCGCCTCGATCATTTCGATAAAGTAAAGGACACTTCGTTTGTTAATAGGCTTTGTGAATGCGTTGAAAGGATCCTCTGCATGATCCCTTTGAACATCAGGAATGTGGCAAATCCACTCATTTCCGATTTCAATCATCTCTTCAGGTATTCGTGCAAAGAGACCACTCATAAGTTCCTGGAGATACTTATCATCAGCCTCATCGCCCTTTCCAGCTTTTACTTCCGCTTCAAGCTTTTTCTTTACTTCCGAGATTGGGAAGGCATCTGCTGAAGTGGTTCCACAAAGTATTGCCCCATCTATTTCTTCACCATAGACGGTCATATAGTCTCTTAGAATCACTGAACCCATGCTATGTCCGTAAACAAAATAGGGTAGCTCAGGATACAGTTCCTGAACTTCTTGAGCGAACAGGTGGCAATCGTCACGCATAGTGGTGTAGCCGGCATCCCCCCAATCTCCCCAAGTATCGTTTTCAAGAGCAGTTTTACCATGGCCCACATGATCGTTTGCTGCAACGATGTAGCCGGCAGCCATGAAAGCGGTAATCATTTCAAGGTATCTTCGTGAGTGTTCCCCAAATCCATGTATCAGCTGGATTACACCGATCGGCTCCTTTGCAGGCACATAGACCCAACCGTAAACCTTGTCACGGCCGTTAGTTGACTTAAAATCAATCTCCCTTAGCATAATTCAATCCTCCTTAAGATTTTCAAAACCTATTATGTTAAAGTTCTCATGGGATATTTACCCAAAGAATTTAAGAAATAAAGCAGATTATCATCCATTTTTTTAGCTTCTATTTGCCCTTCAAAACTAATTTCGCTATCTACTTGTCATTCTTAGCATCTGTTTATTTTGTTAAAGTTGGTTTATCCTAATTATTCTTCCTCTCGTAGCTAAGAGCCCCGGATGGACATCGATCGATAACCCTCATAATCTCCTCTGCAGTGGCGTGTTCAGGCTGAACCCAAGGCTGCTTCTCAGTGTCAAAAACGGCTGGAGCCCCATGGACACATTCAGCAGCGTGCTGACATTTATCCGGGTCCCAATAAATCACAATCTCATCCGTTTCGTATGTCTTAATCTTATCTTTATCACTCATTAATAAACTCCCTCCCATTCTTTCCATTTATATATTATATACTGAAATTATATATTTTAATCACCACATATTCATCCTCGGATTTCCCACTCGCAAAAACACGCACCCATTTGCAAAACATGTTAAAATTCGCAAAACACACTCCCATTCTAAATATGTATTTCCATTTGCAAGACACAAATATCCACAAAAACTTCCGACAAAAAACACTCTATCTTCACACAATCTACACACTCCTATTGTATAATTACAATATCAAATTAGAACGGGGAGAGCACAAATGGCGCGAATACTCTATCTTGAAGACGACGAAATAATCGGCACAGTTACAAGAGAATACCTGAAAATTGCAGGATATGACACAGAATGGATATTGGACGGAAAGGAAGCCCTGGAACGCTTCATAAAAGATCGGAATTATGACATCGTGATACTGGATATTATGGTTCCGGGAATTGACGGGGTCAAAGTCCTGCAGGAAATTCGCAGGATTGATCGAAAGGTTGGCATCATCATGCTCAGCGTTCTAGGAGACGAAAAGACTCAGCTTGAGACCATGGATCTTCTCACGGACGATTACATAATCAAGCCCGTTCCACCAGTTCTCCTCATAAAGAGAATAGAAGCTATTTTGAGGAGAATTTCCCCAAAACAAAACAGTTGCTCCGAAGATGGGGATAATGTAAATCAGGCTAGTCGGACAACTCCAACAGACTCGGCAACCCCGACAACCCTAGGCAATTCGGCAACCCCGACCACACCGGCAACCCCTATAACCCCGGACAACTCGGCAACCCCGACCACACCGGCAGCCCCTAGCAACTCGGCACAACCGGCAACCCCGACAGACTCGGCAGGTTCGGCCGCTCGACTGGTAATCGATGAAGAGGGAAGCAGGTTTCTCGAGAACGGAAAAGATGTAGGACTCACAATTACAGAATATGCTATTTTAGAGATTTTTTATAAGAATCGAAAAAAAGTCTATACTAGAGCGGAACTCCTAGATATAATCTACGATCAGTCTTACTACGGCAGCGACAGGGTTATAGATACCCATATCAAAAACCTAAGAAAGAAGCTTGAAGGAAACTATATAAGAACCATGGTGGGTCTGGGCTATAGGTGGAATAACAGGGTAGAAAATGAAAATGAATAGAAATAAATCGGATAAAAATAAGTCAGACCAAAATATGACGGATCAAAATCGATGGGATCTAAATAAATCTAAAAAAGGGGAATCAAAAGAAGGAAATGCCGAACAAAGGAAATCCGAACAAGGAAAATTAAAACCGGGGAAAATATCAAGAAAAAACTTTGCCAAAGCCTTTAGCGACATGTCTTTGGGAAAGAAAGTCTTCATATATAGCATAGGCATCGCCCTAGTTTTTTCCGTAGCATTTTTACTATATACAGTAGTGATGCTCCCAGGCCTATATGAGGAAAACATTAACAAGATAGAGATTGATGAGGCTCTGGACTTTCACAAGGAAGTCGTAGAAAAGGGCATCGATTCAAAAAATATAAAACTTCCGTCTTCCAACGTCACAGGAGTGGTCTTTTCTAAGAACGAGCCGACCATTAAAATTTTAGACAGCTTTGGGAAATTCAAAGTGGATATTCAGGACGATGATATGAGAAGCATATACATGCAAATCATCAAAAAGGCTGATTCATTCAAAGAAAATGAACTAGAAGGTTTGGAGAAAGACAAGAATGGAAAGTCGGAAATAAATATTTTGAGAATCTTTGAAATTCCAGAGGAAAAACTGAATAAGGTCACATCAAAATTCAATCAAATGTTACGAATAGAATTCCAGGGGAAGAACATTTTCAAGTTTGATAAGGACGAGCAAAACGAATCTATCGATTACAAGACACCAGAGAAAAACCTTTACATCATCACAGCCACATACAAAGAAAGAGGCATGAGCTATATAAACAGATTTATAGTAACTGACAAGGCAGACAGCTTTGTGGTTACAATGTCACCTATGCTAAGCCGAGGCTTCAATCATATTGCAGAAGTCGTGGCGAAAAGCATACCAATGGTGCTGGTACTGATCGGCCTGATTTCCTACATAGCAACAAGAATTTTTTCAAAAATGATTGTGTATCCTATGATAAGTCTTCAAAGGAAAACTCGTCTAGTCAGCGAAACTAAGACACCTGAAACCATAGCTATGGATAGGGAAGATGAGATTGGAGTACTCAGCAGGGACATAGAGAATTTTTATCATCGTCTGAAAAAACAATATGATCTCTTGCTGGAGGAGAATGAAAAAAGGGAAATCGTACTTCGAAGCTTCTCCCACAAGCTGAAAACTCCCGTGGCAGCCTCCATTATGATAATTGATGCCATGGTGGACAACATCGGAGATTTCAGAGAAAACCCCGCATATTTAAAGGATCTTAGAAGTAGGATCATTGAAACTCAAAAATCCATCGAACGCCTCTTGCGCCTTGAGTACAAAACCCAGCTGACCGTAAACCCCATCTCACCTGCTGATGTTTTGTTGAATCTTCTAAAAAAATATTCGAGTGTGGAGAATTCCCGAAAGGTTTCGTGGGAGGTGACAGGTGACGCCATTTGGCAGACGGACGGGGTGGTTCTCGAGGAGATTTTGGAGAATCTGGTGGCAAATTGTTTTAAGCATTCTAAGGGGGATTTTCATGTGGATGTCAAGGTTTGGAAGAGCAAAATAACTTTAATAAATAGGCCTGCTCATGTGCCGGAGGATGTGCTTCGAAATGCCTTCGAACCGTTTGTTTCAAGGGTTTCTGAGAAGGGTAGCGGACTTGGGCTTTATATAGCAAAGTATAATGCGAAGAGGCTTGGGCTTGCGCTTAAAATCGAGAATGTGGAAGATGGCGTGCAGGTGACTTTGGAAGCGTGAGAGCGAGAAAGGAAGGATGATAATAGTGCTTAGGATTGACAGGTTAAAGGTTAGGTACAAGGACACGGTTGCTCTTGACATTAATCGCCCCATACAAATCGAGGAGGGGAGCAGAGTCGGGGTAATCGGAGCAAATGGAGCTGGGAAGACCACACTGGTTAAGGCTTTGATCGGACTTAAAGGCTATGAAGGGAGTTTTAGCCTGGGTGTGCCGAAGGAAGACATTGCAGTGCATCTTCAAGACAATATGTATCAGGACGCGGTTTCAGTTAAGACTCTCATGGAGCTGATTTTAAACGAAAAACTTGAGAACCATCAGCTGGCATCGAGGCTTGTGGAAGAGTTTTCTTTTGGACATTGTCTAAAGAAGAAGTTCAGCAAACTTTCAGGGGGCGAGCAGCAGAAGATGACTTTGATATTGGTTCTTGCCAGGGATGCGAAGCTTCTCTTTTTCGATGAGGTTACCACGGGATTGGATTTCCAAAACAGGGAGAATCTCATGGAACTTTTGAAGAATTGGGAGTGGGGAGATAAGCAGACGGTAATAATGATTTCCCACTATTATAAAGAGCTTGAGGCCATTACGGATAAGCTCCTGATACTGGATAAAGGTAAAGTAATCGACTATGGGGATACGGAGGAACTGTTCAGAAAATATTGTGGCGAGCACCTGTTTATAGTGGACAATATTGCGAAAGATATGGGGTCGGCATATGGGGATACGGCCTATGGAGATACGGCGTATGGGGATACGGCATATGCAAATACAGCCTATGGGGATAATATCAGAGCCGGCCTGATCGAGGCAATAGGTGCAGATGCATACAAAGAAGGGGATATAAGCCTTGTCAACAATAGCATGATGATAAAGTCAGGTAATAGGGAAACTTCCCAAAGAATTGCCCATGTCCTCATAGAAAAAGGCCTGAACTACAGGCTGACAGGTAGGGACATCGAGGTTTTGTATACAGTTGCAAAGGAGCGATATTATGAACAGATTTAGTCTTACCGGAAGGCAACTCGCTTACGAACTAGCCATAATACTCAGGAATTTTTATGTTCCGTTTTTCGGGATGATTTTCCCATTTCTTCTCACCGTTCTCATCAGTAATTCCCTGGAGAGCAAAGTCCCTGCCGGAGCGTTCTTGCAGGTCAAGACTCAAATAATGCTCACCATGATTCCAATGATAGGGCTTACGTCCTTCTTCCTCGGGGAGGTGGCAATTTTCACCTTTGAGGTTGAGAAAAAAATATCTCAAAGACTGGAGGTTTTCGGCTTTAAGAGGAGTGGGATCTTTGCAACAAAATACCTTGCTTTTCTGATCTTTACGGTTTTTTCCACTTCTATCTTTCTGATAGGCACAAAGGTTTTCTCTGGCTATGAGAATCCTACAGTTTTGGGGTTCATAGAAGTAAATTTGCTGCTTCTTCTCATCGCCGGTGTAATGTTTGTGATTGCCCATTCTATCGCTTTGATATTCAAATCTTTCAGCGTTGCTTATGGGGTGGGTATGGTGGTTTACTTTGGGATTATGTTTTTTTCGGGTATGATGGGGCTTCAACCGGAGGACATGCCTAAATGGATGAAAACTATTTCTGAGTTCATACCATATTCCTACAGAGATATTTATTACAACATATGGGTAGGCAAATCTGTGGAGCTGTATCAATATGGCCAAGCAGTGGTGCTATTCACTGCAATTGCAACTGTTTTGTACATAATCGCCTCAAAGAGAAAGTGGTTTTGAATATGTTATCCTTCTAAAAAATAATTTTCGAATAAATTATTGTGCAAATGTTTTCGTTAAACCAT
>JASBYX010000027.1 GCA_029983755.1 Anaerovoracaceae bacterium
CAATCCTTATATTTTTTTCGTTTCACCTCTTGACTTTTAATAGTTAGTCTTTCTTAACAGCTTTATCGTATTCTCTCTTTTTTTCTTTCTTGGCATACTCTTCTCCGTATGCTTCTTTAGTCAATTCATCTGAAACATTCTTATGCTTGTCTTTCCATATAATTTCCGTTGGTAAGGAAAACCCTACGCTGAAATCTCTCCCATTATTTGGCTCTCTATACTCCGGCACATAGACCTCGTATTCGACTAATACAGGTTCTACCTCCGATGGAATATCCAAATCTTTAAACTGAACAACAGGCCTATCATCGGCAGTATTTACAGTCTGGGATTTTTTTATTAAATCTACAATTTGTTTTGGGTCTTTTGAATATGGAATTACTTTATTTACTCGAACATAATAGTCTTGCCTTATGTATGGGAAATCACCCTTCATTAGCAGTTTATCTTCAGGATTATCACCAATCTTTTTCTTATCTTCATCAGTAAGCCCAAAGGCTCTGGACTTAGGAGGCTCATCAAACCTCACCCAGGTTTTTAGCGGTACAGGCTTCTTATATGAGTTATCCTTCTTTTGAACATCTTTAAAATCCGACGGTGGACTTTTAGTTTCTTGTGATTCGGCTTTCTCAAGTATATTTTTGTTTAAAAACCTACACCCTTGAAAATACACCTTAGGATATTGGGCAGGTTTAACCTGTGCATAAACATTCAGTTTTGCTTCTCCTTTTTCGATATCCTCAAAACCTATATAATCAAATTTTACAATCGTACCTTCTTTTTTGAGAACCTCCTCAATTACAGGGGATTTTTTCAGGACTCCTTTAACCTTAACATCTGAGCTGGGTCCTTTTATCTCTTCCTGTTCTAAAATGATATCCTCGTCGATGGTAACCTTATCTCCATCCTTAGCTTTTTTCACTGCTTCAAGAACAGCATTCCTAGTTTTTTCAGTCTTTTCGTTAGGTTCGTAACTTTGATTTAATGCCTGTGTTGCCATATCAATGTTTTGAAATGAAAAACTGTCCTCAGGCTCAGTTCTAATATAGTATCTAGGTGGTTCCTTACCATCTGCGACACTTAAATAATCCTTTGTAGATTTAACGTCCGGATATTTCTTGAATATGTAATCCCTATGTTTTTCATTCCATTTATCAAGGGGTACGGCATCCTTAATTACAGGATCGTCCTTTCCTGCTTTACTGATATTAGGTATATCATCCTTTCCTGAATCCCCATCTTTTCCCAAAGTTCCCGGTTTTAAAAGAACAAAAGACAATATGATCATTAAGACCAGAACAACGCCTACAATTCCTAGGATTTTGATTTTTTTACTGTCCATAATGGTTCACCTTCTCTCACGTCAAATCAACTTAAAATGAATCTTTTCTATCATTTTTTACCCAAATATACAACATTTTATAGAAAGATTATACTATTTTTTAGAGATAGATTGTACTATTTTATAGGTCAATTATCCTATTCGCAATCTTTTCGAAATTCGCCTTAATGTAAGTGTTTTCTTTTAAGACTATTGGGATCCCAAGATTAGTTGAAATCTGAATGTTCTCATCAAACTGTATAGCTCCTATGAGAGAAGGCCTTAGAAGTTCCGTAACCTCCATAAGACTTGGGGCGTACCCCATATTGATGAGATCCGCAATTATTTTGTTGAGTATCACATATCTTTCTGTTATGCCAAGTTTCAGTAGTTGCCTGTCCAGAGCATCGGCATCCCTGATTGCAGAATATTCCGGATTTGTCACGATTATTGCCATGTCAGCACCGGCGGAAGCAATCGTAAGTCCGTCGTCTATTCCGGAAGGAGCATCTATAATTATATAGTCATATTTATCTCTAAGACGATCGCACAAAACTTTCATGTGCAAAGGTGTCAGGGTTCCGTCTTCTCTGCTTGGAGAGGCGCTCATCATATACAAGTTTTCAAATCTCTTATCCTGGATTATGCCTTGCCTGATTCTGCATACACCTGTCATGACATCATACACATCATAAACCACGTTGTTCTCAACCCCTAGATAAAGGTCCAGATTCCTAAGGCCCAAATCCATGTCTATGATTAGAACTTTTTTCCCGTTTTGCGCAAGTGTAGCACCAAGATTTACGGCAACCATGGTTTTACCTGTTCCACCCTTACCTGATGCTATTAATATAGATTTTCCCATAATTCCTTCCTCGTTGTCTCGTACTTTTCAAAATCCACATTTTGTCAAAATGCTTTGTTTGTCCCTGGCTGTGTCATGGTTTCTGGCTCTTCATTTGATTTGGTGCTTGAGAGTTCTAGATACTTCTTGATGACGTCCCTGTTTATAGGCACAGCGGCAGCGGAAGTACCTCCTTGAACGAGCATAGTTGAAGTAGCAATTCTCGGATTATCAAACGGAGCTGCTGCTATAAACCATCCGAAGTTGTCATAATCTGCTTTGAATTGGTCGATTTTGTCTCTATTCACCTTGTAATCGCTGACTCTAATCAGGGCACTATCCACAAGATCGTTAGGTGACAAGCCTTCATATGCTTTTTCTTTTTGCATCTTTTGGATTTCTTTTTCCACTTGTTCCCACTTGACGCCGGGTGCTATTGATCCGAGATGATCCTTCACATATGCTACTTCATCCTTCGGATTTATCTTCCCGGCTCTCTGGGCTGTTCCTGTTTTTCCGAATGCATCGTTTCCCATGGATCCGAATTCATGGCTTCGCGCGACTACACCGTTCATTCCCACTTTAACATCGTCTAAAAGTGACATGTCAGTAAGGTTGATCTTGTAGGCCTTTTTCTTTTTAGTCAATCCCTCAGAAGACACGCCCTTAACTAAACTAAGTTGATTTCTTTCACCCTTGTTGGCTATTGTTGCTATATATCTTGCCATTTGTAATGGAGTATATGAGTTATCCCCCTGACCGATTGACAGGTTGAAAACATCACCAACGCCCCACTTAGCCTGTCCAAAGAATGAGAATTTCGCTAAGTCGGCTAAGTCTTCAACCTTGCTCTTTATGGCATCTGTTTCCTTATCTATTCTTTTGATCAGCTCTCCTCTATCAGGATTCTCGTCCATGTACCCAATGATAGTATCGATATTCCTTTGTAGCTTCTTCTCATTCTCAGCAACGTCTTTAGGAAAATATGTATGAGCTGCTGCGGCGATAGTATATCTGAGGCTGGATTCTATAGATGCCCTATGTCTTTTTTCAGATGGTAGCGGTGCAACGGCCTCATCAAGCTCTATACCTGTGCTTGAACCAAGACCCATCTCACTTGCAACTTCCACCATTTTATCTATACCCATATCCTTTAGTCCAAGGGAGGCTCCAGTGCCCCAATCCTTATTAGAAGCGATACAGTAAAAATAATAGTTACAAGACATGGCTATAGCCTTTGTAAGGTCCAAAACACCGTCTGTGCCGCCAAAGGTGTTCCACGTGTAGCAACCGAAGGATCTTCCTCCCAGATCTATGTGCCCTCTATCATTAATCAATCGATTTGGGCTCAATCCGCATTCCAATGCAGCTATCGCCGTTATAGGTTTAAAGGTAGAACCGGGCTGTACTGCTGATCTTGTTGCGATATTGAAGAGAGGAGCCGGTGATAGGGGATCCCTTGGGTTCTTGCTCTGGACAGATTCCCATGCTTTTTCGTCTATTCCCTTAGCAAAAATATTGGGATCATAGCTTGGTGCACTGGCAATAGCAAGCACATCTCCTGTAGGAACGTCAACCGCTACAGTCGCACCACTTTCACAGTTTGGAGCATTTCTTCTGGCATTTACAATCCCTTCAGCCAAAGCTTGTTCTGCGGCTTTCTGTAAATCTAAATCAATCGTCAGATATACGTCTTTTCCCCTCTTAGGTGGAGTCTCACTTATGGTAGAAATATACCTTCCGCCAGCATCTACTCTTATCCTTTTGATTCCCGACTTACCCCTCAGCTCTTTCTCATATACACCTTCTACTCCGTATTTACCGATCATATCGCTACTGCTGTAGCCATTTTTGACATACTCAGAAGACTCTGATTCGGAAATACTACCCATATATCCAAGGACATTTGCTGCTGTCTGTCCATTGGGATAATATCTTATGTATTCAGATGCTACATTAACACCCTTAAGGCCCACTTCTTCGAGATAGGTTGTTGTTTTGTCACTGATTTCCTTGGCTACTGTAATGGGAACATAGCTTGTGAATCCATTCTTCGAAATCTCATTTCTTACTGCAAAAATTTTGATGGCTTCCTCGTCAGTCATGCCTTTTCGCAAAGAAAACTGCTTCTTTAAATCGTGAAGAGTCTTCTTGGCTGACGGCTTCTTCTTGATTTCATCCTCAGTAAACAAAAACCTCTCTAAAAACGCCTTCTTGTCAGCATCAAATGTATACTTCATGGATTTTGCTAATATAGGCAAATTGACATTATATTTTCTATATATTTCGTCAACCGCTTCAAATCTGTCAAGTCGTGGATCAACTTGATATCTATTTCTGAGTATTTCAAAGGCATCTGCAGCTGATGTACCCCTTGCAATTTGATTTTCATCGAGCCATTTGTTTTTTTCGTAATCGAAGGTGTAATAGTAATTCCCCTTCTTGCTGATCTTTATAGGGAACTTATTCTCGTACTTATCGCCGTTTTCCTCAAGCACTTTGATCAAATTCTCGATGGATTTGTTGATCTCATTTGTCCTAAGGCCACTTGCTGTAAAGGTGACGGTAAATATCTGCTTATTGGTAGCTAAAATTTTGCCGTTCCTGTCATATATGTTACCCCTTGTTGGCGGTGTGTATATTTCCTTTGAATTTTGATGGACAGCCTTCTCGTTCCAGTTTTTGCTCTGAATCACCGATACAACAAAAAGTCTCACGACCAGAATGGCCATAAGTATCAGAATCACTATGGTAATTGGATAATATCTGGATGAGCCTTTGTTCCATCTCCTCATAAATACTTCCTAAATCTTTCTTTTCTTCTCTTCTCTTTAATAGACTTTGTAATAAAATGATAGACAATCAGGCCGAACACAATGCTAAGTGGAATCTGCAAAGCCCAAAACTTTGCTGCAAATAGGTATGTGTATGCGGAGCCTGCCAACGCAGAAATAGCCCAGTAGGTTGAGTAATAAACTGTCATTCCCAAAACGATGTTGATAATAACTCCGAAGATATTCTCGTTGCTGAGCCACTTGGTTAGGAAAATAGACATACCAACTGCCAGTAGCAATGAAACTGACATCATTCCCGGATATAGAGATGAGCCTATATCTCGCAAAATAGTTGCAGTCCATCCGATGACAATCCATTTCATATGTTCTTCAGTACTGAATGTCCCTACTATAGTTATGATCAAAATGGCATTGGGTATGAATTCGTTATCTCCGAGAAATCGTGAAACCACTCCTTGTGCAAATGCTAGTGCAAATCCCCATAAAATTTGATATCTTAACTTCATAATGTCACCGGCTTCATATTATAACTGTAACCCTTCTCAGGGCATCGAAGTTAACAGATGGTTTTACGACCATTATTCTAAGCTGTCTGCTTTTATCAACTTGTATTTTTGTAACTGTTCCCACATCAATACCCCCCGGATAAATTCCCATACCCGAGGTTATAAGCTTATCTCCAATCGCAGCAGTGGCCTGGTTATTGATAAGGAATCCTGACAACTTGCCATTTTCAACCTGATCGAGTATGCCAAGCTGCTCTGAATCGCTTGCAAGTCTGAAACTAACATTGTTATTCTGATCAAGAATTGAGCTGACCTTTGCCCAATTTGGGCCTACTTCTTTGACCTTACCCACAAGGCCACCGTTTGCAATTACAGTACTTCCCTCTTTGACACCATCCTTTTTGCCTATATCGATGGAAAAGACGTGCATCCAAGATGTGGAATCCATAGATATTATATCTCCGCTAACATGCTTTTGATCTCCGTCATTATCGATATAGTTAAGAGCCTTTGACAGTTCAGTCAAATCCTTTAGTTTTTCTTCCAACAGATTGTGTGCTTTTAGTTCTTCCCTTAGTTTCTGATTTTCCTTTTTCAGTTTTTCGTTCTCTTTCGAAAGCTTATCATAACTTCCAAGTCCCGAAAAGAACGAAGAGGTCTTGTTTCCGGCCTTATAAAAAGGCGAAGTGACGGTTTTCACAACGGTGTTAACGCCCTCAGTGATAAAATTTCCCCTGCCACCTGTAGCAACAGAGGAAATCAGTAAAACCAATGTCAGAACAATGACTGTCAACAGCCCTGATATCAATTTGTGTTCCTTGATAAATCTCATAATCTCTATCTTCTATTCACAGTGGTTGCGTAAACCTTGAGCTTTTCCACATCGTTAAGGCTCATTCCTGTGCCGGTAGCCACAGCCTCAAAGGCATTCTCAGCAGTCGCAACCTTCATACCCGTTCTGGATTCAATCAGTTTATCTAAATTCTTGATAAGGCCTCCCCCTCCTGAAAGGATCATCCCCTTTTCAGCAATATCTGCTGCAATTTCCGGTGGAGCCTTCTCGATAGTAGCCTTAACTCCATCAACTATTATATCCACTGATTCCTGTAAGGCAATCATCATATCTCTATTTGAAACATCCAAAGTCTTTGGAAGCCCTGTCAATAGGTCCCTTCCGCTTGCCTTTACAGTTTCAATTATCTCATCTCCATTTTCATCAAGATCCAAGGATGCAGTACCAACCTTGATTTTCAGCATTTCAGCAGTCTTGTCGCCGATTAAAAGTGAATATCTCTTCCTGATATACTGTATTACAGCTTCGTTGAACTTATCACCGGCATATCTTATGGAGGTGCTCGCAACAATTCCACCGAGAGCAATTATAGCTATGTCTGTGGTTCCGCCACCTATGTCAGCTATCATTGAAGCAGAAGATGAATCCACATCAACGCCTGCCCCTATTGCTGCAGCCATAGGCTCCTCAAGAATATATACCTCTGAGGCTCCCATCTGCCTTACGACCTCTTCAACGGCACGTTTTTCAACCTCGGTTACTCCACTTGGAACGCCCACGACTACTCTGAAATTCTTTACGTTATTTGCAGAAACGGCCTTGGTTATAAACTCTCTAAGCATATCGGCAGTCCTGTCAAAATCAGAGATAACTCCGTCCCTTAGCGGCCTTACAACACTAATGTTGCTCGGTGCCTTTCCAACCATTTCCTTTGCTTCAGTTCCCACAGCCAAGGTGACTCCCCTTTTGCTGTCCAAAGCGATTACGGAAGGCTCCTCAAGAACGATTCCGCTGTCTTTAATATAGATAAGTGTATTAGCTGTACCCAGGTCAATCCCCATATCTTTGGCCGCTAAAAAGTTGAACATCTTAAATTCCTCCAATATATGTTAAATATAGACGGACATCACATCATGTCCATAGCCCTAAGGCTTACAAAACTTCCATTCCCAATGATGACGTGATCCAAAACTTTAATCCCCATGAGCCTACCGCACTCCACAAGTCTCTTGGTAGTTTCAACATCCTGCTTGCTCGGGGTCGGATCCCCACTGGGATGGTTGTGAGCTAAAATAATAGATGCAGCGGACTTTCTGGTAGCCCCCGAAAATACCTCCCGCGGATGGACAACTGTCGCTGACAATTCTCCAATAGATACAGTATCTATCTCAATCACCTCACCCTTAGAGTTCAGCAATATGGACACGAAATGTTCCTTCTTCTCATATCTCAATTTCTCCATAAGAAGTTTAGCAACATCCTCATTGCTCCTTATGCAAAATCTCTCCTCGGGAATCGCAGTAGCCATTCTCTTTCCAAGCTGAACCGCCGCCAGCACCCGAACCGCCTTAGATGGTCCGATGCCCTTAATCCTAACCAAATCCTCAAGCCTCACCTCCCCCAATTGAGAGATTCCTCCTTGAGAAATGGTCAATATTTCCACGGCCAAATCAAGAGCCGATTTCTCAACTGTCCCGCTGTTTATCAACAGGGCTAAGAGCTCCGAATTTGATAGACTGGAAATTCCCCCGTCCATCGCCTTCTCCATTGGCCTCTCGCTAACAGGTAGATTATCAATCTTCATTCTAATCCTTCTGCCTGCACTCACTCGTAGCAAATAATTATAACATTTTTAACCCTGTTTTTCAATCTCGCTACAAATTAAATCCACCACTTGGTCCACATCCATATTGCTGCTGTCAATCAATATAGCATCCTCCGCCTTAACAAGAGGATTAATCGATCTTGATGAATCGTTATGATCTCTTTTCTTCATTTCCGACAAAATACTTGCGTACTGAACTTTCTGGCCTTTTGAAATCAACTCTTCGTAACGGCGTCTTGCCCTCTCCTCAGGGCTGGCAGTCAAGAAAATCTTGATTTCAGCATCTTTGATCACATTTGTGCCAATGTCTCTACCATCCATCACAAGGGATCTTCTACAGGCCATATCCCTTTGTAATCTTACAAGCTTTTCCCTCACTTCAGGTATCGCCGAAAATGCCGAAGCTGCAGCAGAGATTTCCGATGTTCTGATATCCCTGCTCACATCTTTGCCATCGAGGGTCGTAATCCCTTGAGAGTAGTCAACCTTAGAGCCTGCCAATATTTTGTTCATGGATGATTTGAAGTCAGATTCACCCATGGAGTCCGGCGTGAGCCCTTCCGAAAGAAACTTATATGCTATGGCTCTATACATTGCCCCCGTATCTATATAATCTATGTCAAGGCGACGTGCTACTGCCTTTGCAACGGTACTCTTCCCTGCACCCCCCGGGCCGTCAATTGCAATTCTGATAATTTTGCCTGTCATGCGTTGTCCTTCCCATCTCTGTCAGCCTTATCTTTTCTGTTCCCCTCGCCTTGTGTGTCAGTCTCATCTTCCCTGTCTTTTCCGGCAGAACTTCCGTCTCGTTTCAATAGTTTCTCAAGTTCCTTGATGAAGGTGTCCGCATCTTTGAATTCCCTGTATACTGACGCAAATCTCACATAGGCAACATCGTCGACTTTCTTGAGCTCGTCCATTATGAGCTCTCCGATAAAGGTGCTCTCCACCTCTTTTTCCATCATGTTGTTGAGACCTCGCTCGATGTTATCAACAATTCCTTCAATTGTAGCCATTGGAACGGGTCTCTTTTCGCAGGCTTTAACGATTCCGTTCATTACCTTGTTTCTATCAAAGGACTCACGTTGGCCGTTTTTCTTGATGACCATTATGATGTTCTCTTCAAGTTTCTCGTATGTTGTGAAGCGCTTACCGCAAACCTCACAAAGCCTTCTGCGGCGAATTGCTCTTCCCTCATCAGTCGGTCTTGAGTCTACGACCTTTGTATCCATGTTTTCACAATATGGGCAACGCATTTGAATGCTCCTTTCGTTTTATCTTATATATTTTACTATATATTGTGGGTTAATTCTAGAATTTTGTGGTAAAAGTCTCTTGAACGAATTAATTGTTACTAATTTAAATGATAATATATAGGAGGGTGTAATTATGGCAAGTGTTAAATTTGGTGGAAATCCGGTGAATCTTTTGGGAACTCAGGTAAAGGTTGGAGATAAGGCTCCTTCTTTCGAGCTTGTGAAGAACGATATGTCCCCATTTAAGGATGATGAGGTTAAGGGAAAGGTTGTCATCTATTCAGTTGTTCCTTCAATCGATACTGAGGTTTGTTCACTCCAGACAAAGTTTTTTAACAAGAAGGTAACTGAGCTCTCTGATGACGTGGTTGTTGTAACGGTTTCTGAGGATCTTCCTTTTGCACAGGGTAGGTTCTGTGCTGCAGAGGGAATCGACAGGGTTATCGTGGCTTCAGATTATCAGAAAAGAGAATTTGGAATGAATTACGGCTTCCTGATGGAAGGGCTTATGCTCCTTGCAAGGGGAGTAGTCGTTGTTGATAAAGAAGGCGTTATCCAGTATGTTGAATACGTCCCTGAAGTTACTCACGAGGTAAACTTCGATGCGGCCTTATCTGTTGTAAAGGGCCTTGTATAATTCGGCTATAACTAATCATTTATAATCTAAGAGAAAACCCCTTGCCGTAGTGGCGGCAAGGGGTTTTCTCTTGCTCATAATGTAGTTGACAAATAGCCACATTAATGTGCAAAGAAAGGAGTAAACAAGTATATCGAATAAGAAGTTAACGAGTGGGTCTCATTGATATTTTCAATCTGTCACAGATGTTTTTCAATTTGTCACACTCTACTCTTATCTCTCCGCTTATCTATGAATCCAATTATGCAGCTGACCTCTTTGCTTCTTTAGCTTTGAGCCTCAACTGATTATCCATCTCAACATAATCGTGGGTTTCCTTTGCCACTATACCGCTGAGAGCTATCAAGGCAACCAAGTTTGGTAGTGCCATAAGTCCGTTGAATATATCTGCTACAGTCCATACGCTCTGAAGAGGAATGAATGATCCAAGGCATACGCTTGCCAGGAATATCCACCTATATACACGAACTGTGGTGCTGTTTTCTCCAACAATGTACTCTATACATCTTTCACCGTAATAATCCCATCCTAAGATTGTTGTAAAGGCAAAGAATGCAAGACACATCATCAGCACTCCTGCACCAACGCTTTCACTCCATGGAAGGCCTGCTCCAAAGGCGTATCCTGTAATGTTTGCACCCTCATGTTCAGTCTCAAGGGCTCCGGTGATTACAAGAGTCAATCCAGTCAGTGTACAGATTACGATAGTGTCGATGAAAGTTCCTGTCATGGAAATCAGACCCTGTCTACCAGAGGTGTTTGTCTTTGCTGCTGCTGCAGCTATAGGGGCACTACCTAAACCGGCCTCATTTGAGAAAATTCCCCTTGCAACACCCATTCTCATGGCTGTCATCATTGTGAATCCCAGTGCACCCCCTGCAGCTGCCCTTGCTCCGAATGCACTCGTTACAACTGTGGAAATTGCATCTCCAAGTTTATCGGCATTGTTAATGATAATTGCAATGCATATACAAAAATATGCAACCGCCATGAATGGTACCACTACCATGGTTACACTTGCTATACGTTGCAGTCCTCCAATGATTACAAGACCTGTTAGAATTCCAACAATTACAGCCGTACCGACCATAGCCCAGGAATATTCATGACCTAGTATATTAACCATATACATATCATTAGGATCTGCAAATCCCTTAACTGCATTGGCGATTCCGTTGACCTGGGTTGTAGTTCCTATTCCCAATATTCCTGCTGCACTTGCAAACACTGCAAATGTCTTTCCTAGCCATTTCCACTTAGGACCCATACCTTTTTCAATATATAGGAAAGGTCCACCAAGGGAGTGGCCGCTTGCATCTACATTCCTGTACTTTACAGCTAGCAATCCTTCTGTATACTTAGTTGCCATCCCGAAGAATGCTGCTACGATCATCCAGAAAAGTGCTCCCGGACCTCCTGCCGTAACAGCTGTTGCAACTCCCACGATATTTCCGGTACCTATGGTAGCGGCAAGCGCTGTACATAGTGCACCGAAACTGCTTACTTCTCCTTCAGCCCCTTCTTCATTGGTGAACATATACACCAACGCTCTAGGCAAGCATCTGATCTGAATAAACTTAGTTCTAATTGTCAACAAAATACCGGTTCCCATGATCATTATGATCATCGGTGGCCCCCATACGAAGGCGTCGATCTTACCTAGAAAATCTGTAAAACTCATACTCTCACTTCCTCTCTAAATATAAGTACAGGAATAAATTTATTAAGTTTATTATACATTATGAGTATTTATTAGTAAAGGAATTTTTGTATTTTTCTCAAAACATTTTTATGTGCTTATTCTCTTTATAGAGGTAAACAAATAAATTGATATTTCTTTGTGCTTTTTCATAATATTGCAAAAAATAAAAGAAGCGACTCATTGTAAGGGTTTGTGGAGTCGCTTCGTCTTAATATAAATATTCGTTTATATACTATTGAGGATTTGTATTCTTTCCAAGCTCCATCAATTTTGATGCAACCTTGTCAGACAGCACGTAGTATTTGTAGTCAAACAGCTCAATAGCTTCCTTCTTATTCATTTTATATTCTTTTTCGAATTTGTCTATATTCATGTTCATAGACTTTAGTATATCTTTAAATTGATTTTCCTTTTCTTTGTCTGTGACCTCGAGTTTCTCATTCTTAGCTATGGCAGCTACCACAAGTTTTCTCTTGACTGCATTCTTAGCATCTTCCTTAATCTGCCTTTCCAACTCTTTTACAGGATCCTTTATATCCTTATTGTTTGCCATCATAGATTTTGCATATTCTTCAAAACTGAGCTTCTGCTTTGAAAGAACTATTTTTTCCATTATCTCTTTGCTTCTCTTAACCTCTTCATCAACCAATTCCTTGGGAAGCTTTTCAAACTTAGTATTCTTGATAACATCGTTTAGGAGCTGATATTTGGCCTCATCCTTGGCTGCCTTATTTGCATTGATGTTAAGTTCTTCCTTTACAGACGCTTTGTATTCGTCCACAGATTTGTATTTAGTATTCTTACTTACCCATTCATCGGTGAGTTCAGGAACTGTCTTTTTTTCTAAATAATTGATTGTAATTTCAAAGTCTACAGGTTTACCTGCAAGCTCCTTCGCATGGTAGTCATCAGGAAACTTTAGATTCAAGGTGAAGTTTTCGCCAACTTTGTGACCTGCGATGCCTTCAGAAAATCCCTCTATCATAGGGGTCTGGCCAAGGACCATATCAAAGCTGTCAGAGCTTCCCCCATTGAATTCCTTTCCGTCCATCTTACCCACAAACTTAATATTTACGGCATCTCCGTCATTTACTACAGTATCCGGCGAAGTGATTTTCTCTGTTTTAGTATCCTTTGCTAATGCTGCATCGATGTACTGATTCACTTCTTCCTCTGATGTTTCAACATTGCCCAGCTTATACTCAAGGCCCTTGTAGTTTGCCAGTTTCATTACCTTCTTCATGTCTTGCTTTTCAAAGGAATCCCCGCCGCCACATCCAACTAGAGATACTGCAAAAATAACCATAACTGTAAGCAAAGCAAATGTTTTGTTCTTTCCCATATAAACTCTCCTTAAATTATTCTTTTACCATTCACTATCTAATTAATTCTTTTTAGGTAAACGTGCCGCTGTGCTGCCACCTCAAACAATACATCTTTTCAGGTTTTCTGCTCAGCGACGAGTCTCTTAGCCCTTCTTCTTCTCTTGGCTTCTCCTGCGGTAACTATGTACACCAGCATCAAAACAGTTACAACATACGGAGTCATAGCCGTTATATCCGGTGGAATACCAACGCTTTGAAGTCTCAGCCCCAGGGCATTTAAAAAGCCGAACAAAAGAGCTGCCAAGAAAACTCTTGGTGGGTTTGCCATTCCGAAGATTACACAGGCAAAGGCGATAAAGCCTCTGTTTGCGCTCATTCCCTCTGCAAACATTGTCAGATATCCAAGGGATAAATGAGCTCCTGCAAACCCGCATAGTATGCCGCAGAGAATGCTTGCGATGAACTTCATCTTATCCGGGTTGATTCCTGCAGTTGCTAGGGACTCAGGATGCTCTCCTGCCGCCCTTATCCAAAAACCGTATGGGGTTTTGTAAAGAAGAAACCACACCAGAAATACAAATACCCAAGTGATGTAAACAAATACGGAGTGTCCGTTGAGAAGAGGCCCTATAACAGGAATGCTCTCTAGCCATGGAAGGTTTACACTTGGCAGAGGAATTATTCCCTTGTCCGCAAATGTTCCCTTGACACCGAATATAGATCTAAGTAGAAACACTGTAGTTCCTGCCGCAAATGTGTTCAATGCCATTCCAATGATAAATTCATCACTTCTCAGCTTAACCACAAATACCGCGAAGAATATTCCGATAACGATGCCGCACATAACTGCAGCAAACACACCCATAAGGGCATTGGCCATGGCAAAGCTAACGGCTACAGCCGCAAAACAGCCAACTAGCATCATGCCTTCCATCCCTATATTCATTATACCTGCCTGTTCAGTCAATAGCCCCCCGAGAGCTGCAAGTATTACAGGAGTTGCTGTTCTTAGGGTATTTTGGAATAAGCCTAGATTAAATATTTCAGAAAGGTTTCCCATACTATCTGCCCCCTTTCGAACTCATGCCATCTAATTCCATATCATCCAAGGATTCTTCCATCTCAATTCTTCGCTCCTCATCTCTTGCTTTCAGTTTCCCAAAGACACCGCCGAAATACTGCTTGAATCCTCCTTGTGCTGCCATGAGGAAGATGATGATTGCGAATATAATTTGTGAAATTTCACCTGAGATGCCGGTTGACAATTCCATAGCATAAGCACCAATCTTCAATATTCCAAAGAAAAAGCTCATGGCTATTATACCAAATGGATTGTAATTCATGATCATAGCTAAGAGCATACCATCAAAGTAGAATTCGTTGCTTATGTTTTCTGTGAACCTGCCTTGTATCCCGTACACTTCCATCATGCCGACCACACCACATATGGCTCCGGATGCGATCATGGACCATATCATCATCTTGTCTCTCTTAAGACCCACAAATTCAGAAAACTTCGGATTCTCTCCGGTAACTTTCATTTCAAGACCCAGTGTCGTCTTTCCCATAACGTACCAAACAAGCAGTGCAATGCCTGCGGAATAGAAAAGTGCTGTGGTCAAATTAGAGGCCGGAATGAGCTTCGCCAGTTTGAAAGCAAACACATTCTCCGTGGCTGCAAGTACGCCCTTTTCTGTTGATTTCAACGGACCGTTTATCAGGTACTTACAGAAAAATATGGCTGCAGAATTCAGCATTATAGTGGTTATAACCTCACTCACATTGAACTTAACCCTGAGCCAAGCAGGAATCCAGGCAAAGGCTCCCCCAACTATCGCCCCGGCTACTATTGCCAAAGGAATTACAATTATCGGAGAAGCAGAACTCATGATGACACCAACCATTGTGGCCGCAAGCCCTCCAAGGTAAAGTTGCCCTTCTCCGCCTACGTTGAACATCCCTGCCTTTGCAGCCACAGCCATAGCCAATGCCGTGAGACAAAGGTTCATGGATTTCGCCACGGTGTTCCCAAACACTCTGCTGTTACCAAATACACCCTCTATCATCGCTCCATAGCCTTCACCCGGGCTGTGTCCCGTAGCCAAAATCAGGAGAGCACCGATCAAAAGTGCCACCGCAATGCTGATAAACAGAGACGCTATATAGGAGTAGTCAATTCTAAATTTATTCATCCCCGGTCTCCCTTCTATCCCCCGTCATGTAATATCCAATGTCCATTTTACTGATTTCTCCTGCCTTGAAATGCCCTGTAATTTTACCTTCATATATGGTCACAATTCGATCACTGAGCCTGAACACCTCGTCAAGGTCAGCGCTGGCCAACAAAACAGCAGCTCCGTTGTTACGCTTTTCAATTATTTTGTCGTGTATGAACTCCATGGCTCCTATGTCAACTCCACGGGTAGGTTGTGCGATTACAAACACCGGCGTGTCGTATGAAAATTCTCTGGCAACTACGACTTTCTGCATATTACCACCGGACAGAGATTCCACCTGGGTACTTATGCCTGCACCTCTAATGTCAAACCTCTTAAACAAGTCTTCCGCATACCTTATAATTGAAGACTTCCTCAGATGAATTCCCTTCCAAGAAAATGGTCTTCGGCGCTCCTTGCCTATTATTATGTTCTCAACAATTGTTGATGGGCCACTAACTCCTGTACTTATCCTATCCTCCGGAATGTGAGCCATACCTTCTTCTCTTATCTCTCTGGCGCTCAGCTTGGTTGCATTTTTCCCTTGAATGAACACTTCGCCGGACTCTATATGTCTGAGCCCTGTTATGGCCTCAATTAACTCGCTCTGCCCATTGCCCTCTATAGCTGCAATGCCCAGTACTTCCCCTTCTCTCACATCAAGGCTTATTCCGTTTACCGCAGGAAGGCCTCTATTGTCGGCGACAAAAAGATCTCGAACGCTGATTTTAACATCCCCTACCTTCCCCGTCCTCTCAAGCTTATCGAGCAAAACCTCTCGGCCGACCATCATCTCAGCAAGAATTCTCTCGTTTACATCGCTTGTATTTCTAACCCCCACGAGTTTTCCCTGCCGCATGACTCCTACCCGATCGGAGATAGCCATTACCTCATATAGCTTGTGGGTGATGATGATAACCGTCATGCCGATTTCTCTAACAACCCTCTTAATGACTTGGAAAAGTTCCTCAGTTTCACTTGGGGTAAGCACCGCCGTAGGCTCGTCCAAGATCAAAACATCGGCACCCCTATAAAGAGTCTTAAGTATTTCAACTCTCTGCTGAATACCCACACTTGTCTCCCTCAGAATATCCTTGGGGTTGACCTTTAAACCATACTCTTTAACCAGATTTTCTGTGATTTCGTTCGCCTTGGCAAGATCATAAATAAAGCCTGACTTCCTTGGCTCCTTGCTTAAAACTATGTTTTGGGCGACAGTAAAAGATGGTACAAGCATAAAATGCTGATGTACCATTCCGATCCCCTTAGCGATGGAAACGCTGGGATGAAAGCTCTCCAGCTTCTCTCCCTTTACGTAAACCTCCCCGGCTGTGGGCTTATTGATACCGTAAAGAACGTTCATCAGTGTGCTCTTACCTGCACCGTTTTCTCCCACAAGGGCAAATACTTCACCCCTTCGGATCTCTAGGCTCACATCATCATTTGCCAATACACCGGGAAATTCCATGGATACATTTTTGAACTGTACTATGATCTCCTTTGTTTCTGTACTGCTTTCTGAATTCAAATATCCTTACTCCTTAAAAGCTCCCTGACATCTCTGCAGGGAGCCTTAACATCTTTAAAACTATTTGACTTAATATGTGACAAAGTTACTGTCTAGCAGTGTCAACCTTAATCTTTCCATCCACGATATCCTTTTGAATATCTTCGACTTCTTTCTTCAGCTCGTCGGAAACCTGCTGTGGTGCATCCTTCTCACCATATCCGACAGAGATGAATCCTGTTGCCATATCAGCAATCCAAGTTCTGTTTCCTTCGAACTTCCCATCCTTCACAAAATCTTTCACAACCTTGTAAATAGATTCGTCTACGTTCTTAACCATGGAGCAGATAATTGTGTCAGGTGCAATGTACTTCTGATCAGAGTCAACTCCGATTACAAAATAACCATCTTCCTTACCTGACTCGATTACGCCTGATCCGGAGTTACCTGCTACCGCAAAAATAATGTCTGCACCCTTGCTGTGAAGAGCCTGAGCACACTCTTTACCCTGTGCAGGATCCTCAAAGTCTCCAACATAGTTCTTTACAATCTTTATGTCAGGATTTGCCTTCTTTGCTCCCTGCTCATATCCAACGATGAAATCATTGATAGTGTCCTGGTCCAATCCACCTACGGCACCTATCGTTCCGGTTTTGCTCATCTTTGCAGCTATATAACCAACCAGATAAGAACCCTCATTCTGAGCATAGTTTATGTACAAAATATTCTCGTGGTTCTTCTCACCGGCGTTGTCTACCCATATAAATTTCTTGTCAGGGTAGTCGTCTGCAACCTTCTCGATGTCCCCAAATTCCCAACCGACAGGAATGATTATGTCGGCCTTATCTGCCGCATTTCTCATCTGCTGCTCGAAGTTTTCACCTCTGCACTCGATTGTCATAGGCTTTACAAGTCCTTCATCAGTCAGCTTATCAAGGCCTTTCTTTGAAGAATCATAGAAGGATCTGTCGCCAAATCCATCTGCTACAACAACGGCAACAACAGGCTTTTTGTCCTTCTTGTCGCCACTATCCTTGCCCTTGTCCTTGTCACCGCAACCGGCAAGAACTGCTGCCATAGAAATTACCATCACAATAGAGATGGCCAAAACGATAATTTTTCTCATCTTCTCCTCCAGTAATATCATTTTGAAAATAAAAATAATGTGTTAAAAATATATGATCACAAGCACAGAAAATTTGAACTCTCCATCCGAACTCTCCTAAGAACCTATTTACATGCTAGTCTTGACATAAAAATAAATTCCAAGATGCTCCAAGAGAGGTAAACGTTCTGTGCCCAATCAAAGACAAGTTAAAATCCTAATCAGTCTCTTTGTCCTTAGCGATGCTCGCCTCTATGCGTTTGATATCCTTCTCAGGAAGACCACAAGAAGCAGCGTTTCCACATCCGCTGCAACCCATGCCGCAGCCCCCTTGGAAACCTTCCCCATCGCTGTTTTTCTCACCGAAATACACCAGAGCAAATCCGATTGCAGCAATTGCAACTGCCGCTAAGATGATATATCCGATATGACTGAGAAAATAATCCATTATTTGCCACCTTCCTGAACGGCAACGGCTGTAGCAACAGTAGCTCCAACTATAGGATTGTTCCCCATTCCAATAAAGCCCATCATCTCAACATGAGCAGGAACGGAAGAACTACCGGCAAACTGTGCATCTGAATGCATTCTTCCCATAGTGTCTGTCATACCGTATGATGCAGGCCCTGCCGCCATATTATCAGGGTGAAGAGTTCTTCCCGTTCCTCCACCGGAGGCAACAGAAAAGTACTTCTCTCCCATTTCTGTCTTTTCTTTCTTATAGGTTCCTGCAACAGGATGCTGGAACCTTGTTGGGTTTGTAGAGTTACCTGTGATAGAGATGTCAACTCCTGCATGGTGCATGATGGCAACACCCTCTCTCACATCGTCAGCGCCATAGCACTTAACCTTACCACGCTCACCTTTTGAATACTGCGTTTCTTCAACTACATTAAGCTCACCCTTGTGATAATCAAACTGAGTCTTAACATAGGTAAAACCATTGATTCTGGATATAATCTGAGCCGCATCCTTTCCAAGTCCATTTAGCACAACCCTTAGAGGCTTCTTCCTCACCTTGTTTGCAGAATTTGCAATGCCGATTGCACCTTCAGCTGCTGCAAAAGACTCGTGACCTGCAAGGAAGCAGAAGCACTCGGTCTTCTCATTCAAAAGCATCGAAGCCAGATTTCCGTGTCCAATTCCGACCTTCCTGTCCTCAGCAACAGATCCCGGAATGCAGAATGCCTGTAGACCTTCCCCTATAGCTCTCGCCGCAGAAACAGCGTCAAAGGCACCTTTCTTGATAGCAATTGCAGCGCCTAGAGTATATGCCCAGCAAGCATCATCAAAGCAAATAGTTTGAACGCCTCTAACAAGTTCTATAGGGTCAAAACCTCTGTCAAGGCACATCTGCCTAGCCTCCTCAAGATCTTTGATCCCATGGTCGGCCATAACCTTTTCAATCTTATCTATTCGTCTCTCGTAATTTTCAAAATTAGCCATCAGTCTACCTCCTATTCATGTCTTGGATCGATGTACTTTACAGCTTCATCATATCTTCCGTAGGTCCCGCTAGCTTCCTCAAAAGCATCTTTGTGGGGTTTCCCTGCCTTGATGAGCTCAAGCATCTTACCAAGATTAACATACTTGTAGCCGATGATATTATTCTCTTCGTCAAGAGCCTGCTCGATTACATACCCTTCAGCAATCTCAAGATACCTCGGTCCTTTAAGATCTGTGGAATAAATAGTAGCCACCTGGCTCCTTATGTTCTTCCCAAGATCCTCAAGACCGGAACCTACCGCAAGTCCTCCCTCGGAAAATGCAGACTGAGATCTTCCGTAAACAATCTGAAGGAAAAGCTCCCTCATCGCAGTATTAATGGCATCGCAAACCAGGTCGGTATTCAAAGCCTCAAGAATAGTCTTCCCGGTCAAAATCTCCCCTGCCATGGCAGCAGAATGAGTCATTCCTGAACATCCTATGCACTCGATCAGCGCCTCCTGGATAATTCCTTCCTTAATATTAAGAGTAAGCTTGCAAGCCCCCTGCTGTGGAGCACACCAACCAACACCGTGAGTCAGCCCGGAAATATCCGTAACGTCCTTCGCCTTGACCCATTTACCTTCCTCAGGAATTGGAGCAGGGCCGTGATTGGCTCCCTTGTTGACTATACACATCTCCTCAATCTCTTTCGTATAAATCATATGGTCCTCCTTGTCCGTTTAACTAAATTAAGTATAGCATTTACACCTTATTTTTTCAACAAAATATCAGCCTTCCCCAGGCTTTTACGATGGGGTGTTTTTCCCTATCCCTCGCTTTTCGACTTCGAGAGACTCATTATCTTGTCAACAATCCTTGTCGCAACCTCAGCCTTCGTCAAAAGTTCCAATTCCTCGTAGCCGTCAGATGTAATGAAAGTTACAAGATTGGTATCCGTTCCAAATCCTGCCCCCTGATCCTTTAGGTTGTTTGCTACTATCAAATCTGCATTTTTCCTGTGAAGTTTAGCCGTTGAGTTTTCAATTAGATTTTCTGTCTCCATGGAAAATCCGCAAATAATCTGGGATGGGCTCTTATTCTCCCCAAGGTATTTGAGTATGTCCCTTGTCCTCTCAAGCTTTATACTCATATCCCCATCTTTTTTCTTAACTTTTTCTGTTGCAACTTCAGTCGGTCTGTAGTCAGAAACTGCTGCCGCCTTTATTATTACATCGGCACCCTTGCCATATTTTTTGCAAGCTTCAAACATATCAGCTGCTGTGGGAGTTTCGATAACATGCACAAACTCCGGAGGCTCTCCGGTAGTAGCACCCTTGCACAAAATTACTTTAGCTCCCCTCATCATGCATTCTTTGGCAAGTGCAAATCCCATTTTCCCCGAGGAGTGGTTGGTGATGAAACGCACCGGATCGATTGGCTCTTTTGTTGCACCGGCGGTTATAAGGACACTCATACCATCCATGTCCTTCTCCCTTGCAATTTCCTTCTCGATGTAGGAAAGGATCAGGTCGGGCTCAGGCATCTTGCCAACGCCGGTGTCTCCGCATGCAAGATAGCCTGAATTTGCCGGAACGACGGTGATTCCAAGGGAATCCAGCTTGTCCATATTCTCCTGGGTCAGAGGGTTGTTGTACATGTTGGTGTTCATGGCAGGCACTACAATCTTGGGACATGTGGCAGCTAAAAATGTCGTAGTCAGCATGTTATCGGCAAGTCCATATGTCAGTTTAGCTATTGTATTTGCAGTTGCCGGAGCCACGACGAAAATATCTGCCTTTTTTGCAAGAGCTATGTGTTCCACATCATAGCTAAAATTTCTATCAAAGGTGTCAACTATAGCTTTGTTTCGTGTGATAGCCTCGAAGGTCTCCTGGGTTATGAAGTGTGTAGCACCTTCAGTCATCAATACATCAACATTGGCACCCTGCTTAGTGAGAGCACTTGCAAGGCTTGCTATTTTGTACGCGGCGATTCCCCCTGTAACGCCCAGAATTATATTCTTTCCTTGTAACATTTCTTTCCTCTTAGATTCTAGATTTGTCAAATTACCGATTCCGATCTCAATAATGTGGATTTAATCTTCATTTACATTTAGTATTATACCATCAATCTGCATTTTATATGTAATTATTT
>JASBYX010000028.1 GCA_029983755.1 Anaerovoracaceae bacterium
TTCGCCTCCATATTCGCCTCCATATTAGGTTGAGACTTTGCAATTTCAATGTACACAGGGCAATTCTCCATCAGATAATCATGAGTGCCCTGGCCTACGATTCCTCCGTTTTCAAGCACTATTATCTTGTCCGCATCTTTGATGGTACTTACCCTTTGGGCTACAATTATAACCGTCGCATGTGACATCTCATTACGAAGAGCCAACCTAAGAGCCTTATCTGTTTTGTAATCCAAAGCGGAAAAAGTATCGTCAAATATGTATATAGGAGCCTTCTTCATCAGCGCCCTTGCAATGGCAACTCTCTGCTTCTGCCCACCGGAAAGGTTCGCACCCCCTTGGGAAACCTCCCCTTCAATTCCGTCCTCGGGCACAAAATCCATAGCCTGAGCCTGTGCCAAGGCTTTTCTCACAGCATCATCGCTCCCTTTTGGATCCCCAAACCTAAGGTTCGACGCAAAAGTTCCCTTAAACAGAACCCCTTTCTGCGGCACATACCCGATCAAATCCCTGAGCTTTTGAAGATTCATACGGCGAACATCCACACCTCCGATGGTTACCTTACCGCAGGTTACATCAAACAGTCGAGGAATAAGTTGCAAAATAGTGGACTTGCCTGACCCTGTGGATCCGATTATGGCTGTGGTCTTCCCCTCCTCTGCAGTGAAAGTGATGTGGTCGATTACGTTGTTTTCGGCATCCCCGTACTTAAAACAGACGTCCTCAAATGCCACAGTATACCCACTTGGCTCCTTGTCCTCTGTAGAAAAAATCTCCACAGGGGTTTCCAAAACTTCCTGAAGTCTCCCTAGGGAAACCCCGGCTCTTGGAAGCAGTACAAAAACCATGGTAAGCAGAAGAAAAGACATTATTATCTGCATTGAGTACTGAATGAAGGCAATCATATCTCCCACCTGCATATTTCCCATATCTATTGACTTTCCGCCGTACCACAAAATAGCAACGGCCGTTGCATTCATAACAAACATCATGGAAGGAAACAGCCCTCCCATGGTGCCCATTATTATTCTTGACACGCTGCGAAGATTCTTGTTGCTCTCGTTAAATCGTTCAAGTTCATGCCCCTTGGTATTGAACGCCCTTATTATCAAAAGACCTGTGAGATTTTCCCTGGCTATCAAGTTGATTCTATCCGTTAGTTTCTGCAACCTCTTAAACTTAGGTGTAATGAAAACGAAAAGCATAGCAATTACGAGAAAAACTACCAGCAGAGAAACTGCTATTATCCACCCAAGTGATGTGGACTTTCTCAATGCCATGACAATTCCACCTACCCCTAGAATCGGTGAATAGCACAGAAGTCTAATCCCCAGAATCGCAACTACCTGCACCTGAGAAATATCGTTAGTATTCCTCGTGATTAAAGATGCAGTGGAAAAATTATTGAATTCTCTCTGAGAAAAGCTCGTTACTTTTTCGAAGACTTCTTTTCTCAGGTTTCGGGATATTCCGGTACCGATCCTTGATGCTATAAGGCTGACTAGTACCGCTGCTCCCGCTCCAACAAGAGTAACCAAAATCATTTCAATGCCTTTTTGCCATATGAAGTCAGTACTACCTGAATCCGCCTTCTTTATACCGGCGTTAACCATCTCGGACATGAGATCCGGTAGTTTTAAATTTGTGTATGCTTGAACCCCCAGCATTATCATAGCTATGACCAAGATGCCTGCAAAGGGTTTTAAATTGCGAAAAAATAGTTTCATGTATTGCCGTTCCCTTACTCTTGCCCTACTCTTCTTCGAGAAATTCTATATGACCGTTGGATAGACTCTTAATCCTAGCTAGGCTGTAAACCGGATACCCTTTATCCCTCAGCGCCTTGTTCCCCGGCTGAAATGCCTTTTCAATCAAAATACCAATGCCCACAACCTCGGCTCCCTGAGCCTCGATAAGCCTTATTGCACCCTGGGCAGCCTCTCCCTGCGCTAGGAAATCGTCTATTATCAATACCCTATCCTCTGCATTTATATACCTCTTATTCAAAGTCAGCTGATACTCTGTTCCCTTTGTGAAAGACGCCACCTTCGTTTGAACAATATTATCGTCCAAAATTTTGCTGGTAGACTTTTTGAGTATTACAAGATCAACCCCCATTGCCTTGGCCGTAAAAACGCTTGGAGCGATTCCCGAGCTCTCTATGGTAACCACCTTGGTAATGCGATCATTTGAAAACTTTTCTGCAAAAGTATTCCCTATGTTTTCCATAAGTTTAGGATCCACCTGATGATTGATAAAGCTGTCCACCTTTAATACCGCCTCGTTCAGCGCCTGCCCGTCCTTCAAAATTCTCTCTTTAAGTTCTCTCATCTTCCTCCACCTTATAATTCATCTAATTTAAAAATAATTCCTTAAATTTAAAAAACCTTGCCTTTAGTAGCTGATTTCACTCGATAATCACATGCAGCTGAAAAATTACTGCATTATTCCTTTTGCTTATTAATACTATTTTATTCACATTGCCCAATCATTGCAACTCAAATCTTAATTACTTCCCGTATCCCTAAAGATTTTAACTATAACCTTAAGGTAAATTTCCTTGTAAAAAAAGCTATTTTGTTGTATCATATCCTATGCGCCATATCGCTGTTATACGATTTGATTGACATATCACTAGTATGGCACGAATATTACTGTGAAGGAAAGGGGTAAATTTACTCTATGAGAATAAGAAAAGATTTAGGATTTGATGAACCGGAGCTTGAAGAAATCGCATCGGTCTCTGACGCCTTGGCACACCCTCTCAGGCTTCAGCTTTTCAGATTTATAATGCAGTGCAACAGGTCCATGGAACAGGTGTGCAATAAGGATCTTGTGGATAGCTTTGATTATTCCCAGTCGACTATTTCGCAGCACATGAAGCGACTCGTTAAGTCCGGTTTAATTGAGGTCAAACGAAAGGACAGCTTTTCGTATTATTACGCAAACTTGGGGATTTTGACAAGATATTTAAATCTGACCAAGAGGTTTTCGGTTTAGTTAGGGGGATGCCATGCTAAAGAAATTAGGTCTTTCTTCCATACAGATTCTGACCATTGGATTTGCCTTGATAATTCTGGTGGGTGGGATACTTCTTTCTCTTCCGTTTACAACAGTTAACGGCAAAGGGCTTCCCTTTATAGACGGGCTGTTCACATCTGCCTCTGCAACCTGCGTTACAGGACTTGCCCTGTATGATACTGCCAGTGCTTTTAATTTCTGGGGCCAGCTTGTGATTCTTCTTCTGATTCAAACAGGAGGTCTTGGATTCATGGCGATTATCGCTTCTGTGCTTACCTTCAGGGGACGAAAGCTTTCTCTTTACAGTAGGTCTCTGGTGCTTGAAACCCTTGGTGCAGGAAAGTTTGGGCGATTAAATTCAGTTTTCTTCACAATGATAATGGGAACTCTTCTCATTGAATTTGTTGGGGCGGCCATGATCGCATACAGACTTACTGTGAATTCCCCGGACATCCCTGTGAACAAAGCAATTTGGTCCGGTATTTTTCATTCGGTTTCTGCTTTTTGTAATGCGGGCTTTGACATCATGGGGAATGTCCCGGGTGGTGAGCCCGGTGGTTCCCTAGTGCCTTTTAACAGGGACGGTATCACTCTTGTAACAATAATGTTTCTAATAATTTCAGGTGGTATAGGCTTTGTCGTTTGGAATGATATACTAAAGTACAAACTGAGATGGGAGAAGTATCCTCTCCACAGCAAAATAATGCTGTCTGTCACTTTGATGCTCATCATGGTTTCGGCATGCTTCTTTCTTCTGTGTGAATGGGATCATTCCTTCGCCAATATGAATGTCCCTGATAAGATTGCAAATGCTTTCTTTGCTGCTGTAACGCCTAGAACGGCAGGGTTTGCGGCCACACCTACCACGAACCTGACCCCTGCCGGGCGCGCGCTCACCTTGATTCTCATGGTAATCGGTGCAGGGCCTTGCTCCACCGGTGGCGGAATCAAGGTGACAACCTTCGTGGTTCTGCTCCTGTCCATGAGCTCAGAAGTGAAGAACTACCGGGATCTGGAAATCTTCAAGCGAAGGTTGCCTGACGAAGTCAAGGCTCGCGCCCTGTCCCTGACAACCGCATACATCGGTCTGATAATAATCTCAACCCTTGTAATGCTGGTCATGGAACCACAGTTTTCCTTGGATGCAGTATTCTTTGAATGTGTTTCAGCAATCGGAACGGTAGGTCTCAGCCTTGGAATAACACCAAGCCTGAACCCTATTTCGAAAATCATAATAATAAGTCTGATGTATGCCGGCAGACTCGGAAGTCTGTCTGTAGCCATGGCCATAGCAAGGCGAAAATTCGTACCTGCTATACGCTATCCATCGGAATCCATAGTTGTTTAAAGCATAATGTTTGAGAACACTAATTTTTAAAGAGCAAATTTTATATAAAAGGAGAAAAAATGCGTACTATTTTAGTAATAGGTCTTGGGCGGTTTGGAAGCGCCCTCTGCAAGGCACTGGAAAATGAGGATGCAGATGTTATGGCAATAGATCAGCATGAACCTAGGGTCAACCAAATTGCTCCCTTCGTAACGGCTGCACAAATTGGTGACTGCACTGACCCTATAGTAGTTGATGACATGGATGTTAAGCACTTTGATGTATGTTTTGTGTGTACAAGCGAAAGCCTTGAAAACAGTCTGGTCATCACAATGCTCCTTAAGGAAAGGGGAGCCAGAAAGGTTGTAACCAAGGTTAACCAAGATGTTCACGCCGCATTGCTCCTAAGAAATGGAGCAGACGATGTAATATATCCTGAGAGGGATATGGCTGTAAGAACTGCAATGAGATTCAGTGCCAGCAAGGCTTACGACTATGTTGAGCTAAACAATAACTTTGGTATTTTTGAGGTGGAGACTCCTAGCAAGTGGATAGGTAAAACCATCAAGCAGGTGGGAGTCCGCAAAAATTACAGAGTTAATCTGATTGCCTACAAATTTCAAGAAAAGATCGTTGGGCTCGACAGGGAGGAGTACACCTTCAACGAAAACGACCACCTGATAATTGCCGGAAACAGGGAAAACTTTAAGAAGTTAATCGAGCAAGATCTGGATTAAGAAAACGTCCACACCCCCAAAGTTGCCCCCAAAACTTATTTTCCCCTAAATTTATCGAATACCCTTTATCGGATACCCGATAAAAGTCTGTAAATTTAAAAATGCTAGGGAGCATCAGCCACAGTGCTGACATCGCTGTTCTCTAGCATTTCTATTTTACCTTACTTTTATTTATGATAAGTCTCTCCCCTGCTGATTTTAAAAGCCCTATATATCTGCTCCAGCAGGATAACCCTCATCATTTGATGCGGAAAAGTCATTTTAGAAAAGCTCAAGGCAAAGTCTGACCTCTTGCGGACATTCTCCCCAAGACCTGTAGAGCCCCCAATCACCATAGCTATTTTGCTGCGGCCTTTTAAGAGAAGAGAGTCCAGCTTTTCGGAAAGCTCCTCGGAGGAAAGTGTTTTGCCCTCAACCTCAAGGGTTACCACGTATTCTCCATCGCTAATTTTAGCCAAAATCCGCTCACCTTCTGCCTCTCTGACATTTGCCTCGTCAGTTTCCCCGGCGTTCTTCGGAAGTCTCTCTTCAGGAACCTCCACCACGGAAACCTTCCCATATGCTGATAGCCTCTTCAAATACTCATTTACAGCTGCTGTCCAGTATTTTTCCTTGAGTTTTCCTACAGCAATCACTCGTATATCCATCAGACCTCCTCATAACATAATTGGTGATTAGTCTTATCTCATCAGCTATCTGATAAACAATAATAGCTATTTTTATTTTATATCTACCTCTTTTATAGACTTTTCTATTTCTTCGATAGTTGGCAAGCTACTTGTGTATTCATTTTCAAGTAATTTTCGTATTTCGTACTTACTAATCCCTATTGGCTGAGATATATTTTCAAGAGAATACTCCGCCACAACATTATCTTTGTCTCTGCAGATTAGTATCCCTATGGTTTGATTATCTTTCTCCAACTTTGATGTGAACCTGTCTTCCAATATATGAGAAACCTGTTCCAAGTTCCAAGAGAAAAGATGTTATCTGATTAACTAGTGCATCTTCCAACTCTCTTTCATCATGTTTATCTCTTATGGTTAGAAAATCAAAGTTGTACGGATCTTTAATTGTTTGCTTCAGTTTTTTCATTTTACTTACAGGCTGTAAGTAATTTTTTATACTCACCATCTCCTATACTAGTTAAATTCTTTTTATCCATTCTCTTTGCTCCGGAATTAACATGTGCCATATTTTAATTAAAATTAGCTTTAAGGATTTAAATAATATATAGAATGAAACTTCTTATTTAATCAAACTTCCAAAAGTTTCCCCATACAGTCATGAAGTGCCACATCCATCTGATAATCCCTTCCCATAATCAAATCTTCCTCATACAATCTATTTTTGATCGTCAAAACAGCCTGCATAGGTGAGTTGTTTTCTCTGGAAAGGTGGGCGAGCAAAACCCTAGGTTCCTGCTCTGGCTCCGAATCTCCGAGGGCTTTCCTAAGTCTGTTCATTTCGTATATGAATTCTGCCGCCGCCTCGTTGGAAAGATGCCCCACATCGCTCAAAATCCTTCTCTTCAGCTCATACGGGTACGGTCCGCAGTGCAAAATATTCACCTCGTGGTTTGCCTCTAACACCAATAGGTCCGACTCCGCCGCCGCCTCCACCATCTCTCTGCTGAATACCCCTGTGTCCGTTATTATCGTGACCTTTCGCCCTCCCGAGCTTAGGGAAAATCCAACAGGGTCCTCTGCATCGTGGGAAAGGGAGAATGGCTTTACTTCAACATCTCCCACAACAAAACACCCTCCTTCGATGGTGAGTTTTTCCTCAAGAGTAGGCTGTTTCTCACAGATGGCATGCGCTGTGCCCTCAGAGGTATAAATTCTTCCATCCTTTGCTTTCTTGCTTATCATTCTAAGACTTTTGATGTGATCAGTATGCTCATGGGTTACCAAAATTCCATTAATATCTTCGGGCTTTACCCCACACAAACCTGTTCCCTCGCAGATTCTTTTTCCGGCAATACCTGCATCTATCAATATATTCGTGATATCAGTTTTAACCAGATAGCTGTTTCCTGAACTGCCACTGGCTATAGAACAAAATTTTAATCCCATATACCGTTAATATCCTCTTTAAATTCCTATTTTCCATGTGAAGTCATTATATCAAATTTTATATCAAATTATCAATTAACATCTTAAATCCCGGCTCAGTACCTTCCTTATGTGGTGTGTTTTTAGCATAGTATACAGAGTTTGATTTTAAATTGTAATAGCCATATCCAATCAATAGTACTGGCAGCACAATTATTAACATGGTTCCTAGTAAAAATTTCTTTTTCATTTTCTAGTTACTCATTCATTTTATTGATTAAATTTGTCTCGATAAACTATATCAAAAAGCCATTGAAGATTTATCAAAGGTTTTGTTTGTCTATCAATCACAGGTTGGACAACCTTATAAATCTCTTTTTTGACCTCTTTAACATCCACATCTTTTATATCAATCTTTCCCTCACGTCTATCTCTGCAATACGTCAATTGAAAATCACTGTTAAAGCTATAGGATCTATAGCCATTACTGCCATAATAATATTCTTCGCTATTATCACAAGCGAAACAAGGGACTTCTTCCAATTTAAGATTATTATTATAAATAATTTGTCCTCCGTCAAATCTATACTCTATCCCTTCTATATCGGGATTATATATCCACCCCAAATTATCAACTAGCATCATAAGTACCGGCTCAGCGCCTTCCTTATGTGGTGTGTTTTTAGCATAGTATACCGAGTTTGATTTTAAATTGTAATATCCATATCCACTCAATAGTACTGGCAGCACAATTATTATCATAAGTCCTAGTAAAAATTTCTTTTTCATTTTCTCGTTACTCATTTATTTTGTTAATTAAATTTGTCACGATAAACTATATCAAAAAGCCATTGAAGATTTATCAAAGGTTTTGTTTGTCTATCAATCACAGGTTGGACAACCTTATAAATGTCTTTTTTGACCTCTTTAACATCCACATCTGTTATATCAACTCGCCCTTTTTTCTCTTCAGAAACGTATGATAATTCAAATTTTTTGTTAAATCTATATAGTGTATAATTTGCATCCCCATAAATATATTTTTTACCATCAAATGTTCCAAACCACGATACATCTTTTCCCTCTAAATTTCTATTATTTATACTTCTTCCAGCACCATAATCGTACTCTATCCCTTCTATATCGGGATTATATATCCAGCCCAAATTATCAACTAGCATCATAAGTACCGGCTCAGTGCCTTCCTTATGTGGCGTATTTTTAGCATAGTATACAGAGTTTGATTTTAAATTATAATAGCCATATCCAATCACTAGTATAGCTACTACTATAACTATAGCTATGACCTTAAATATCTTTTTTCTCATCACGCCTCCTTGTCGATAGCATATATTATACCCTAATTCTATATGGAAACAGAACTGCTATTTTATTTTTCTTTTTCCAATTCTATTTTAGAACTTAACTAGAAATTGCCAACGATCGACTTATCTAAAAATTAACTATGTTTTTTTCATAAACCCCTTGCAATCTCAATTTAAATTCAATATAATTTAGAAATGAAATTGAAGATTTTTACAGACGGCGCGTGCTCAGGAAACCAAAGTGAAAAGAACTACGGTGGATGGGGCGCGATTTTGAGATTGGATTTACAAGAGGATACCCACGAAAAGGAAATTTATGGAGGAGAGCCTGACACTACCAATAATCGTATGGAGCTTACTGGTGTGATAGAGGCTTTTTCTGCTTTAAAAAAGCCTAACTTGGATATTGAAGTCTACACGGATAGCGCCTACATTGTGAATTGCTTTAAGAATAAGTGGTATGTTAATTGGCAGAGAAACGGCTGGATGAATGCCTCTAAGAAACCTGTGGAGAACAGGGACCTTTGGGAAAGGCTGCTTTCCCTTGTGGAATGTCATCAAGTCAGATTTATTAAGGTCAAAGGACATGTGAGCCTTAAATCTACCGAAGAAACTTGGGAGAAGCACTATCGAAAGTTTTTAAAGGATAGCAGTTTTTCTCAAGATGAAATTACTCTTGCCGATTTTAAAACTATAACCGAATTGAATGTTCGGGTCGATGCCTTGGCTGTCAGGGGAGCCTGTGAGGCTAAGACCCAAAAGATATAGTCGATTACTTACATCGACAACCTGTTTTGTGCCCCCTACACGCAGGTTTATGCACGTTTCACGTTGTTTTAAGAAAGGAAACTAAAGGATGCAGAAGAGATTAGTAGGTACAGTATCAAGAGGTTTGAGAGCTCCTATTATCAAGGAAGGTGATGACCTGACAAAAATTGTAGTAGATACAGTTTTGCAGGCCGAGAAGGCGGGAGAATTCACCATCAGAAACCGTGACGTTCTTGCTGTTACGGAGTCAATTGTTGCAAGGTCTCAGAACAACTATGCAACTCTGGACGAAATTGCAAAGAGTCTTAGAAACAAGCTGGATGCAGAAGGATATGACGGTCAGCCTCTAGGACTTGTTTTTCCTATCATGAGCCGAAACAGATTCGCTATCTGTCTTAAGGCTATTGCAAGAGCTGTCGATAAGCTGGTTCTTCTTCTCGGATACCCTTCTGATGAAGTGGGCAATCATCTTGTTGACCTGGATCTTCTGGACGAAAAGGGCATCAACCCATATACTGATGTTCTCAATCAGGAACAGTTTGAGTCAATGTTTGGAAAGTCAAGACATCCGTTCACAGGAATGGACTATATTAACTATTACAAAGAGCTTGCCGAAGCTGAAGGTTGCGAAGTTGAAATTTACTTCTCCAAGAACCCTAAGGCTATTGTAGAGTACACTGATTGTGTCCTTGCTTGTGACACCCACACAAGACATAGAACCAAGAAACTGGCTGCAAAGGCAGGAGCAAAAATTGTTTTGTCCATGGACGACATTATGACTGAGTCAGTTGACGGCAGCGGCTACAATCCTGACTTCGGTCTACTTGGATCTAATAAGGCTTCTGAGGATAGAGTTAAACTATTCCCTATCAACTGCCAGGAATTTGTTGATTCCATTCAATCACAGATCAAGGATGCAACCGGCAAAGATATTGAAGTTATGATTTACGGTGACGGTGCTTTCAAAGATCCTGTAGGAAAGATTTGGGAGCTTGCAGATCCTGTTGTATCTCCGGGTTACACTGCCGGCCTTGAGGGAACACCTAACGAGATCAAGCTAAAATATATCGCTGATAATGAGTTTAAGGATCTGAAGGGCGAGGAGCTGCAGAAGGCTATGAAGGATTACATAGAAGAGAAGGCTAAGGCTGCATCTTCTGTTGAGGATGACATGCTCAAGCAGGGTACTACTCCTCGTAGACTTACTGACCTTATCGGTTCTCTCTGCGACCTGACTTCAGGAAGTGGGGACAAGGGAACTCCATTTGTGTATATCCAGGGCTATTTCGATCACTACACCGACTAATCAGCTCTATATAACATTTAGAAGCTTACATAATATGCGCTTGGACAAGCTTTGGAAACAAGTTTGCCTTTGCGCATATTTTTTGTGCCAACAAAATATTTTGTTGTCCGAGGTAATCTCTCATTTCTGAATTTTCTGTGGAATTATACATAATATTTCAAATGTATTTCTTTTTTAAATATGTTTATATATTTCTGTACAATATTTTAATTCTTATTGACATTTATTTCACACTCTAGTAGAATTGATATTGTTAAATAATGCTCAATGTAATTTGGAGATTGAAATGAAGAAATTTAAGAAACTGTTACCTTCTGTTTTAGTACTTGTAATGGTATTTGCTTTCACTTCAGAAACTTTCGCATGTACAGGCTTTTACATCGGAAGCAACTGGTCTGAAAACGGTAGTACCTACTATGGCAGATCTGAAGACTACAATGAAGAACAAGTCAAAATTTTTGGTGTAAAACCTGCGATGGACTGGCCTAGCGGATCCTTGTTTAAGATTTCCGATGGATTCACAATGGCAAATCCACCTCATACTTATCGTTACACCTACTGTAAAGATTCCCCTGCAGAGGGAAACTACTTGCTTGATGCAAACGGTAATCCTGAAGGGGAGTATTGCGCAGAAATTGGTATCAATGAAAAGGGTGTTGCGATGAGTGCAACTGTTTCAACATACTATAATAGTAATGCTGAAGCCGCCGATCCTCTCATAAGTGATGGCCTTATTGAAGCTGCTCTTGGAAGTGTTATATTAGGCTCTTCTGCAACGGCTAGAGAAGGAATTGAACTCGTAGGTAAGATTATTGATGAAAAGGGCGCTGGTGAATGCAACTCCCTATTTATCAGCGATCCCAATGAAGTCTGGTTTATGGAAATTGTTTCAGGACATCAATGGGCTGCTATTAAGCTTCCACCTGACAAAGTAATGGTTCAACCTAATCTAATGTTGATGAACTCAATAGACCTAAATGATACGGAAAATGTGATTGCATCCAAAAATATAAAGTCATTACCTGAATCAAAGGGTTTTTTGGCGACTGATGAAAATGGAAATATAGATATTACAAAAACTTATGGGAAACCATATGCTGGAGACGGCACTACCGTAAGATACTGGCAAGGATTAAATTATATGAATCCTGCAAAAGCAGCCTCTCTGGATTATAAGTCAATCCATAGTCAAAATAATCCTGCACCTTTGCTGTATGAACCTGACAGAAAACTCTCAACAATGGAGGCTTTACGTCTTCTTGCCTACAGGGGTGAGGGAAGCAAGCATGACACTAATGCCGGAACAGCACCATATGCCATTGGAAATGGTAATCAGACAGAATGCCATGTTGTAGAAATTAGAAAAGGCATGCCCGGTCCCCTTGCAACACTGCAATGGCAAGCTATGGCTGATGCAGAATGGTCTATTTATCTCCCATATTTCTCAACATTAATTACTGAAGTCAACGATAAGTATAATGAACCTTCTCTTAAATATGTTGATGGCTCACTGTTATGGGTTTTCAAGCAGATCAACTACCTGTGCTACAATCACAGGAAAGAAACTGGCAATGATAACTACGGCGTTAAAATCAAAGAGTATTTTGCAAAATACCAGCAAAGCATCATCGAACAGCAAAAAACTGTAGACAATGATATGCTTGCATATTACAATTCAGACCCTGTTTTGGCACAAAAAAAGGCTAACGAAATAGGCTTAAAGTTATCTGAACAGGCATATAATATGGGAAGACAGGTTTTAATGGAGCTTAATGAATATATTAAGGCGGGAGATGACAGTAAACCTTTCGTTCCAAGTGGACTCACAAAAAATGAAATGCCTGACTACAGCTTTGAATCCACAAAAATTGAGCACATCACACCTGCTACTCCTATAGAAAAAATCGAAAAAGACGCTACCAATGGTAACAAGGACAAGGGTGATGCTAACAAAGTTATAACTCACAAGGACAGCAGCATTGCAGATAAAGATAAAGATAAAAACAAGAAACAGACTAATGTAAATACTGCTGATGATCAGTCGATAATCATCTGGGTTGGGTTAATTTTATCAGCAACCACGCTAATCTATATCAAAAGAAGAAAAGCTTAGCTTTCAATAATTGGGTATAAATATGATAATCAAGTTTACAATTCGGTAAACTTTATAGAGTATCAATTTATAGAAAGCTGGGAAGTAAAATGTCAGAAGATTTAAAATTTACTAGGGAAGACAAGTGCATATATCTAGGAGATGACAGGTCAAATACCAAAGCATATATCACCTTTACCGAGCCCATTGACGGGGTCTCTGTTGTTGAGCATACGATAGTTGATCCTTCGATCGGAGGCCGTGGAATAGCCGGTAAGCTTGTAAAGGAAGTGGTTGATCTGGCCCGTGAAAAGAACTTTAAGTTAGATGCCACCTGTTGGTATGCAAAGGAAAAGTTTGAAAAGGTTCCTGAGTACAAGGATGTGTATTTGCACGGTGATAAGTCAACAAAATAACGGCATTTAACCTACAGATTCCAAGTTAATATCGATGAAAAGGGTTCGCTTTTTAGCGAACCCTCTTTTCGTTGATCTCAATTTATATTATCAATATTTATTTCTTCCCTTTATTTCTTTATTTGCCCTTCGAAGATCTAATGAAATGAATGCTTATGGCACTAATAGTTACTAGACAAACCAGAAAAATTTGTCCATAAAACCCTTCTGTGGTTTTAATATACATGTATGCTATGTACACTGCTAAGCATATCAACAGTAATATTGCTATTATACATCTCAAAGCATAACTCTTTTTACTGTATTCCTTTGGCAATAATTTCTTGGAAATTTCGCCACCTATTGAGAACCCGGAAATAATAAGGAGAATATCAA
This sequence comes from Anaerovoracaceae bacterium, assembly GCA_029983755.1. Lineage (GTDB taxonomy): Bacteria > Bacillota > Clostridia > Peptostreptococcales > Anaerovoracaceae > S5-A14a. Next base: position 13,422 of record JASBYX010000028.1, read on the forward strand.
TTACAAATTCTTCGTATTTCATGATTACTACCTCACATTCCTCTCCCCTGTCAGCCTGCCCTCACTCCGTTGGGAACCGGCTTTTCAGGAGTTGCTAAAACAGGGACTATTCCGTCCTCATAGCCTATGTCAAAGAGCATGCCGTGGGATGTAATCCCGAACATCTCCCTAGGAGCAAGATTTACAACAAACAAGGCCTGTCTGCCCTCTATCTCGCGAGGATTCTCCCTCTCCTTCTTCATGCCACAAAGGATAACCCTCTTAAACTCACCGAAGTCCACCGTGAGCTTCACCAGCTTATCTGACTTTTCTACATCCTCCACAGACAAAATCTCCCCTACCCTTATATCGATTTTGTCCAAATCCTTAAGCTTAATTTCATCCTTCACCGGGGCAGACTTTATACTTTCAAGCTCGGCGTTTTTTCCCTTTACTTCGATCATAAATCTTAACCTCCATCTTCATAAACTTCCTCATGAATAGTCCTTCATCAATTGCATCTATTCCATCAGCCACAAAGCAGATGTAAAAAATTAAGAGAAAAATCAAATCCAACCAAGGTGGCGTGATTGAAATAACGCTCATTACAAGGGGATGAACTAGAAGAAGACACCCTGCCAAGAAAACGGTAACTTTTAGACTGTGCACAAGACATGTATACCCGTGGATATTCAAAAACCTGCCTGTATAGTTCCAGTACCTGTTGGCCGTTACAAGGTGAATCAAAATACCGGCAACCAGTTCAACAATGGTTGCAATAAAGAACAGAAGAATCAACATATATGCCAAGTCGTCCATCAGTAGCTGGTGTGCCACAAAAATAGACAAAACCATCATGCACCCATACAAAGGCATATAAGGCCCCCTGAGGATCCCCCTATCGAATCTGTGCCTATCCTTTATCAAGCAATAAACGTTATCCGTAAGCCACCCAATTATGGAATAAATCGCAAAAAGCTGCATAAGCTGGATGGTGCTTGCCCCCACACTATCCTGAACCGTCATGGCATCTGAACCTTCCTATGAGTAACTGTTCCATCTCCAGAAATATCCACAGTCTCCCCCTTATACTTTGGCACCTTCTTAAACTTTAAAGCAAAAAAATCCTTATTCCTAGCCATGATTTCCCTAATGATGAGTCTAACATTATCCTTCCGAACTTCCTTCGGCCCCACTTGGTCGCTGGCAATTCCCCTAGTCTTCATATCCGCATTCTGCCCAATGTAAATCGCCCTTGGAAGATGAAAAGACTGGGTCACAACTATGGCACGATCCACACCGAAAACCTGCTTCGCCCTGACCATACTTTTAAAAGTATTTATCCCCTGATGATCGCAAAAAATATCTTCTCCCGGCATGCCTTTCCCCTTCATATATTCCAGCATGACAGAAATTTCGTCATAATAATCTCCCGTGTCGTCCCCGGTGAGAAGTACTTTCGGCGCTAATCCCATGGAATACATGTCAAACGCTGCATCAAGCCTTGCTTTAAGTATAGGGGATGGAGTGTTATCCGACAAAATAGCTGCCCCCGGTACTATGATGGCTTCGGCTCCAAAGTCCCTTGCTGCTTCTACGGCACTTGCGGATAGAGAGCTGCCATCTCCTTTGTATGAACCCAAAATATTCGGTTCTTCTAGAGTCTTAACGTGCTGGCTTATAGCCGCTATTGAAAAAATCAATACCAGTAAACCTGCTGATATTGATAGAATTATTTTTTTGCGTTTTTTCTTTTTTTGATACATGTTTACCCCTGCTATCATTCTTTGCATTTGAGGCTGAATTATGTTACAATTCAGTTACTATTAGTATAACACAGAAGGGCCTTGATTCATAATATTTTACAATGGGATTATTAGTTTCTAGAGAAGAAAAGAAAGAAGATACAATCATCAAAGTCGGAAACGCCACCATAGGTGACGGGTCTTTGTGTATCATCGCCGGCCCTTGCACCATAGAGAATCCGGATCAGCTTAATGAGGTGGCAGAAGGTCTTGCGAAGACAAGCGTAAATATTCTTAGAGGTGGTGCTTACAAACCCAGAACTTCATCTTATTCTTTCCAGGGAATGGGTAAGGAAGGTCTGGATTTACTTTCTCGTGCCAAAGAGCTTACAGGTCTTCCTACCGTATCCGAAATCGTTGATATAGCTGATTTATCGTTATTTGACGATGTGGATATTTTGCAGGTTGGAGCTAAGAATATGCAGAATTATGCCCTACTGAAAGAATTAGGCAGACAAGACAAACCTGTTTTGTTGAAGCGTGGCTGGGCTAATACAATTGACGAATTTTTGGAAAGCGCTGAGTACATTTACAGAGAGGGCAACCACAATATCATACTCTGCGAGCGTGGCATCAGAACGTTTGAAACCTCCACCAGAAATTCATTCGACATCAATGCGATACCTCTTTTGAAGGAGAGGTCGCACCTTCCTGTGATTGGCGATCCAAGTCATGGAACAGGGGTGGCAAGACTTGTACTTCCTGTGAGTCTGGCCATAGTTGCTGCAGGTGCTGACGGTCTTATGATAGAGGTGCATAATAATCCAGAATGTGCTCTGTGCGACGGCTTTCAATCCATAACTCTTGAAGAATTTAAGCTTTTAGAAAATAGGACTAGAACATATGAAAAAATTCGAAATTTCAACTTCCCATCCCTATGATATTTGCATCGGTGAGGGTATTATGTCAGAAAGCGGTGATCTTATAAGTCAGGTCTTGGAGCCTTGCAAGATTGCCATAATTACTGATACCAATGTGAATGGGCTTTATTCCCAGGTTTTTCTAACTTCTCTAATCGAGAAGGGTTTTGAGGTGTCAAAGATAATCTTTCCTGCCGGGGAGCATTCCAAGAACCTGACCACATATGGGAATTTGCTTGAAGCCCTTGCTGATGAGGGAATTAGCAGATCTGATGCTATTGCGGCTCTCGGGGGCGGTGTCGTTGGAGATATAAGTGGATTTGCTGCAGCAACATATATGAGGGGAATCAAGTATGTTCAGATTCCTACGACTTATATTTCTTCCATCGATGCTTCTGTGGGTGGAAAGACCGGAATTAACCTTTTGTCCGGTAAGAATTTGGCCGGAGCCTTTTGGCAGCCTTCAATGGTTATATGTGATCCGAAGGTATTTGAAAGTCTACCCTCTGAGCAACTCCTTGAGGGAGTATCTGAAGCTATCAAAATGGGTATATGTTCCGATGGCAGCTTGATACCAAAGGTTTTGAAAAATGACTATTTGTATGTAATCGAGCGAGCAGTTTCCATCAAGAAGTCCATCGTGGAAGCTGATGAGCTGGACACAGGTCTAAGGCAAATCCTTAACTTTGGCCACACTGTAGGCCACTGCATAGAAAAGGCAAGCTCCTATTCTATCTCCCACGGTCAAGCTGTTGCAAAAGGAATGGCAGCAGAAGCTAAAGCCTGTGCTGCCATGGGATTCACATCAGAAGATGTGTATGATGAAATTGTATCTATCCTCACGGAGGCAGGGTTTGATCTCTCAATTCCCTATTCTGCTGAGGAACTTTATAGCTATGCTCTTTTGGACAAAAAGATATCCTATGGAAAGATTACAGTTACGGTTCCTGACCGCATCGGCCAGAGCCATCTTTCCAAGATTTCTCTCCTGGATCTGAAGGTATTCTTCGAAAACGCTATCTAAAATGCAGTAAACGCTATCTAGCACTCAATATAAAGCTCCGTTTAAAACGCTTCTAATTAAAATTCTATCTAGCCGTCATGCTTTACCTTCCTCGGTCTTGGCGGTCTCCCATTCCTCCTTTGTCAAGGAAAATACAAGAGAATCTCTCAACTGGCCTGTATATATCCTATAGGCCTTTCTTATTCTTCCCTCATACTTGAAATGGTTTTTTTCCGCAACCCTCTGGGATCTTTTGTTCACAGGAGAGGTGCATATAGTGAGAATCTCCATGTCAAGATCCTCAAAGGCATACCTTATTATCTCTCTTGCAGCCTCTGTCATATAGCCCTTTCCCCATGCCTTGCGTCCAAGACTGTAACCAATTTCTTTACTCCTCGCATCCGGTCGGAACCTGTCTCTCTCAAGGGATATTGATCCTAACAGCTTTCCCGGATTTCCTTCCTCATCCTTGAGCCTTATACTAAAGGCTCCTGTGGGAATGAATAATCCTTCAATTATCATCTTTGACTCTTCCACACTTTCGTGAGGTTTCCAGCCTGCGTGAGGCCCCACATCAGGATCTTTGGCGTAGTCAAAAAGTTCCTCTGCATCTTGAACCTTAAATGGGGTCAGAAAAAGCCTCTCAGTTGCTAATGTTTTGTTGTCCATTGAAAATACCTCAATCAAATAGTTTCCTGCCCGACACCTGCGGTTATTTCCATTCTGTGCCTCTATTCCGTGGTGCTGATTATTTCTTTGCTGTTTCTATCTATCTGGCTTACCTTCAATTGATCTGCCTTACTTGGGTCCACCTCGTCAACAAGACCAAGGAGTGTCGGCCCCAGGTAGAAGGTTTTTAGAAGGGTTCCGTTAAGGGTTACCTTGCTGTATTCGGTGAAGTTCTCTCCTTTGATGTAGTACTTGTCGCCGGCCTCAACGATTTTGTCGATTTTAATCGGCTTAACACCCATTTTCATCTTAGTTGCAGTTACTGCACTCTTCTCCCCATACATGTATTTCTTGCCGTAGAGTGCGTCGTAGGCCAAGGTTTTGAGCCCTTCCAAGTACTCAGGTTTTGCCCTGTCCACATTTTGACCATACTGAATTATGTTTCCAACATGTATTCCCAGCCTGTTGAAGAGCACACTGCTAAGCTCGTATGCGTTCAGCTTACCGTCCTCTTTTTTCATAGGGAAGTTTGACCAGATTACGTATTGAGTCTGATAGAGATCCTTCAAAGCATAGGTTTCCTCTGTTATATCAAGAGCCGGGATATGATCCCCAAACATCACCAAAACAGTTGGCTCGTCGAACTTGGAAAGCTCTGCCGTCAAGTCCTTTACGAACTTATCCATCTCATAAACCTGGTTCACATAGTACTCATACTTCCATTTGAGCTCCTCGCTTGGGGCTGCTGTAATCCGGATTGCAGGATTTTTAATCAGCTGTTCCGGTGGATACTTCCCGTGTCCCTGAACAGAGATCGTGTGAACATAATCCCGTCCATCCGTGCTCTTTAGGGCATCCATGATGGCCCCTGTGAGCACAGAATCCTTAGCCCAGTTCTTTGGAGTTTTATCCACATCGCTCATGTACTCAACAGATGTGAAGATGTCGAAACCTAAATTCTTGAACACCTGATTCCTGTTATAAAAGACTGCTCTGTGGTTGTGTATTGCATGGGTTGAGAAACCGAGGGTTTTCAGGTCAAAGGCAGTGCTCTCCATGGTGTTATCCGTCAAAACGGATTTGTACGGATATTCCCCCGGCCCGAAGAATCTGGCACTAACTCCTGTGAGGGTTTCAAATTCAGTGTTGGCTGTTCCTGCTCCACAAGCAGGGACTTCAAGGATTCCTGAGGAGTAGTTCTTCATAAGCTCCCTGTAGTACGGCATAGGATCCTTGTCGCACTGTATATTTGTGAAAAGCTCCGGATCAACAAAAGACTCAAGCTGGAGATATATTATATTCGGATACTTCTTGCTCTTTGCAGGATCTCCAGCTTTGAAGTAGTCCTTATTCCTTTCGGAAAGCCCCGCCGAAGCAAGTATTTTGTTCACTTGTTCTGCCGAGTAGTCGGAAGGTTTCTTGATTCCTGTGTTAACCCATGTGCTGATGAAGCAGTAAGGAATTCCGTAGTCCCTGTAAGCGTATGCTAGGTTTCCAAAGAAGGTGCTGACAACTCCACTGTTTATGGCTCCCATGGTGGCAGCCCCTGTGATTATGCACATCAAAAGAAAGCCTGCAACATTTCGCCTATAGTTTATAGGTTCCTTTTTCTTAGGTCCTTTGATGAAGAGGAACACCACCCCGATTACCAGTAAAATCAAACCGACTGCTATGAGGACGATCTGTAGCTTTGATAGGTAGTTGGTTATGAGTGTGGCTCCCTCGGTTATTGCGCTAAGGTCCTTAACGGTGAAAGGAGTCATTCTCTGTGTGAGTATGATTCCGTTTGCGATACCGATGGCTGCCCACAGTGCCGATATTATAGTAATTGCAAAGACCCTGCGCCTGAAGAGTGCGGCGAATGTGAGGGTTGCAAAGATTATCAAGGTATTGTACAAAAATACCAGGGGAGAGTTCACGAGAAATTGGAATCCTCCCGCCCAAGATACGCCTTTTCTTGCAAGGGTTTCCAGGAAAAGATTTATGATGAAGGCGTGTACAACACAAAACCCCAAAAATCCATGTCTATATTTATCAAACACAAGTTTCACATCGTGAAGGTTTTTGACTTCGTTTGAGCTCTTTGTGCTCTTTGTGCTCTTTGTGCTCTTTGTATCTATTGAATCAGACTCTTTCTTTTCAAAAAACGCCATTAATCTACCCCCTTCTTCCAATTTCTTTTGTCAATTTGGCAAAATCCTCTATTGATAGGGTTTCCGCCCTTCTCCTGGGATCGATCCCCAAACCTTCAAGTATATCTGAAAGTCCTACCTTGTCTATCTCTTCAATGGTGGACACTGAATTCAAAATCGTCTTTCTCCTCTGATTAAAACCTGCTCTTACCACTTTGAAAAAAAGCTCTCTACCCTCCACATCCCAAGGAAGAACCTTTCTCCTGTCAAGCCTCAGCACAGCGGAGTCAACCTTTGGCTGGGGTGCAAACACTGTCCTTGGAACTGTGGTAACATAACTTGTCTCACAATAAAACTGACATGCTACGGACAGTGCCCCGTAGGTTTTGCTTCCCGGCTTTGCCACTATCCGCTCTGCCACTTCTTTTTGCATCATTATCACCATAGTATCCATTTCAACTTCTTTTTCCAAGATCCCCATAATTATCGGGGTGGTGATATAGTAAGGTAGATTACCCAGTACAGCGACTTTCCCTATAGTTCGCCCCTCGACCTTCCATCTTCTTCTCTCCCTTGCGATTATCTCCGAAAGATCCGCCTTAAGCACATCCTGATTTATTATCTCAAGCTTGTCCGTCTTCCCCAAATTTTCTTCCAAAAGAGGTATGATATGGCTGTCTATTTCTATGGCAACGACCTTTCCGGAAATCTCAATCAGGGATTCTGTCAACGCCCCCATACCGGGACCGATTTCAATAACAAAACTATCTTCGTCAATATCCGCAGATTCCACGATTTTATCAATTATATTTTTGTCCACAAGGAAATTCTGCCCCAGGCTGTCGGAGCGACGAAACCCGTGTTTTTGGCTAATTTCCCTGATTCCACTTCTGGTGTGTGCCTTCATTCATATCTCCCTAATAACCCTCTCAAATTCCTCAATTGGAATTTCGTAGCCGTTGAGTTTGTTGAGCAGAGCTTTGCCGTTGCTGTATCCTATGCCCATCTTCTCACAAAACAGCTTCCTTCGATGACGGGATGTCTCTTCCCCCACAAGTCCATGGTCTATGAGGATATCCATTTCGTAGGGTACAAAATCCTTATTTTGCCTTCTCCTAGCCTTCTTTAAGGCCTCCAAAATATCTTCAGGGGCTGCGTTCTCAATGCCCACATCCCCTTTCTTGCTAGCCTTTTCCGGTATCAGAAAGGCCTCCTTGGCCTGCGGAAAACGCTCCATTATTTTTTTTCTTATTGATCTTCCCCCATGATCCGGATCTGTAAAAACTATTAGGCCTCTGGTGGCGCTTGCCTTTTCCATGACCTTCCACATTTCTTCACTCATTCCAAAACCATGGGTTTCTATGGTTGTGGCATCCACAGCCCTTTTAATTGCTGCTGTATCATCTCTGCCTTCAACCACGATTACTTCTT
>JASBYX010000029.1 GCA_029983755.1 Anaerovoracaceae bacterium
ACATGCCTTGTCATTGGAAAGTTGTCGTAAAGTTTCCCATAAATCGGCTTGTATCCACCAAGGGCAAACTGCTTAATATTCATAGCCAAAGTCTTAGGGTTACAAGAAACATAAAGAATTTCCTTTACACCATATCTCATGATCTTAGCAACGGCCTTCTCCGACATTCCCATACGTGGAGGATCCACAACAATTACATCGGGAACCTCTTCAAAACTTTCCAGCACCTTATAAACATCTCCCGCTATAAATTCGCAATTTGTAATTCCGTTAAGTTTAACGTTCTCCCTAGCGGCATCTACAGCCTCACCCACAAGCTCAATACCAACCACCTGCTTTGCACGTTGGGCAAGTATCTGACTGATAGTACCCGTGCCACAATAAAGGTCAAACACTCTCTTCCCCTCAAGGTCATCGATTAGGGAAACTGCATCCTCATACAATTTTTCAGCAGCAACCACATTGGTTTGAAAGAAAGAGAATGCACTGACCTTGAATCTCAGTCCGGCAACAGCTTCCATATAGTAATCCCGTCCCCAAAGAGTTTTTACAGATTCAGGATTAACCGCATCAGCTATATTATCATTAAATGTCCTTAAAACTCCAACAATATTGTCCTTAAGATCAAGGTCCAAAAGCCCGGAAACAAAGGCTTCTTCATTGAAATCAGATTGACTTGAAGTCACTATATTTATCAGAAGTTCACCCGTTCTCACTCCCCTTCTGATGATGAGGTTTCTTAACAGCCCCTGATGACTTTTCTTGTTGTATTTCTCATATCCATGCTTCCGAGCATGCTCCAGCGCAAACTTTAAAATCTTTCTGAAATCTTCAGTTACAAGCTGACACTTGTCCACCGTCACAATGGACATGAAGTGCCCTTTCTTGTGCATCCCTAAGGTGAGTTCTCCTCCCTTAACAAGATCCCCAAAGGTGAACTCCATCTTATTTCGATACTCATAAATCCCCGTAGGAGCAGGCTCCATTGCTTCCCATGACGGTTCTTCTGCACCTTTTTCAACAAAATACCCGCGTGCCGTACTCTCCTTCTCCGCAAGCTGTTTTGTGTAATCCACACCTTGGTAGGTACATCCGCCGCAGAATTCATCGTGTGGGCACACCGGCCTAATTTCAATACTACTGCTCATCTTTTCCATCACCATAGTATTTTTCGTAAAACTCCTTCTTATACTCTGAGAACCTGTCCTCCTCAATGGATTTTCGAATTCCCTTCATCATGTTGACAAGAAATGCTAAATTATGGTTAGAAAGAAGCATGGACGCAAAGATTTCGTTAGCCTTCACAAGATGCCTGATGTATGCTCTTGAGTAGTTTCTGCAGGTGTAGCAGTCACAGTGCTCATCAAGTGGCCCAAAATCTCTCTCGAACTTTTTGTTCTTCATGTTTAAAGGGCCGTGGCTTGTCATAGCCTGACCGTTTCTTGCAACCCTCGTAGGGAGAACGCAGTCAAACATATCCACTCCCCTCTCCACTCCTTCGAAGATATAGTCTGGAGTTCCAACGCCCATAACATATCTAGGCTTATCCTTTGGCAAGAAGTCCACGCAATAGTCAAGAACCTCAAGCATCAGTTCCTTCGGCTCCCCAACTGAAAGGCCTCCGATGGAATAGCCTGGAAGATCCAGTTCAACAATAGCCTCAGCAGAGCGTTTCCTAAGGTCATAGTGCATGCCACCTTGCATGATACCAAAAAGGGCCTGCTTCTCCGTGTTGCGGTGAGCCTCCTTGCAGCGTTTCAGCCATTTGATCGTGGTGTCAAGTGACTTTTCAACATAGGATTTGTCTGCAGGATAAGGGGGACATTCATCAAATGCCATCATTATGTCCGACCCCAGAGCCGTTTGGATTTCCACAACTTTCTCCGGGGTGAGCATATGTCTTGATCCATCAATATGGCTCTGGAATGTTACACCATCTTCAGTGATCTTCCTTAAACCCTTGAGGGAAAAAACCTGAAACCCACCGCTATCTGTCAAAATTGGTTTGTGCCAGTTCATGAATTTGTGCAGCCCCCCGGCTTCCCTGATGAGCTCGTGTCCCGGCCTAAGATACAGGTGGTATGTGTTTGAGAGAATGATTTCTGCTCCCAAATCCTCTACCTGCTCAGGTCTCATAGCCTTCACTGTAGCAGCCGTTCCCACAGGCATGAATACAGGGGTTTGTATTTCGCCGTGGGGAGTGGAAATTACTCCACGCCTTGCTGCTGTATGCTTATCCTTCTTTATCAATGTATATTTAATACTGTGTGTCATAAAATCCTCGCATAAATATTCTGATTATTCACAATTATCCATGTAATTTTTTTTAAGTATAAATCGTGATATATTCTAATTACAATCAAAACCCAACATCATTATTCAATGAACATCGCATCCCCATAGCTGAAGAATCTATACTTCTCTTCCACAGCTATGCGATATGCTTCCAGAATCTTCTCCCTGTCGTATAGGGCAGATATGAGCATGAGGAGAGTGGATTTTGGCAGGTGAAAGTTTGTCACCAGAGCATTGATAATCTTGAATTCGTATCCGGGATATATGAAAATTCCTGTGGACGAACTTCCTGCTTTTACCAGATACTTTCCTGTCTTCTCATCGAAATATGCAGCGCTCTCCAAGGTTCTTGTGGATGTTGTACCCACTGAAATCACACGGTTACCGCACAGAATACTCTCGTTTATAGAGTTTGCTGTTTCTTCTGTTATAGTGTATTCCTCAAAGTGCATTTGGTGCTCTTCAATGTTTTCAACTTTAACGGGTCTGAAGGTTCCTATGCCCACATGAAGGGTAACAAATTCTAGCTTAACTCCCTTTTCTTCTGCTGCCTTCAAAAGATCTTCTGTGAAATGAAGCCCTGCAGTTGGACTGGCAACTGAGCCGAGCTTATCGGCGTATACTGTCTGATACATTTCTTTATCCGATTCTTCAGATTCTCTATCTATGTAGGGAGGGAGAGGCATTCTTCCGATTTCGTCAAGAACTTCCATGAATATACCTTCATATTCAAACCTGACTATTCTCGTTCCACCTTCACCGTATTCGAGAATTTCGGCAACAAGTTTCCCCTTATTGGATTTTTGATCATTTTCATTTTGGCAGTTTTCAGATCTGTTTTGACATTTTTCATAATGCTGTTCTGTCAAGGAAGTGCTGCCGAACACCACCTGATCCCCGGGTTTAAGCCTGCGCCCGGGTCTAACCATGGTTTCCCAAATATCTCCCTCACCATCTCTTCCTTCAACTCTTTTGGTCAGAAGGAATTCGACAGGAACTCCTGTGCCTACTTTTTCACCAAAAAGCCTTGCAGGCAGCACCTTAGAGGAGTTAAAAACCATGCAGTCTCCAGCATGAAGATGATCCAAAATCTGGTAGAACATTTCGTGGGATACTGTCCCATTTTCCCTGTTTACAACCATCAGTCTACATTTATCCCTCTCCTTAGTAGGATATTGGGCAATGAGCTCCTCCGGCAAATTATAATCAAAATCGTCTATGTGCATCTATTCTCCTTTAACCATGTCACTCATAGAAAGCTGCTCGCTACCAAACTCAGAAGACCCGTCATCCCCCTGAGAACCAAAAGACCCATGGGAGGCTGATGTTTTGTTCCCGGAAACTGCCCGCTCCCCATCTTGTGAATCGTCACCTATCCATTCGATTCCCATATGCTCATACCCTGCCTGGGAAACCATCCTTCCCTTAGGTGTACGATAAAGAAAGCCTTTTTGAATCAGGTATGGCTCGTAAGCATCCTCAATTGTAACCTTCTCTTCTCCAATGGCAGCGGAAATTGTATCAATTCCAACAGGCCCTCCCCCGAACCGTTCTATTATGGTAAGGAGAATATCCCTGTCCAAAGTTTCAAGGCCGACCGGGTCAACTCCAAGTGCTTCAAGCCCCTTGGTAGCACTCTCAAGCGTAATGTTTCCATCCCCTAAAACCTGTGCGAAATCCCTGAGCCTCTTCAGCATTCTGTTGGCAACCCTTGGGGTTCCCCTGGAGCATCTTGCCATCTTTAGAAGCGCCTTAGGATCAACATGTATCCCCATAATGCCGGCAGACCTGCGAATGATCTCTGCAAGCTCATCTTCCTCATACATTTCAAACTTGCTGATCACACCAAATCTGTCCCTGAGAGGTGCGGAAAGACTTCCTGCTCTTGTAGTAGCTCCTATGAGCGTGAACTTTGCAATATCAAGCCTTATAGATCTTGCTGAGGGACCCTTTCCAATTATAATGTCCAAGGCGTAGTCCTCCATTGCCGAGTAGAGAACCTCCTCAACTGATCGATTTAGCCTGTGAATTTCATCTATGAACAAAACATCATTGTCATTTAGGTTTGTCAATATTGCTGCCAGATCTCCTGCTCGCTCAATGGCCGGCCCTGAGGTTATCTTAATATCCACCCCAAGTTCATTTGCGATGATGCCTGCCAGGGTTGTTTTTCCAAGTCCCGGGGGGCCATAAAAAAGAACGTGATCAAGCTGTTCTCCTCTCATCTTAGCCGCCTCAATAAAAACTTTGAGGTTTTCTTTTGCCTTTTTTTGACCTATGAAATCCTCAAGTTTCTGTGGTCTTAGGCTCAGATCTTGCTTATCCTCCATCCCCATAGCGTGGGTTTGAGTTATTCTTTCGTCCATTTCTATCTCCATTCGTTAGACATCTACATTCGTCAGAAATTTCCATTCATTAGAAATTACCATTCGTGAAGAATCTATATTCATCAGAAAATCCCCATTCGTCAGAAAAGTTGTCCTAAAGCCTTCCTTATGTACTCCTCAGTAGTAGAAGCATTATTCTTCACCTTCTCCAGAGCTCCTATGGCCTCACTTCGGTTGTACCCTAATGAAATCAAAGCCTCAAGAGCCTGACTGAAATCATCATCTGCTGAAAACCCGGTGCCCGCCTGAACGTCATTAGACACAACTCCATCACCTTCCATAATCCCATTAGCCTCTGCAAATTTTCCGATCTTATCCTTGAGCTCTAAAATCAATCTCTCAGATGTCTTTTTCCCAACCCCGGGAGACGTTGCAATAGATTTAGCATCTCCACCGGCAATGGCTAGAACAAGTTGGTCTGTGCTCAATGTTGACATTATTGACATAGCCGCCTTAGGCCCTACCCCGTTCACCGTAATCAACATCCGGAAAACATCTAGGCTCTCCACGTCGCTAAAACCGTAAAGGGTAATTCCATCTTCCTTCACCACCATCTCTGTATGAAGCTTCACATCCTCGCCTTCCAAAGTCCTATAGACCTGTGAATTAGAAGGCACGAAAACCTCAAATCCCATGCCGGATACCGTTTCTACAATCACGCTGCCTATGCTATATGGGTGAAATTTCCCTTTTATAAATTTAATCATCGATTATTCCTCAAATTCCTTAAATCTCTTAAATACCTTTCTTCTCTCGCAACAAAATACTTCGCCCCCCTAGGCTGTGTCCGTGGCAAATGGCTGCGGCAATTGCGTCCGCCGTATCGTCCGGCTTAGGAGTCTCTTTTAAATTAAGAATTCTCTTAACCATATCTTGAATCTGCTTCTTATCTGCTCTACCGTATCCAACTAAGGCCTGCTTTATCTGGAGAGGTGTATATTCACTGATTATTAACCCTCCCTTAACACATGCTAAAATCGCAATCCCCCTAGCCTCGCCTACAAGGAGAGCAGTCTTAGCATTATTATTAAAGAACAATTCTTCTATGGACGCTTCCTCCGGTTTATATCTATGTATAATAGATTCAAGGGCATTATATATGTATTCCAGTCTATCTTCCATGGGCATTCCGGCCTCAGTTGTAATAGAGCCGAAATCAACAGGTATAAACTTGTTCCCCTTCTTGTCAAGGACTGCCCATCCCATAATCCCGTAACCGGGATCTATTCCCAAAATTCTCATGCACGTAACCTTTCAAAATCTACATGTAAATTATCAAATTATTATAGCATAGGAACAGGTGTTTGTCTATCAGCCATAATTTCCCCATATGAATAAAACCAAATAAAATTAGAAAGAAAATTCATTAATTTTTAAAAATTTTCTCGAAAATTATGTACATTTTATTCTTGACGTGATATACTATCTATGAATTATTATAATCATTCTTAAATAATAAGGAGATTAATTATGCGTTATTCAAGACAGAACAAGATTTTAGAGATTATCAACAATAATGATGTTGATACTCAGGAAATGCTGGTAGATCTTTTGGAAAATGCCGGATTCCCTGTTACACAGGCTACTGTATCCAGGGATATCAAGGACTTACAGCTGATCAAGGTTGCAGCATCCAATGGACACTATAAATACTCAGCAAATGTCACAGATGATGTTCCTATCTCTGACCGTTTTAAAAAAATCTTCAGAGAGAGCATTAAGTCTACAGTATCTGTAAACAACCTCATAGTTGTTAAAACTCTCTCAGGCTGCGGTCATGCTGCAGGAGAAGCAGTTGACTCTATCGGTCTTCCTCACCTTGTAGGCAGTGTGGCCGGAGACAACACTCTTCTCCTCATTGTGGATGATGAGAACAATACCAAAGAAATTTTGGGAATTTTGGATGACCTCATCACAAAGAGAAATCTGTCAATATGATCAAATCTATCAAAATTCGTGATTTCGCCATAATTAAGAACACGGAATTTAACTTTCATTCCGGGCTCAATATCATTACAGGTGAAACCGGATCAGGTAAATCCGTCGTAGCAACAGCCATAAGCCTTGCCCTTGGAAGCCGTGCAGACGCAACATTCATAAGGCATGGCTCCAATAAGGCATATATTGAAATGGATGCAAGTTTCGACGGAGTTGATTATAAAATAACTAGAGAGATTACCTCAAACGGTAAGAATCAGTGCAAGATAAATGGAAACGGCGTGCCTCTGGGACGCCTTGTTTCGTTAGCCGAAAAGCATGCTCAAATCCATGGGCAGTTCGACAACACCTCCCTTCTCGACCCGGAGACACACATTGATCTTTTGGACACCTTCGGCGGGCGAGATGTTTTGCTAGCTTATCGGGAATATAGCAATGCCTATGACAAGTTTACCAGACTTAAAAATGATTACAATGCGTTAGTTTCTTCAATCAAAGAAGACCGTGCAAAATCAGACTACTATTCCTATGCGATTGATGAGATTGACCAAGCTAATCTAGTTGTAAATGAGGATGATGAACTTGAAGAAAGAATGAATTTCTTGCAGAACGCTGAGGGTATCACCCAGGGTTTAGCAGCCGCTTACGAGTATCTCAGCGGAGGAGATGTGTCGGCGGACTCACTTTTAGGAAGTGCTGTTTCTTCCCTTGGAAATATCTCCGGCTTCACGGATGAACTTTCCAGTTTGGCACAGGATCTTGACAACGTTTCCATTAATCTGGGGGAAGCAATCACATCCCTTAAGGATATTTTGGATTCAAGCAATTTCTCACCGTCTGAGCTGGATCAGACTATGGAAAGACTCTCTCTCATAGATAGCCTAAAGAAGAAGTATGGGAACACTATCCCTGAAATCCTCAAATACAGAGATGAGCTAAACGACAAGATTGACAAGGTTGAAAATTTTGATGCAGAAAAAGATAGATTAAAAGAAGATCTTGAAGAGTCCCGTTCACTTCTGTACGATGCAGCAAAACACCTTACTTCGGCTAGGGTTTCGACGGGTAAAAGTCTCTCAAAATCTGTAGTCAAGCAGTTATCACAGCTCAATTTTAAGGATGCAGATCTGGAAGTTAGAATTGAGCCTCTTAAGTCCCCTACTCCTAAAGGAATGGATGAAGTTGAGCTATTCATAACGACCAACAAAGGTGAACCTCTTAAGCCCCTCGCCAAGGTTGCCTCAGGTGGTGAGGTTTCTAGGATTATGCTTGCCATAAAGGCTATAACAGCAGAGTTTGAGAGTATTTCCACCCTGATCTTCGATGAAGTTGATACGGGAATCAGTGGTGTAACAGCCAGTATTGTTGGAGATAAGCTGAAAGAACTTGGAACAAATCATCAGGTTATTTCGATCACCCATCTTCCTCAAATTGCAGCCAAAGGTGATCATAACTACAGGATCTACAAGGAGTCAGATGAAGCAGAGACCTTTACCTTTGTAGAGGAGCTTAAAGGCGAAGATAAAGTCAGGGAAATTGCAAGGCTTTTGGGTGGAGTTAAGATTACAGAGGCTACATTGGAAAACGCTAGAGAGCTGATTGAGCAATAGTGAAAAACCAACTTTATGGTTATTATTGGTATTTCGGATTATCATTATAATTCATGAGAGTATGAAAAAATCGCTCAGATTTCATGATCTGGGCGATTTTTTCATTTGGCTAGTTTGTTATACTAGAGAAGTTTTCCTTCTTTGTTCTGTCTTCTTCCAATAAGGAGAATTCCTACAGCGGAAGCTATTCCAAAAAGGCTTAATACATAAAGCATGTTATCATCACCGGTATTAGGAGTATTAGCCTTCTTTCTCTCCGGTGCCTTAGGAGCATTTGTCTTTGGCTGATTTGCCTTAGGTGTCTCCGGTTTCTTCGGTTCTTCCTTTGGTGGCTGAGGTGCCGGCGGCTCCTCCTTTGGCGGTTCAGGCTTCGGCGGCTTTGGTGCCGGCGGCTCCTCCTTTGGCGGTTCAGGCTTCGGTGGCTGAGGTGCCGGCGGCTCCTCCTTTGGCGGTTCAGGCTTCGGTGGCTTTGGTGCCGGCGGCTCCTCTTTCTGGACTTCTCTGTAAACATAAGTTACAACAGTAGTTCCCCCTATAACCTTTCCGTTTTCTTTACCTGTTGTCTTGGCAGGAACTCTTTCGTACACCTTGCCATCCTTTTCGATCTTATCCGGACGATTATCAACGGCAGTATCGTATTTTGTGCCAACCTTACTCTTTGGCGTATCTTCAACCTGTTCCTTAATTACATTACCCTTCTCGTCCACATAGTTAACCACAACTTTCCCAGCCTTCACATAGTAGTGAACAACTTCCTCACTAGGGTGGAAATCGTTAGTCAAAAGGGTATTTACAGTTCCGCCATACATTGTATTTGTTACAGGGTCCTTGATATCTCCGGTATAAATTGTGAGAACTTTTCCTTCCGGAAGATTTGAAATTGATGAGTGGCTGTTCTTGTTATTTGTCTCCGCAGTAAAGGTTTGTCCATCAACTGTAAATGTTTTGTTAGGAAGCACTTTGGTGTTTGCTTTTCCTGAAGGTACTTCAGTCTCAAAGACCTTTGTATATCCATCTGTCGATATATCCGTAGCATCCTTATATAGGATTCTAGAGGAATCGTCCTGTCCTTCCCAAGCTTTTTTTGACGGATTCTTAACCCAAACACTTATTCTCTGTGTCTGATCCTCAGATATAATCTCTCTGATTCTCTTAACTCCTCGGTTGTTAAAACCGTGGTCCTGCCACTTAGTTCCAACCGGCAATGTATTTATCTTTTTTCCTTTTCCGGTTTCCGGAGATTGCTGGTATAGAATGTAGTCAGAGAATTCACGGGGATTGGAAGGTGTAAACACTTCACCGTCATGGCCGTATATTTTGTGAGTTGCTATATCAGTCTCTTTACCATTAGGTTTATATGTGTCTGTTTTAGCATCATTCTTATTATCATCATATAACGGATTATCCGGATCTATAGCTCTGTATGATGTTACCAGCCCTGTCACCTTAGGTATTACTACCTGTTCAGCATTTACATTCATATTTTTTCTTCCAGGCAAAGTGAAATTGCTTATTACCTTTGAAATTATTCTTATAGGGCTCGTTCTTAGAGTAGGAACACCATCTAGATTATAATTGAAGTAAATATTTTCGGCTGTGATTATATCCTCAGGCAAATCCTCATTATACTTTTTCTTGTATTCTTGAGCTACTTTCTCATTGTACTTATTCATGAGAGTGTTGAAAGTAAGGTGCTCATCACCGGGATTTACTGTTATAGCCTCAACTACCTCACCCGGTTTTGCTTTGCTGTAAAGTTTAATAGTTATTGGTGGATTATTTGCGCCATCCTTAGCAGACTTCTTAGGTATGGATGCTGTATAATAGTAATCCGTATTCATTTTCGTCCACACATTCGGATCGTTTTCCCCGGCATTTTTCTGCTCTTCTTCAGGCATTTTCTTAGCTACAAGAAATGGGGAAGTGTTCCATTCAGTGAGATCGACTACAGAAATTGTCAGACTGTTTGGATCCGGATCAACTGTATATGGTGCATCTACCTTTACATCAGTTTTCACCCCTGCTCCTGCAGCCTCGTTCATATCAGGAGTAGCAGTAACTCCCTTTTCCAAAATTTTTCCTTCAGATTCATAATTGCCCTCTGAAGTCGGTTTCTTTGGTGCTCCGTTTTCCTCTGCAAATCCGCTTATGGCGAACAAACTGCACGTCAGAAGGCAGAGCATCAAGCAAATCAATACTTTTTTCATTACACTATCCTTTCTTTTAAGTTATTTAAATTTTTTATACTTAATAGTACCATAAAATTTTCCCTTAGTTTGTAAGAAAGGTGCGTGTAAACTGAGGCAAACAAGTGGCTGTCGGGGATTGTTTCAACAAAATAACGGCGCCCGTTCCTTCCTTGCAAATTTGCAAATCACGAACGGGCGCATAGCCTTTAAATCGTATTCAGTTGAATGTCATACACATACTGTAAAATACATAATATGAGATTTATACTATCATGATGACGTCCAGGCATTATGACCTCCGGGAAATTTATATTTTGATTTCTCTCCAATTGTCCCCTGGATCATTGGCTTCCTTCTCATCCACATTAATAAGGGTTGAAAAATTATCCATGTCGTAACGAATTTCACTACCTTCTTTTCTGTAATTTACAGTTTTCACGGCAAAATAATGAGTTTCTGTTTTCTTCTCACCTGTCCCCTTCGCCTGTACATGAACATCCGCCTTATATATAGTATAGATTATAAACGGGATATTTTTCTCGGTAGCTTTTGACTCAAACACCTTGTATAGATTTATATCTTGCCCTACCACATCAAACTTTTCGTCAACCTGCAATTTCTCCTTGATAGCCAATTCAACCTGGTTCTTACCTTCCTCCTTTATTGTGTCAAACACATTTTTGGATATATCCTTATAACTTTTTATCTCATCAGAACCATTCTTCGAAGCCTCTCCATCATCTGCCTTAGTTTCTTTCTTTTCAACAGAAACATCGTCATTTTTAGGAGATGTTTCCGTATTTGACTTACTTGTGTAAACAAAATATCCTACTGCACACAAAATCAGAACTAACACAACCAAAGAACAAATTATTATCCCTTTTTTTGAAGATTTCTTAGTTTCAAATTTCATGTCAGTGCTATGCTCTTGAACATTGTATTTTGAATTATTATCCATGAATCCCCTATCTCATAAATGCCCTATATGCTTTCATTGTCATGTAGTTATCAACCTTTGAAGACAGCTCGTATGGTGAGTGCATGTTCAAAACAGGGGTACCACAGTCAACTACTTCCATTCCATATCTGCTCAGGAGAAATGCAATGGTACCACCGCCACCTGCATCGACTTTGCCAAGTTCACCCATCTGCCATACAACATCGTTGTCGGCAAAAATCTTCCTTAGTTCGGACAGAAATTCAGCGTTGGCATCGTTGGAACCGCCCTTTCCGCCTGAACCGCCGTACTTTGAAACTGCAACACCAAAGCCGAGATAGCAAGTGTTTTGTTTTTCCATAACTTCAGGGAAATCAGGATCGAAGGCCGCCGTAACGTCGGCAGAAAGAACCTTAGAATTCTTCATAGCTCTTCTAACTTTCAGGGACGAGTGATCTCCTTCAAGGGCAATCAGTTCGTGGATAGTGTTCTCCAGGAAGTAGGAATCCATTCCCGTGTTTCCGTAAGATCCGATTTCTTCCTTATCCATAAACAGACCACATGCTGTGTACTCAGGGTTTTCCACCTGCAAAATAGCGTTCAGGGTTGCATATGCACAAACTCTGTCATCTTGACCATAAGCCAGTACCATGGACCTATCAAGACCCAAATCCCTCGCATTTCCAGCAGGAACTACTTCGATTTCAGCCATGAGGAAGTCTTCTTCCACGATGCCGTATTCCTCCATGAGAAGAGCAAGTACTCCCAGCTTAACAGCCTTTCCTTCCTCCTCGTCCTTCAGCGGAATATTCCCCAGAACCACATTCATCATCTCACCTGTCACGCCCTCTGCCATAGTCTTCTGCATCTGGGCTTTGGAAAGGTGTATGAGAAGATCGGTAACACAAAACACCGGATCATCCGGTTTGTCACCAATGGCTACAGTAACCTTTTCACCATCTTTCTTGTACAAAACACCGTGAATTGCCAAAGGTAATGTTGTCCACTGGTACTTCTTCACTCCACCGTAGTAGTGAGTCTTACCAAGGGCTATGTGACCATCCTCATATATTGGATTGGGTTTAAAATCAAGTCTTGGGGAATCTATGTGGGCACCGACAAGTCTCATGCCCTCTTCAAGGGGCTTCTTACCCATCACAAAGAGGCCGATTGATTTGTCCTTGTTGTTTACAAGTACCTTGGTGCCTGCTTTGAGCTTCTTGCCACCCTTTACAAGTTCTTCCAAGTCAACAAATCCCGCGGCTTTTGCCTGTCTTATTATCTCTGCTGATGCCAGCCTTTCTGTCTTTGCGTTATCAAGAAAGGCCTTGTAATCCTCGTTATATTTTAAAACTTCTTTCATTTCCTTATCTTTCAGCTGGAGCCACCCGCTCTTCGGCTGAAACATAAGGTCTTTGATCTTTTCGTTCTTTTTCTTTACCATGTTTTTTCCTCCCAATAAATATTACTATCTTTATACCTCAAAATCAATGAATAAAAATTTTGTGCCGGGGAATGTTTTTGTTACATTCTTGTCAATTTGGTGTTAAAATAAGGATAAGATAATTTTAATTCAATAATATGAGGAGGAAAGTTGAAATGAAAGGCATTTTTAGAACGACTGCTATGGCTCTTGTTGGGCTCTTCGCATTAGCTACCCCCTCATGGGCATGCACCGGGATGTACGTGGGAAAAGATGTCAGCGAAGACGGGACGACAGTAATTGCCAGAAGCGAAGACCAAGGTAGTGGTGCCTACAACAAAATGTATAAGGTAGAGCCAGCAAAAACCGAGAAAGGCAGATATTTTGTTGATACGGGGGAAGGCATGGAAAACTTCAAGGTACCACTCCCAGAAAAAACATATAAATACACCTATGTTCCTGACTCATCTGATGCGGGAGATGGCATGTACCCTGCATGCTGTACCAACGAGTACGGGGTTGCAGTTGTGGGAACGATTTCTGCAGACCCTAGCGACAAATACCTGGAACAGGATCCCTTTGTGGACATCGGTCTGAGGGAAGCAATTCTTCCTGGCCTCATCGCCTGCCAAGTTAAAACTTCAAGGGAAGCTGTAGATTTGCTCGCAAAGCTTGTGGATAAATACGGCTCCTCGGAGGGGAATATTTTGTTCTTTGCTGACAAGAAAGAGGCATGGATATTTGAAATATACGGTGGTCATACATATGCTGCAATGAAGATGCCTACAGACATGGTTTCGGTTTTCGGAAATCAGTTCATGATCGGTGCTGTAGATCAAAACGATAAGAATAATTATGTATTCTCAAAGGATTTGTTTGCAACAATCGACAAGGTTGGTGCTGTAAAAGACGGTGATCAGTACAATCTGGCAAAATCCGTTAGCGACAACAAAAGAGATGAGTATTCAAATATGAGGACTTGGGTGGGTAAAAAGGTTCTAGCCCCTAGCAACACTGAGGACTACAACAACGACACCTTCTATCCCCTCTTCTACAAGCCTGATGAAAAGGTAAAGATGCAACAGGTATTCGATATGTATAGGAATAGGTTCCAAGATACCCCTTATGCTATGGACGTTCCTGACAGCGAAAAAACCGATGCATATAAGGCTGTTATCGATAAGCTCAATGCGGAAGATCCTGAGACTCCGGGAAATATGAGACCTATTGGAGTTACTCGTTCCTCTGACATACATGCGATCCAGATATTTGATAAACTGCCTAAGAAAACAAGCTGTCTACAGTGGCTCTGCATGGGTAACGCCGAAGGCTCCGTGTTTGTACCTTCTTTCAGCGGAATCACCGAGACAAATGATGCTTATCACGTTGACGGTTCTCAGTACAACACAAAGAGTGCTTACTGGATTTTCAAGAGAAACGATACTTTAGCGACTTCTGACAGAGCCTTCCTTGGCAAGGGCGTTAAGGAGTTCTGGCAGTATCAAGAAAAGCTAATGCACAAGAAGATGCTCAAAGAGGTTGACAAAATCAAAGATGCTTATGGCAAAGACCCTGAAAAAGGTGCAGAGATGGTTACAAAACTTGCCGATGATACAGCAAAAGAGCAGCTTTCCAATGCTAAGCTACTATACACTTCCTTGATGTTTACAGCCACAGATAACATTAATGATAGAGGACAAAACTTTAAGAAAACTGAGTTTGTTGCACCTGTGGATCTTGAAAAGGCTGCCAAGGGGAAGGGGTATAAGGTTACCATAACAGAGAAGGACAAATCCACAAGAGCTGTTCTTTCCAAGGGTAGTGCCAAGTACACCTTGAAGGCTGATTCAAATTCTTACACACTCAACGATAAGGGTAAGAAAACAGATGGTGAACTAACTTTTGCAGCCTATAAGAAAGGTGATAAATTCATCGTTCCATTTGATTTCATAAAGGGCTTGAAGTAATAAGAGTCTAGCCAAAACATCAAAATAGCTTCAGTTTAGTTGGGAAATTAAAGTAACGGATTTCCCATACGCCGGCTTAAGTAATTAAAACAAAGGAGAAGGCCAATCTACACACCTTATTATGTGTCATCGACCTTCTCCTTTTTTAATTAAGCTGTGAACGCCACCGTTCCAACTTAAAGATCTTGAATTTTATCGCCTAGTGCCTCTCAGAAGACAAATTGCTTTAGCGTTGCTTTAGAGTTTCTTTAGAGTTTCTAGCACTCCACTACTTCCGGAAGTCTGTAGATTATGGACTGCATTAAAGCGTCTGAAACTGGCATCTCATCGATGAGTTTCGAATCTTCCACAGTCACGATCTTAGGATCAATAGGTTTCAAAACGCCTCCAAAGATTTCTCCCATTTCAGCATACTTGTAAAGTGGCAGCTGATCGTCCATTTCCCTTGAGATATCCATTTCGTCTTGGAACATATAATCCTCTTCAAAGATATATGCAATCTCTGCTGCAATCTCCCAGTTTCTAAGATCCACATCTTCATCGATTGCCGCTTCTACAGGAAGGAGTCTTCTTTCTGTATTAGTGAATGTTCCATCTGTGCTGGCAAATCCTGTTCCCGGTATGAACACATCCGCTTTCTTTCCGGTCTCTGTAATATGGGTATCAGAAACCATCAAGAAGTCAAGATCCGGCAATTCCACTGTTGCCTCTTCTCCGAAAATTATGAGTCCCTTAACTCCCTCAAGAGCCTCAGGGCCGGCCTTTATTCCCATATTCACAAGACCCTGTGAATTGTTCTTGGACTTCACCATCAGGATTCCATCCCTTGGAGAGCCTATATGACCTGAAATTACCGCAATATTTCCGATAAGAGTAGCAGCCTCCACCGACAAAATATTTTGTTGATATACGATCATGGCTTTCTTTGCTGAAACATAATCCTGTGCAATCTTAGCAATGTCATCGGAAACTTCCACATTTTCTAGGCTTGCCTTAAACTCCTCGAACCCTTCAGCATCAGTGGTTTTCCCTGCAGCGATCAAAGTTTTTGCAACTCCCTTAAGTGCTGTAAGGTCATCTCCCACCTCTATAATCTCATCTGCAAAGTCGAAGAACTTGTTAGTTTCAGCTGTGCCCAAAACCACAACCCTCACTCCGGCCTCGTGAGCCTGCTTGATCTTATTCCAGATTACCGGGTTCTTGTATTTCATGAACCCTACGGTGATTATCATATTCGTGGAAAGAAGCTCGTTAATGGTGTTTGGAGTAGCATCATGGCCATAAACATCAGCAAGTCCATTGTGTCTGTTGTTAAAGCTGAACACCTTAGCTCCAAGTGTCCTAGCCATTTTCTTCATCACGTAGGCTTCTTCGTTTGTGTACCTATCTGAAATTGCAACGGCGAGTGAACCTGCTCCATGTCTTGCCTTGATGCTCTGAAGTTTCTTTGAAGCTAGAACTAAAGCTTCATGGTAATCTGTAGGTCTAAACTCTTTGCCATCCTTGATCAATGGATCTACGATCTTTCCTTCCAAAACAGCTCCGTCAAATCCCCATTTTCCTTTTCCGCAGCACAGACCTTCGTTTACTGCACCGTCTTTTCGAGGATTTGCCTTGATGAGCATGTCACCGTGATATTCAAGGTCAAAGGTGCATCCCACAGAACAAAATGAACAGGTTGTTGTTACGTGGTCATTTTCAAGGGGAACTTCCTTGGTAATAGAAAGTTTCTCCTGTATTGCTCCCGTTGGGCAAAGTGCTACACACTGTCCGCAAGAATCGCATCCTGATTCGCACAAAGGTCCTTCTAGAGCCGGTTTAACAACCGTATCAAATCCTCTGTGAACTAGACCTAAAGCTGCCCTGCCCATAACTTCGTCACAGACTCTCACGCAAAGGCCACACTTGATGCATTTGTTTGGATCCCTAACTATAAATGGATGCTCATCTTCGAAATCTACAAGGCTCTTTTCACCTGCCCACCTTTCCGGCTCAACATTATATAGGTTTGAGTAGTCGATGAGCTTACATTCGAAGTAGTCGTGGCAACCGCACTGAAGACATCTGTTTGCCTCTGCAATTGCCTGATCTTCTGTCAATCCATCATAGATTATTTCAGTGAAGTTATCCTTCCTCTCCTTAGCTGATAACTGGGCTGCCTTTTCTCTGAACAATCTCTCCCTATCTTCGAAAGTCTTTTCAGTGATGTCATCCCTAGTAACATAGTATGGAGCCTCGTATTTAACGTCCTCTCCATCCAGATACCTGTCAACGATAGCAGCAACCTTCTTAGCATCGGAAATTGCCTCGATAGCTATAGATATTTTGTCGTTACCGCAATCTCCTCCTGCAAATACTCCTTCCATAGAAGTTGCAAAGGTTTCAGGGTCGTATGCAATTCCCTTCTTTCTGGTTTTCTCAAGCTCAAAATATTCAGCATCCACGGCTTGTCCGATTGCAAGAATTACATTGTCGACTTCAACAGTTTCTGTTTTACCCTCAACAGGTATAGGTCTTCTCCTGCCGGAGGCGTCAGGCTCTCCGAGTTCCATAACTTGGAGGATCATTTCCTTCACATGACCGTTTTCGTCCTTCACGATTTCCAGAGGATTTGTAAGGTTCTTAAAGATTACGCCTTCTTCCTCAGCCTCTTCGATTTCGATCATGTCAGCAGGCATCTCGTCTTTGGTTCTTCTATATACGTTGTAAACCTTGTCAGCACCCAGTCTTACAGCAGTTCTACATGCGTCCATTGCGGTGTTTCCGCCGCCTACGATAGCAACCTTTTTGCCAAGGTTTATAGGTTCGTTTCTCACAACCTTTCTAAGGAAGTCTATACCTCCCCATACGCCCTCTGCATCTTCGCCTTTGCATCCAACCCCTGTTGATTTCCAAGCACCGATTGCCATGATTACTGCATCAAAGTCTTCTCTTATCGTTTCGAAAGGAATGTCTTTGCCAACCTTTGTGTTAGGGATCATTTCAACTCCCATGTGCTCGATTATAGCAATTTCCATATCCAGAACTTCCTTTGGAAGTCTGTACTCAGGGATGCCATATCTAAGCATACCACCTAATTTAGGCATGCTTTCAAAGATTGTAACATCATGGCCCTTCTGTCTGAGGAAGTATGCAGATGAAAGACCCATAGGACCTCCACCGATGATAGCCACTCTCTTGCCTGTATCTTCAGCGATATCAGGCATGAATACTTCTTCTCCGGCCAAATTGTATTCACCTGCAAAACGCTTTATCATTGCTATACTTATAGGTTCTTCCACAAGTCCACGCCTACAAGCATCTTCACAAGGATGTGGACATACTCGTCCGATACATGCAGGTAGAGGTATTCTCTCCTTGATCAGCTCGTTGGCTTTATCGTGCTCTCCATTTGCAACAAGACCAACATATCCTTGACAATCTGTATGTCCCGGACATGCGAGCTTACATGGAGCTACACAATCACCCTGGTGGTCTGACAACAAAAGTTCCAGATTGGTTTTTCTCGATTCTAAAACCCTATCTGTATTTGTCATTACGATCATGTTGTTGGAAATTTCTGTTGCACAGGATTTCAGAAGTTTAGGATTTCCTTCAACTTCAACTACGCATATTCCGCATGATCCGTAGATGGCTGTTCGCTCATCATAGCAAAGAGTCGGAATGAAAATATCGTTCTCCCTTGCAACTTCAAGAATTGTCTGACCGGGAAGTCCGAATACTTCTTTGCCATCTATATTCAATCTAAATTTGTTCATATGACTTCCTCCTACTCTCTGTAAATAGCATCAAACCTACAAGTTTCTTCGCACTTGCCGCACTTGATACATTTTTCTTGGTCTATTACATGCTGTCCCTTAGGTTCACCTGAGATAGCTCCAACAGGACATTTTCTTGCACATGCTGTACATCCAACGCAGTTATCTTTGATGATGTAGTGTATCAATGCCTTGCAGGAGCCTGCTGTACACTTATGGTTATAAATGTGGTCTTCATACTCATTTCTAAAATACTTTAGGGTCGTAAGTACAGGATTTGGAGCTGTCTGTCCAAGACCGCACATAGAGCCGTCTTTGATCTTTCCGGCGAGCTCTTCAAGAAGTTCTATGTCTCCATCCTTTCCCTTTCCCTGAGTGATTCTCTCAAGAATTTCCAGCATTCTCTTGGTCCCAACACGGCAGTAGTTACACTTACCACATGATTCCTTCTTTGTAAAGTCAAGGAAGTATCTTGCCATGTCAACCATGCAGGTATCCTCGTCCATTACGATCATACCACCTGAGCCGACTATTGCACCTGTTTTGTTGATATCTTCATATGTTACAGGAGTTTCTATAAGTTTATCAGGTATGCATCCTCCTGATGGTCCACCCATCTGAACTGCTTTAAACTCCTTATCTTTCTTAATTCCTCCACCTATTCCGAATATTACATCCTTAAGTGGCAATCCCATAGGAACTTCCACAAGACCACCCTTCTTTATCTTACCTGCTAGGGCGAATACCTTTGTTCCATTGGATTTTTCTGTTCCCATGGATCCGAAGGCCTTACCTCCGTTTACGATTATCCATGGGACGTTGGCGAAGGTTTCTACGTTGTTGATGTTAGTAGGTTTCTGCCAGTATCCTTTCTGAGCAGGAAACGGCGGCTTGAGCCTCGGCATCCCACGCTCCCCTTCAAGAGAAGCGATGAGAGCAGTCTCCTCACCACATACAAACGCACCGGCACCGGCCTTAATCCTCATATCAAAGTGGAACCCGGAGCCAAAAATATCATCCCCAAGGTACCCTCTATCACGAGCCTGCTCCATGGCAAGCTCAAGCCTCTTGATCGCAAGCGGATACTCTGCACGGCAGTAAATGATCCCTTCGGAAGCTCCCATAGCATATCCTCCGATAATCATTCCTTCAATTACGGCGTGAGGGTCACCCTCTAAAACCGATCTGTCCATGAAGGCACCCGGGTCACCCTCATCCGCGTTACAGACTATGTACTTTTCAGTTCCCGGATTGCTCTTCGCAGCGTTCCATTTAAACCATGTGGGGAACCCTGCTCCCCCACGGCCTCTAAGACCTGATGCCTTTATTTCCTCTATTACATCTTCTTGGCTCATTGTGGTTACAACTTTCTTTGTTGCCTCATATCCACCCACGGCCAAATATTCTTCAATATTTTCAGGATTTATAAGTCCGCAGTTTCTGAGAACCACTCTCTTTTGTTTACTTATGAACTGCTTATCCTCATCGGATATTGCATATTCCTTTACAGGCTTGCCACCCTTTAGATGCTCTTCTACGATCTTTTCCACCTTTTCAGGCTGAACCATTATGTAGCGTGTGAAGTCCTTGCCGTTATCCTCATATACGTCTACTATAGGTTCAAGATAACATGTACCTACGCATCCTGCGAAATCAAGTTTAACATCAACATCGTGATCAGCAAGTTGCTTCCTGAACTCAGCTTCAGTTTTCTTAGCTCCGGTGGCAATACCACAGCTTCCTTGCCCAATAACAACTTTCATATGGTATCCTCCTAACCTCTAGCTCTAATCTCGTCTAAGATCTTCTTTACTTTATCCTTAGTCAAGTTGCCATAGGTCTCATCCCCCTCGCTGCTTCTTACCATCATTACAGGTGCAAGGGAACAACACCCAAGACATGCCACATTATTTAGCGTGAATAATCCATCAGGAGTGGTTTCACCATCCTGAATTTCAAGGTATTCGCATACCGACTCTTCGATCATCTCTGAACCGTTTACATGACATGCTGTTCCTTGACATAGCATTACCAAATTCTTACCTATCGGCTGCAATCTAAACTGGGCATAGAAAGTAGCTACCCCATAAATCTTAGCGGGTTTGATGCCCGTGCAGTCAGAAATGTAATTGATGACATCAATAGATAGATAGCCGTATATCTCTTGGGCCTTCTGCAAAATAGTAATCAGACTCCCGGGAGTATTAGCATATTTTTCCATAGTTGGCGCCAGTTCGGGGAACTGGTCCTTCTTGCTGTTTCCGCAGCAGCAATTTTTGCTCATTACACCGTCCTCCTATCAGAAAATTAAGTTTGACAATATTTTATCTATAAGTAATTATAGAGTTTGTCCGAAGATAAATCAATGGAATAATGCATTTTATTATAGAATTATTCATTTTTGATTCTTTTTTATTGGCATGGGCCTTGCGACAAAGTCCGCAGGCAAGTTCAGCACTACGGTTGGCATGAGCCTTGCGACAAATCCATCACTACGATCAACATGCCCCTTGCGTCGAAGTCAGCACTGCGATTGGCACATGCCTTGCGACAAGGTCTGCAGCAAGGTCAACACCATGCGTGGCATGAGCCTTGCGACAAATCCATCACTACGATCAACATGCCCCTTGCGTCGA